>JBAVYX010000237.1:0-23618 GCA_049588475.1 Silvibacterium sp. | reverse complement strand
TCTTCCGCCGATTGAAGGGCTACCGCCGCATCTTCTCCCGTTTCGAGAAACTGGACTGCATCTTCCTGGCCTTCCTCTGTTTCGCTCTCATCATCGAAGCACTCCGTTAGTGTTAACACGCCCTAATCAAAAATGGCATCCAAGATGCTGCCCGTTTCGCTCTGTCAGGGCCTGGATCTTAAGTTATGCGAAGAATGCGGATGGCGTGACCGTCGTGGCCACGACAACATGTGTCTATACTGAAGGCGAACGCCAGTTGCCGATAACAAAGCATCCCATGCATTGAGTGAAAGGGGAACAGCGTGAAGCACATCGTGATTGTGGGTGGTGGATTCGCCGGCCTGAACTGTGCCCGCAAGCTCGCTTCTAATCCGCATGTTCAAATCACGCTGCTCGACAAGAACAACTATCAGCAGTTCCAACCGTTGCTCTATCAAGTGGCAACCGCTATCCTCTCTCCAAGCAATATCGCGTTCAATTTGCGCGGCACTCTTATCGGCCACTCCAACGTGGACGTGAAAATGACGGAGGTCGTCTCGATCGATCTCAGCACGCGCACGGTGCAAACGGCCCAAGGTCAGCAATACCAGGGCGACTATCTGGTGCTGGCGGCCGGCTCGCAGGCAAACTTCTTCGGTACACCGGGAGCAAACGAGCACAGCTATCCACTGTACTCACTGCAGGACGCCCAGCGGCTACGCTCACGCATCCTGGCCATGGTCGAATCTGCGGATCGCGACCCGTCGCTCATTGCAAAGGGGGCGCTAAACTTTGTCATCGTGGGGGCTGGCCCTACGGGCACGGAGATGGCAGGTGCGTTCGGGGATATGCTGCAGTCGTCGCTGAAGAGAAAGACCCGCAACCAGGCGTACAAGGATCTTGCCGTGGATCAGGGGCAGATACTTCTAGTAGATGGAGGCCATGCGGTGTTGAGCGGCTTTTCGCCTGCGGCTCAGACATACGCCGCTAAAATGCTTGAGCAACGAGGGGTGCAACTTCGCTTGCATACAAAGGTGAAGGAGGTCGGGAGCGGGCACGTTGTGCTCTCAGACGGCACCCGAGTGCTGACGCACACTGTCATCTGGGCGGGAGGGCTTAAGGCTGCGTCTTTATCAAGCAACCTTGGGTGCGAGACAGGAAATGGCGGCCGCATTGATGTCCAGGCTGACCTTACTGTGCCCGGTTTCGAAGGCGTTTATGCCCTGGGGGACTTTGCCAATATCGTGGGCAAGGACGATAATCCGCTGCCCCAGCTTGGCTCTGTGGCAGAACAATCCGGCAAGTGGTGCGCGAAAAATATCCTGCTGGACATTGTGGGTAAGCCAAGAGAGCCGTTCCACTATTTAGATAAAGGCATCATGGCGATGATCGGACGTAACTCGGCTGTGGCCGAAGTCGGAGAGCGTCGCCACGAACTCGAAGGAGTAGTCGCCTTCGCGGCGTGGATCGGGGTGCACGCCGCGCTGCTGACCTCCACCCGCGCGAAGATCGAAGCCTTTGTGGAATGGGCCTGGGACTACTTCGGAGAGGCCCGCGGCGATGCGATTCTCGACCGCACGCAAGAATTGCAGATTAATTGGGACGATGACTGGGAAGAACCCGCTTCCGCAGTTAACCCTACAGGCAGTCCAACAAACAAGGAGTCTTGATGCTCTAGTGCATCGCTTCTCCTACCGGAGCGCCGAGACTAAAACCAGATGATTTCATCATCATGCATAATCTTGCGCATGGTCAGGCAGTCACTCAGAAGATCCTGGTGCGGAGCTTCCCCCAGAAGAGCACGCGCAGCTTGATCCCATCGTTGTTCGATCATTGGAGGTCGTCTGAATCACCGATTCTCTCCCACGTCTTACTTCGCCCTAGTCTCAGTCAATTCCTAACTTCTTCCAGATCGCATCTACCCGCGCCTTGGTAGTTGCATCCATCTCGATCATGGGAGGCCAGGGGCGCGTGAAGCCCTCCGCGGCCCATTTGCGGGTAGCGTCGATGCCCATCTTGCTGCCATAGTTGGGCAGGCGGGAGGCATGGTCGAGCGAATCGATTGGCCCCAGGGTGAACTGAATGTCCCGCTCGGGATCGATGTTGTTGGTCGCGCGCAGCGTAACTGCCCCAATGTCTTGGACATCACAATCTTCATCGACGACGATGACGCACTTGGTGAACATGGCTTGGCCGAGAGCCCAGATTCCGTTCATGACTTTTCGAGCCTGGCCTGCGTAGCTCTTGCGAATCGAGACAATCATGAGGTTGTGGAAGACGCCCTCGACGGGCAGATTGATATCGACGATCTCCGGCAGCGTGAGGCGCATGAGTGGGAGGAAGATGCGCTCGACGGCCTTGCCCATCCAGCCATCCTCCATGGGCGGTTTGCCGACGATGGTGGAGGCATATATCGGGTCTTTGCGGTGGGTGATTGAGGTGAGGTGGAAGACGGGATATTCCTCTTCCATCGTGTAGAAGCCGGTATGGTCGCCGAAGGGGCCCTCGGAGCGCAGTTCGTCGAGCTTGACGTAGCCTTCGAGTACGATCTCCGCGTGCGCGGGGACTTCGAGGTCCACCGTTTCGCACTTGACCAGCTCGACCGGCTTTTGGCGAAGGAAGCCGGCTATGACGAACTCCTCAACCTCGGGTGGCGCAGGAACGATGGCGGAAAAGGTAGTAGCCGGGTCAGTTCCGATGGCAACGGCGACCTCGAGGCGGTCGTTCTTCACCTCGCCCAGAGCGATCTTTGTCGTGCCTCCAGCTGTCTCCGCCATAGCCTGGACATGCGCGGCGGCGGTCGATCCACACGCGGCGCGCAGGCGTTCGCGCAAGTGTTCGGCGGCGTTCTTCTGGCGCTGCCAGTGCATGCCGGTGGTCTGGCTGTCATAGACCTGCATGCGATACATGCCCATGTTACGCTTGCCAGTTTTCGGATCACGCGTAACCACGCAAGGCAGCGTAATAAAACGGCCTCCGTCGAGCGGCCAGCACTGCAGGACGGGAAAGTCGAGGAGGTTGAAGTTTTCCCGGTGGATAACTTCCTTGCAGGGCGCTTCCTTAGCCGAGATGATTTTGGGGAAGAACTTGCCGACTTCGGCAAGCATGGGCAGCATCTTGAATTTTTCGAGGAAGCCCTCTGGCGATTTGATATCCATGAACGCGCGAATGCGGCCCGCAATTTCATCCAAAGAGTTGACCTCGAGGGCCAGCCGCATGCGGCGCTCGCTGCCGAACTGGTTCATCAGGACGCTCGCACCGGGATAGCCTTTTACGTTCTCAAAGAGCAGTGCCGCGCCGCCGGACGCACCGCCTTTTTTCCCGGACTTCGAGGCGCGGTCCGTGATCTCTGCAATCTCGAGGATGGGGTCGACTTCTTGCCGGACACGTCTAAGTTCGCCGTCCTTATCCAGCCTTTTGATCCACTCTCTCAGGTCGTCGTATGCCAATGATCTTCCCCAGCGCTCTGGTCAGGAGAGCGCAACACTTCATACTAATGCGCCGTGGATAAATTGGGGCAGCGAGCTGAGAGATTAGGACCGGTTGTCATTGCAGGTGCGAACTCAGAGCTCAGTCGTTGTGCTCTTCATTCCTGGCGAGCATCCAGCGGTCCATAATCGTTTGCGCACAGCGGGCGCCGCACAGGTGCTTAGCATCAGCGTCATGCGAGAGGAAGGCGTTCCAACGCGTAACCTTCAAGACCGGCTGCTTAGGATCACCGGACGTGGGCGAGAGCGTCTCGCTCCAGGCCAGCCACCAGTCCTCAGCCGCCTCGCTCTTCGCCTTGCCACAAACGTCGCACGAATATATTTCAGTCCAGGTCATCACTCAAACCCCGAATTAGAAGTAGCCAGTGGCACGTCTCTGGAAGTTAGCACAAGAAGGGGGAAGGTGGGCCGAATCTTTCTTTAAGTTTCTGTTCGGAGGTGTAGCCGTCGTGTATGGCCCTGTCAGGCTAGGCGGCTGCCTGCGGCGGGATCTCAACGAGCGGATACCCGAGCCGCTTCCATTCATCAAAACCTCCGCGCAGCGGGCGCACACGGTAAATGCCCATCTTGCGGATGGTCAGCGCCATCTTGGCCGCCGTGGCCTCGCTGGGGCAGGTGCAAAAGAGAACCACGTCGCGGTCGCGTGGAATTTCGTCGCTCTGCTGAACTAGGCTGTCAGGCGTAAGCAGCACTGCGCCGGGCAAGGTTCGCGGATCAGGCAAATAGTCGAGTGGATGACGCAGATCGACAATATAGACGGGCTGCTCGCGGTCGAGCATGGTCTTCAATTCCTGCGGCTCCAGGCGAGCCATGGAAATTTCACGAAGAAACGCTCGCTGCCGGAACGACCGCCAGACGAAAAAGCCCATCAGCAGCATTACGAAGAGCAGAAAGGCAAAATGCCCTACCCACTGGAGCGCCTCCGGGTTTCGCTTCAAGACGTCTCCAAAGAAGCGTCCACTGAGGATAAAGGCCAGAGCCCACAGAAGAATCCCAGCGGTGTCAAAGATTGCAAAGAAGCGATACTTCATGCCGGTCTGCCCGGCAATTGGCGCGGCAACGGAGCCAAGCCCAGGAATGAATTTGGCCAGCACCAGGGCTCCGCTTCCATGCTTGGTGAAGTAATGTTCGGTGCGACGCACGCAGGTCGAGCTCTCCATGGAGAGTCGGCACAGGAGCTTGACGACTGCCCCGCCATATTTTCTACCCATGAAATACCAGAGGCTGTCGCTCACCAGGCTTCCCAGGGTCACAAAAATCAGCACCAGCGGCAGACTCAGCCGGTGGGTAGCGGTAAGCGTGCCCGCGGTCAAAAGCAGGGGCACGCTGGGTATTGGCACTCCGAACTGCTCGACGAGCACCCAGAGAAAGAGAATCAGATAAGCATATTTCAGAAAAAAACTAAGCGCGATCGGCATCGCGAGTGGCCCTCAGTGACAATTACCTACCATAACTATAAGAGAAGATGTGCAGAGACCGGAAACGATTCGTCTTGAAGAAGAATGGGCCGGTTCGCTTGGCGATCCGGCCCCCAGTTTGGGGGAACTGGTTGCTTCTCTGCGTGCAGCCTGATTACCTAGCGTGCACGAGCGGCATATCGACCAAGTGTTCGCCAATAAACCACACCTGGAGTTCATTTGTGCGGATGATGCTGCTGACCAGAATATCGTTCGTTCCTTCGTCACCTAGATCGGCAGCTTTTTTCGCGAGATCGTGCGCGTCCTTAAGGATCAAGGCATGCGCTTCGAGGAGCCGCGAAATCTGCACGGGCACCTCCTCCCGACCGCGTGGAGGGCGATTGAGGCGAGTAAGCTCGGCGATATCGTGAGCCATGGCAATGCTGACGCCGCCAAGGGTCTGAATGCGCTCGGCGAGTAGATCCACGAGTTCGACCTGTTCTCCAAAATGTTTATCGAAGAGCAGGTGAAGCTGATAGAAGGTGGGGCCGCTAACCTGCCAGTGTGACTTTTTGTAGAGGTCGCGGAGACTGGCCGTGTCAGCGAGCAGCACGTTGAGACGATCACAGATCTGGTTGCGCGCCTTTTCATCGATGCCGATGGGTAAATCTCGGATTACAGTGCCGAACTTTTGAATTTCTTTGGCATTCTCATGCCAGTGCGGAGTGATGAAATCATGACCTTTTGGCGGAACTTCCTTCAAGGCAGGCTTGCTCATTGCCACTTTTCCTCCCTAGTTTTGGATGCAGAAGCGCCCCGTTTGGGCGCGACATTGGCGAGATTCTACGCCGGTCCGCTGATTTTCAGGTCAAAAGGGGGAGGGCATCCCTCGAGAGGATGCCTATAAGCTGTGCTTACTCCCTGACGCGCACTCTGGGTTCAACGGAAAGCCCCGGTCGCAGCAGATGGTCGGCGTTCTGCTTGGGATCGGTGAGATCAATACGCACGGGAACGCGCTGAACGACCTTGACGTAATTGCCGGTTGCGTTTTCAGGCGGGAAGAGGCTGAGAACAGAGCCGGTTGCTCCCCCAATCTGCGTAATTTTTCCGTCGAACTTGCGCCCCCCGTAGGCATCCACCTCAATGACCACCGCCTGCCCGGCGCGCATATGCTGGAGTTGCGTTTCCTTGAAGTTCGCCGTAATCCAGACGTCGTCGAGCGAGACCAGAGTCATCAGGTTCTGACCCACGCTGACGTTCTGACCGACTTCGACGCTCTTACGGGTAACGATGCCGGCTTGAGGTGCAACGATTTTGGTGTAGCTGAGGTTGAGCTTAGCCTGGTCCAGTTGCGCCTGGGACTGCGCCACCAAGGCGGCTGCCTGATCAGCCCTGGCCCTCTGGATAGCAATCTGCTGCGGCGCGGTCTGTGCAGTTTTGAGCTGCGCCTGGGACTGCGAGAGGCGATCCCGCGCAACGCGGACCGCCTCCTCGGCGGCAGTTACGTTGGCCTGCGCCTCGACGAGGGCGGCCTTGTTCGCGTCGGCGGCAGCGACGGCGGCATCGAACTGCTGCTTGGAGATAACATCTTTTTCAACCAGCGGCCTGTAGCGATCAAGATCGGCCTGTGATTTGGTTGCATTGGCCTGGGCCTCGACGACACGTGCCTTGGCGGCATCGAGTTGCCGTTCGGCCTGCGCAATCTGTGCTTGCGTTCCGTGAACGTCGGCGCCTGCGGAGAAAAGCGTATTGCCGGTATTGATATCCGTAAGAGGTACGTTAACTTTTGCTGCTTCGTAACTGGCTTCGGCGCTCTGTAAGGTCGCCTCAGCCTGCTGGACGGCTACCTGAAAGTCCTTGGGATCGATCTCGGCCAATACCGCTCCGGCATCGACCGCCTGGTTCTCATCGACATTGACCTTGATGACCTGGCCGACAATGCGTGAGCTGATCTGGATGAGGTGACCGTTCACCTGCGCGTCATCGGTACTCTCATAATAGGTGGAGTGCCACCAGAACAACCCCGCGCCGACCACAAGAAGCGCGATCACCCCGATAATCAGGAATCTTCGCCGCGATTTCGGCTTTTCCGGCTGGGGGTCTGGACTTGCGTTTTGTTGTTCGGGCTTTTCGTCCGCCACTGTTTACTTTCCTCCCACGTACATCTTGTAGCTGCTCTCAGCCACGCCCAGGGCTCTCGCCAGTGAAAGCTTGGCGATATTGTGCTGGTATAGGCTGCTGACAAATTGATTGTCGGCTTGTGCAACGGACTGGAGCGCCTGCGAAACGGCGAGATTATCCGCAACGCCAGCCTTGAAACGTTGTTGCGCCTCGCTGAGAGCTTCCTTGGCCAGTTCCGAGTTGCTGCGCGCCACTTCTACCTGCTTCGCGGCGGCTTGAATATCGAGGATGCTGTCACGAACGTCGGCGCCGATCTGGCCCTGCAGGTCGCTCGCCTGTGCGCGCTTCTGATCGAGTTGCGATTGCGCCTGCTGGGCATCGCCGCGAAGCTTGGCTTCCTCGAAGAGGGGCACATCGAGAGAGCCGGTCGCATTGCCCGTACCGTGCGAGCTGCCGAAGTTCACGCCAATGAGGCCATAGTCCCCGGAGAACTTGATGGTCGGCAGGCGTTCGGCTGTGGCAGCGGTACGCGCATGCTCGGAGGCGGTTACCTGCTCGTCCATGGCCTTCAGATCGTTCCGGTTGGCCAAGGCCTGCTTCACTGCGGAGTCAGCATCAAGGTTGTCGAGGGCTGCATAGGGCGCCTGATCGGTGAGCTGAAATTTCTGCTCTAAAGGCAGGCCGATGGCGCGCGCAAGGGCAATCTTGTTTTTCTCATATTGGTTTTTCGCCGAGATAAGCGATTGCTGCTGCGTCTGATAATCGACGCGCGCGCGCAACTCGTCGAGTAGCGGAGAGGTGCCGGCCTGATGATTGTCAATCGCCTGATCGAGAGAAACTTTGGCCGTATCCACCTGGGCCTGTACGGCTTCGATAAGCGCCTTGTCGGCGATGCAGGTCAGGTAAGCGTTGCCGACGGTCAGCACGACCATCTCCCGGGCATCTTTAACGGAGAGCTGTGCACTGGTGAAGTTGTGTTTTGAGGCGAGGTAGTTCTGTAGCGATGAAATGTTGAGCAGGGACCAGTCCAGTGAGCCGCGCAGATCGGTGTAGCCATAGGGCCCGATGATGGCCGGGAAGCCTGCGCCACGAAGACCCAGCGCCTGGAGGTCGGTCTGCTCTACGGACTCTTTCAGGCTGCCATTGACCGTGGGCAGAAGAGACTGCAACTCCTGTAGCTGAGATCCGCGGTACGATAGCTGGCTCTGCGTGGTGAGGATGAGACCGAGGTTGAACTTGAGGCCGCGCGCAATGGCATCGTCGAGCGAAAGGTCCAGGACGCCGTTGGTCGCCTTGTCGGTCGTCTCGGCGCCCTGATACGTAGTGCTGTTGATCTGTGGCTGCGTAACCTGGATGGGCGGCGCCGGCTGCACAACACTGCCCCCCGAACCCCCGCCGAACTGAAACGCAAACGCTTTCGGGCATGCGGCGGAAATGAGAAGGATGGCAGCCAACGCCAAAAAGCGCGCACCGCTCCCCCAACCTCTTCGACTAGCCTTGAACGCGAAAGACTTCACCGTGGAAAAGATTCCCTTGGATACATTTAGATACAAGTTCTTATTTAGGGTACGTTGCTTTGGATGTCTATGTCGCGGAAAGTATTCAAAAAGAACGCCGAATCCACCCATTCGATCCCTGGATACGGCCAGGCAGCCGGTTCCGAAGAAGCTTAGACGGCGGCCTTTTGCGCCTCGGAATGGACCAGCGAATTGGCCAGGGAGCAGAGCGCCTGACGAAAGAGTTCGCTGACCTGTTCGGCTGACCATCCGGACTTTTCTCCTGCGCCGGTGGCTAAGGACGCCGCGGTGGCTCCGTTGTCCCAACCGAGCACGGCACGTTGAACGAAGATAGCGCGTTGCGCCGGAGGCAACTGGTCGAGCCAGATACGCAACTGCTCACGCCCGGCGCCCCCCATCAGTTCGGCCATCTGGGAGGGGGAGATTCCGGCAGCCATAAGATCGTCGTCCTCGATACAGGTGACGGTGGAACTCCCATCGGAAACAGGTGCGGCGAATGCCTGGGGATCCGCCCGGTTCATAAGGGCTACCGCCGCTTCGATGAGATGATGACGGGCCGCGTCGACAGCGGTGTCCGCATCAGCGCAGGGATCGACTTCGACCTGCGCAACCGTGGATTCGACGAGGTTGAGCGCATCACTTTCGTTGCCCAGCATTAGTGCGGCCAATTGGTAGAGCTCGACCGCCGTATCCTGCGCCTTGAGAAGGCCGCCTTCACAATCATCAGTCTGCATGGCTTGAATCTCCGCTACACTTCTCCTTTCATCCTTACTGAGGCACAGCCCGGAGTCAAATTGCCGCCCTGAATAATGTTTTTTGCGACCCTTTCATCTGGATGCATCGGACCTGATGTATATCGATTTATGTAGACTTTTAGTCCTTAGCGTCACCCGGTATTTATGGCTAAAGCACAAAGTCGTCCGCAAAGTCTGTTCTTCAGCCGAGACGAATCCTGGCTCAGCTTCAACCGCCGCGTCTTGGAAGAGGCACAGGATGAATCGAATCCTCTGCTCGAACGCGTAAAGTTCCTGGCGATTACGGCCAGTAACCTGGATGAGTTTGTCGAGATCCGCGTGGCCGGAGTATTGCAGCGGATTGAAGACGGTTATGCCGAGCCCAATCCTGACGGCACGACGCTGGAGCAATCCCTGACGCTACTCACCGCGGTCATGCATGGCTTTGTAGCCGAGCAATATCTCTGTTGGAACAAGCAGTTGCTGCCGGCGCTGCGCTCGGCGGGCGTGCGGGTCTTGCGATGGGACGAGATAGACGATGTGGCGCGTAAAGCGGCGACCGAGTACTACCAGCGCGAGGTCGATCCGTTGCTCACCCCTATCACCATTGATCCTGCACATCCGTTTCCGCGTGTGCTGAACAAGGCCCTGTGCATCGCCCTATTGCTGCGGCGTAAGCGCAAAGGGGGCCCGGCAGGGCCTGTACTGGGCGTTGTGACGGTGCCGCGCGCTCTGCCACGATTTGTGGAGCTGCCTTCGACGGCAGGCACGCACGACTTCATCTTTCTGCATGATTTGATCGAGCGCAGTGCGGCGGGGATGTACCGGGGCTACGAAATCCTGTCGAAGGCTGCTTTCCGAGTCACACGAAACAGCAACCTCTACTTTCAGGAGGAGGAATCGCGCACGCTACTGGAGACCGTGCGCTCCGAGCTGCACAACCGACGCAAGGGCGATGCTGTGCGCCTGGAGATCGAGAAATCGGCGGACGCGGAGATTGTGGACCGCTTACGACTGAATTTTGAACTCGACGATTCGCAGGTCTTCCGCACGGACGGGCCTGTGAATCTTTCACGGGTCATGCATCTGGCGGATACGCCAAGGCCCGACCTGAAGTTTCAGCCCTTCGTCCCGCACGAGTTGCGGCTGAATCGCAAGTCAACCGACCTGTTTGACGAGCTGCGGCATCGCGATATTCTGCTGCATCACCCTTACGACTCGTATGACGCCGTGGTGGGATTTATCCAGGCGGCGGCGCAGGATCCGCAGGTTGTCTCGATGAAGCAGACTCTCTACCGGACCAGCGCCGATTCCCCCATCTTCCAGGCGCTCACCGAAGCGGCCCAGAACAAGGAAGTGACGGCCGTGGTTGAGCTGATGGCTCGCTTTGACGAGGCGTCGAATATTCGCTGGGCACGCGATCTGGAGGATGCGGGAGTCCAGGTCTTCCACGGCATCGTCGGCTTGAAGACCCACTGCAAGCTGGCGCTGCTGGTGCGACGCGATCCGGATGGCGTGGTGCGCCGCTACGGGCACTTGGGAACAGGCAATTACAACCCGATTACGGCACGGTTCTACACCGACCTGAGCCTGCTGACCTCCGATCCGGAAATTACCGCCAGCATGGGCGCCGTCTTCAATTACCTCACTGCGCATTCCGAGTCCGACGATTACGCTCCGCTGCTCGTGGCGCCCCTCACCCTGGCCGAGAGCTTTATTCGCCTCATCCAGCGTGAAACAGAGCACGCAGCCGGAGGCCGCCCTGCGCGCATCATTGCCAAGATGAATTCCCTGCTCGAGCCGAGTGTGATCGAGGCGCTGTATGCGGGGTCGCAGGCGGGTATCCGGATCGATCTGATCGTGCGCGGTATCTGCTCTCTCAGACCAGGGATGAAAGGCGTAAGCGAGAACATCCGCGTCCGCTCGATCATCGGGCGATTCCTCGAACACAGCCGCATTTTCTACTTCGAAAACGGCGGCAAAGTGGAACTCTATTGCGGCAGCGCGGACTGGATGCCCCGCAACCTTTTCGAGCGCTGTGAAGTGGTTTTTCCGATTCGCGACGTCCAGATCGGCAACCGCATACGCAACGAGATCCTTGCCGCATACCTGGCCGATACCGTTAAGGCGCGCCGGCTCGACGACGGCGGTACCTATCACCGTGTGCGTGACTCTGAAGCCGGGCGCGCCCTGCCCGCCTTTAATTCACAGGAGTTCTTCATGAAGCTGGCCGAAGGCAAGGCATCGGTGGAAGATATCCCAGCGGTGACCGAGCCGCAGCTGCATCAGCACCAGGTGAAGCGTCCGGCGAAGAAGGCAGAGATAAAGCAAAAGTCCGCGGCAGACTAACGCCTTAAAATGAGAAGGTGGTCCTCGCACCCCCACCTGTCGCCATCCGTATCAGGCGCGGCTCTCGTTTCTTCGCGGCACTCCAGTGGTGGCATCTGCTCTCGCTGGATGCGCCTACCGTGGCTGCTCTTTGGTCGTGGAGTATCGCGCGCGCGATGCACATTCGGCTGCCTTGGAGCGCTCCCCTGCTGCTGGCCTTGGGGACTTGGCTCGTCTATGTCGCGGACCGAATACTCGACGGGCTCCGGATTAAGAGTGCCGCGCACCTGCGCGAACGTCACTTTTTTTATATGAGACACCGAAGCAAATCTCTCGTTGCCACGGTGATAGGCGGCCTTGTCCTCGTTTGGCTCGTCGCCACACGTATGACGGCAGCAGCACGCTACGAAGACATGGCGCTCTTCGGAATAGCCCTGGCCTATTTTTGCCTCATCCATCTCTGCGGACCCCTGTGCGAGTCCCTGTGCGAATCAGGGATCGAACGCTGGTTCCCCAAGGAAATGGTGGTCGGCGTAGTATTTGCGGCCGCAGTTGCCGTCCCGGCCTGGTCAAGGTTGGAGGGACAGCGAGCATCGATGATGCCCGTGGTCACGCTGTTCGCCTTGCTCTGCTGGCTCAACTGCACCGCCATCGAAAAGTGGGAGCGCTCTCCACCGGCCGCGACGCACCTTTCGACTACCCCACTCCCGCACGCCACGACACGCTGGGCGGAGAAGCATTTATCGATCGTGAGCTGCGGCGTCGCCCTGCTGGCCGCGATCGTCTGCGTTCGTTCGATTTTGTCCGCTGACCCTGTAGCCATGTCACTTATCTACCTGGCCTGCATGATCTCGCCGATTTTGTTGCTGGCATTCGACAGGTCACGGCTCGGGAGCTTCGACCTGCGCATCGCCGCCGACGCTGCGTTGTTGACGCCGCTGCTCTTCGTTCTGGGCATCCGTTGATGCAGCCAAACTTCGATCGCATTGCGCGGCCATACCGCTGGCTTGAATATTTTTCGTTCGGGCCGATGCTCGAACGATGCCGCTTTTATCGCCTGTCTCAACTCGCGGATTCACGACGGGCACTGGTGCTGGGGGACGGGGACGGCCGATTCCTCGCGCGTCTGCTCCGGAAGAACTCCCGGATACTGATCGACTCCGTCGATCTAAGCCCGGAAATGCTGCAATTATTAAGTGGGCGCGTCGCTGATGCCTCTGCGCAGGACCGGGTTACAGTGCATTGCGCCAATGCGTCTGAATTTATACCGGCCGCCGCCTACGACCTGGTAGTCACTCACTTCTTTCTGGACTGCTTCACGACGGACGAACTTCGTGTGCTGGCCAGCCGAATCCGCTGTTGTCTGACTCCGGACGCTAGCTGGGTATTGTCTGAGTTTGCCACTCCATCGGGACCGATGTCTCTTCCGGCAAGGTTCGTTGTGTGGGCTCTCTACGCAGCCTTTGGCATCGTGACCGGCCTCGAGCTCCGCCGACTGCCAGATTACTCGGCAGCCTTGAGCGGCGCAGGCCTCTTACTCAGCGAGAGGCGACACTGGCTCGGAGGCCTGCTGGTGAGCGAGCTGTGGAAAACCCCGGCTTCTACAGGTCTCGATTCATCCTCCATCAGCGTCCAGCGTGTAAATTAGCAGGCATTACGCGCCCTGTGAGCTTAGAGGCAATTGTTACAATTGCGTGAATCGCAACCTTCAACTCTCGAACAGAATGGAATTATCGCGTGAATCTATACATCCTTCGTCATGCCAGCGCTGGAACAAGCCGCACCAATCCCCTGATCGACGTGAAACGCCCGCTCGACAAGGAAGGCAAGCAGCAATGCATACTGGTGGGCAACCACTTGAATGCGCTGAAGGTTCACTTCGATCTAGTGGTCTCCAGCCCCCTCAAACGAGCATTGCAAACCGCGTCTCTGGTGGGAACCGAGACCGGCTATGATGGCAAGATTCTGGTATCGGAGAGCCTTTCGCCGGGAGCGACGGTTGCTGCCTTTGAAAGGCTGCTGATGGAGATCTCGAAGTACGAGAACATTCTCATAGTAGGTCACAATCCGAATCTGCCTTTATTCCTGGGATCGATCATCAGTGCTAGCCGCATCAATATTCGTCTGCGTAAGGGCGCTATCGCGCGCATTGACTGCACGCGGCGCCCCGGCACGCTGCACTGGCTGGTAGACCCGCGCATCCTACGCGGTGTTTATGCCAGTGTCACCAGGAGCTCGCGGCGGAAGACCTCGCGGAAGTAAGCAGCCTCTTTCCGAAGCGACCACAGTTCGAGTCCAGCCCCGGTGCGGCCGGGGCTCATTTCCAACATGACTTGTCTGGGATATACGCGGACCCTGATGCGCAGCACGTCACTGGCGCGATCCTGATTCAGCGCGACCGCCAATCGCAGCAACACCACGGCCCGCTTAACATGTTCGTGTTCCTCCGGGGGCACCTGCCGCATAGTGCGCCCTTCGGGTTCGGGTCGACTCTTACCGAGGTAGCGGGCGACGGCCGAAGTGATCACGCGCTGCGTCGCGTTGAAACCGAAGATTTCAGAGTTGGCGATGATGTACTGCGCGTGCCGGTGATATCCCTGGTAGTTCATGAACTTGCCGATGTCGCGCAGCATGGCCGCGGCTTCCAGCCAGGTCTTGTACTCGGGCGGGAGCTCATGAACGGCAGCCAGATCGTGGAATAGCTGCGCGGCATGCTGGCGCACCGGCTCAGACTGGCGAGGATCGACACCGTAGCGGCGGCAGGTTTCCAGCACGGCCTCCCAGCGGTCGCGCTCATATTGCTGGTGGGCCGAGGTGCGCGCGTCCTGCTCGGCAAGCATCTGGGCGAGAATACCGTCGCGCAGCCCCATGTCCGAATAGCGGAAGCCGGGCAGCAAGAAGTGCTCGATCAACTGGGTGTACACGTGCGCGCCGGCGACGATGATCTCGGAACGGCGGGGTCCGATGCCGGCAATCGCGCTGCGGGCCTCATTCTTCAACTTTGTGAGCTTATCAGTGAGGCGTTTTATATCCTGAGCCGGCGCCATGTATTCGTTGGCGCGCACCTTGTGGATAGCTTTGCTGGCCTCGGACAGGGCGGCGGCCGTGCCCGAGGTTGCTATCACCAATCGAACGTGGTCTGCGGTGACGCGCCGCGATGCTCGCCTCAGTTCGCGCGCGATGAATTGCTTCATACGAGCTATCTCATCCTTTGCCGGCGGATCGCTTTTCAAAAACTCTTCCGTCAGCCGCACAGCTCCCAGCGGTAGACTGACTGTTTCCCGGATGCGTTTGCGTACGGAAAGAGAGATTTCGCAGCTTCCGCCGCCGACGTCGATCAGCAGGCAGCGGCCAGAAGTGCCGGGCTCGTTGTTCACCACGCCGCGATGAATCAGCCTGCCCTCTTCCAGCCCGGAAATGATTTCGACCTCCCAGCCGGTTTCGTCCTTCACCCAGGCGAGGAAGGCGCGTCCATTGCGAGCGTCGCGCATCGCGGATGTAGCCACGGCGCGGACCTTGTCCGCCCCATGCAACTGCACAGCCCGGTAGAAACGTTTGAGCGCACTCAGGGTTGCGGCCATGGCATCCGGCGAAACCAGGCCTGATTCGAATACGCTCGCACCCAGCCGCGTGACTTCGCGATCTTCGTGCACAACACGCAGTCGATGTTGCACCACACGGGCGATCTTGAGTCTGCACGAATTCGAACCGATATCGATTGCGGCAAAGGTCTGCATTGAATCCTGTGTATGCCTTAATATGATTTGGCCGTCCAAAGCAAGATACACGAGAGAGATTGTCGGAAATGCGCAGATTACGGAACTCTGGCGCCTGTAGAGCGCGGGGTTCTTGTTCGCACGTGCCGGGGAGTGGTGAGCGCTTGCCACTCCCCCATGAGGCGTCCGCGCATGCGCTCGGAAATGTGCATGGCTAAAGCGTAATGCTGATCTCGTTTCGTTTCGATCAACGCCGTCAGTTCGGCCCCCTGCGTTCCCAGAACGTGGTGAGCCTCCTCGGCCAGCACCAGCCAGTCGTGCCAGTCGCCAATCTCGTCCTGCAGCCTTTTGAGCGCCTTACCAACCGCCCCGGCGTGTTCTTCGTCGCCGCCCGCTTCGGCCATGTATCGCGCCTTCTTGGCACCCTTGCGGAAGTCATGCAGGTTGCCCGCGTCGAGTTGCTGCATCTGGTTGGCAAGGCGCGCGAAAGCTTCGAGGGCGGTGACGGCTGCGCGACGCGGACCCCTGCGGCGTAGCCGGCTCTGGCGCAGGGCTTCTTCCAGGAAGACCCGCTGCTCTTCGACTCTGGGCGCCCACTTCGGCGCAGCCTTCATGAGAGGCTGGGCATGCTCCTGACGTGTTTGTTTCAACCATGCGTCGAGGTCGTCAGCCTGCAGCTCGATGGGGTTCGTGGGCATAGGCGGAGCATCGATGAGGCTCGCTTTCGCATTTGCGGGCCGTCCGTCCACAGATTCACCGGCACTCGGGTGCGATGTCCGTATAAGTGTACTTTCGCTATCCTTGACCGCTGGCGCGAGCGGCTTGAGTTTTTCGAGCAGCTTGCGGTGCACATCCAGATCGCGCACGGGTGCAGCGGTCCGACGGATCCGCTTGAGCAGTCGCAACCAGCGCTCTGCCGCTTCACGGAGAGCGGCCGTGCTCTCAAGCTCGAGGCCAGGCGTCGGCGGAACGCGCTCCCGCAAAATGGCGTCGAGCATGGCTTCGATGCGCCGTGTTCCGGTGCGGATGTCATGAACGGCGTCAACGGTTGCATCTTTCGCGCAGAGCTCCAGATTCTGCTTTAGCGCAGCGGTCAATTGCCACAATCGATCGAATGCAGCATTCACGGCGAGCGTCACAGGCATGCTTCTCCGGCTGATATTCTGATTCTTTGACTCAAATGATTTCGATGATAACTCCAGATCTTCCTACGCAGCTTGAAACCACCTCCGACAAACCGGCGTTGTTGTCGTCTCCGGTCAAG
This sequence comes from Silvibacterium sp., assembly GCA_049588475.1. Taxonomy (GTDB): domain Bacteria; phylum Acidobacteriota; class Terriglobia; order Terriglobales; family Acidobacteriaceae; genus Silvibacterium. The sequence goes on along the minus strand of JBAVYX010000237.1, from coordinate 7,074 downwards.
ACATGGTCCCTGTTGCTGCTGGTCTTTCTCGCCGTTCACTTTGCCGCCCTGTTTTCGCCTTCGTTGTTCGACGATGCCGACGCCACGCACGCCAATGCCGCCCAGCACATTGCGGTGAGCGGCGACTGGGTGACGCTTTCGGTCAATGGCATTCGCTACCTTGAAAAGCCTCCGCTGCCCTACTGGCTGGCCGCAATTGATTATCACCTGTTCGGGTACAACGTTTTTGCGACGCACTTGCCCGTGTCGCTGGCAGTACTAGCCTGCGCCATTCTGGCCTGGAACTGGTCGCGAAGGGCTTACGGAGATCGTGCTGCGTTTTATGCGGCCCTGGCCATACTGACTTCCACCGGCATTTTTCTGTTCACGCGCTTTCTGATCCCGGAATCGCTACTCACTTTCCTTCTCGCTCTCGCGCTTTATGCGTTCCTTACCGGACTGGAAGATCGAAAGCCGGCCCGGCTTTACCTCGCCTACGCGGCGCTGGCCGTTGCGGTGCTCGCCAAAGGGCTCATCGCTCCCGTCTTTTTCATCACCACAGTCGTTCCCTACCTGTTCATCACGGGTGAATGGCGGCGATGGCGGCAGTTTCGACTCTTCACCGGTATTCTGCTCTTTCTCGCGATTGCGGCGCCATGGCACCTGCTCGCGGGCCTGCGCAATCCGGATCAAGGACACCCCGTGGGCAATATTCCCACGCCGGGAAACGTGCACGGCTTCTTCTATTTCTATTTCCTCAACGAACATGTTCTGCGCTTCCTGGGCAAACGCTATCCGCATGACTACAACAAGCAGCCGTGGTTTGCTTTCTGGCTGGGCCAGCTGGTTTGGCTCTTTCCCTGGAGCCTCTTCCTCCCGGCGGCACTGATCCGCGCCTGGCGCAATCGCCGTATCTTCGCCTCTGACCTTCGCTACGATGCGACCAACACCATCCAGTTTCTCGACCCGCGGATGAGCGCACATCACGCATCTTCGACAGCTGCGCGGCTGCGCTTCCGCGCTCGCACCGGCCTGCTGCTGTCAATCTTCACCGCCTTCATCCTTGCCTTCTTCGCGATCTCGACGAATCAGGAGTACTACACCTTTCCGGCATGGTTCGCGCTGCTCATGCTCATTACCGGATCGCTGGCCGCGATTGAAGAGGCGCCGGAGGGCAATGCCCGCTGGATCAAGGCATCGAGCCGGTGGCTGACGGGCGCGCATGCAGTCTTCGCCTTCATCGGCACAGTTATTTCCCTTGCTCTGGGATACGGGCTCTGGACCTCGCGGCATCTGCCCTTTGTGCCGGACATCGGAACACTGCTCGCCCATCGCGGAGTCGGCGATTATGCGCTGGCAACATCGCAGTTCTTCGACCTGACCGGCCCTTCCTTTGCCGCGCTGCGCCTGCCCGCGGTCATTGCCGTTCTCACGCTATTGTTCGGTCCCCTATCTGCATGGACTCTGCGCCGTCGCGGACATGGGTTTGAAGCGACCGTCTCCGTCGCCTTCACTGCGGCGATCTTCCTGATCGCGGCGCAAATCGCGTTGGTGCGATTCGAGCCGCTGCTCTCCTCGCGTGCGATTGCGGACACCATCAACCGCCTTGCCGGCCCCCCCGCCAGTCCCAAAGACGATCAGCTGATTCTCTACGGAGATCAGTCCTATGGATCCTCGGTGCTCTTCTACACCCATCGCAAAGCGTTGCTGGTCAACGGCCGCTCCTCGTCCATGCTCTGGGGCTCGTACTATCCAGATGCCCCGCACATTTTCCTCGAAGATCCCGACCTCCGCTCGATGTGGGGCACTGGACCTCGCAAATTCCTCTTCGTGCCGGGTGACTTCCACGGCCACGTCGAGGAGCTCCTGGGCGGCAGGCTGTACAAGCTCCAGGAGCTGGCGGACAAGACCTTGTACACGGATCGGCCACTGGCACAGTAAAACTACTACCCAGGTATCACCAGATATTGCTCGAGCTTTCCATCCGGCATGGTGTAGGTGGTGACCTGCAGGTGCTGCGTGCTGTCAGGAATTACCACACTAAAGATCCGGAAGGTCATGCCGCCGCGCAGCTCCTCGGTGGTTTGCTTCATAGCGGACGGCTTACCGAGCGGGCTGAGACTCGACTGAAAATCTTCCAGTGCCTGCTGATCGAAGTATGCGTTGGCATTCGCCGTGAACAGCGCGCGGTCGATCTTTCCCTGCTGCAGACCGGTGAGGATTTCGAGCGCCTGCCGCTCCGCTTCGCCCTGTCGTTCGGTATTCGTAGCCTCGGTATCTACTCCCAGCACGATGGGCACAAGATCGCGCGCAATGATTGACGCAGCGCGCGCCGCATCCTGATTCGTCAGCACCGCAATGGCAGCCTTGTCGGCGGGGAAAACCATGTTATCGGAGACAAATCCTGAAACCTCGCCCGAGTGTTCGTAAAACGTCCGCCCTAAGGAGTTGCGCACGACCAGTCCCAAACCGTAGTGAGGATCGGTCCCGCCCTTCAGCTTTACCGAGGCAAACATTTCATCGTAGGACTTCGGCGCCAGCAGAGATCTGTTCATCACGCTGATGTCCCACTTCGCCAAGTCAGACGCAGGCATGGCCAGCTCGCCGGCGGCAAACATCCATCCCTGGCCCTCCTTGGGCGCGGGTCGTAGCGGCCCCAGCGCGTAGCGGATATAGCCGGACGCATCCGTGTCGCCCAGTTTTTCGTCGTCGGAGTTCCACACCGATTGCATGTCCAGCGGTTTGAAGACGTTGAGTTGCAGGAAGCGCATCAGCGGCATGCCGCTCATGTGCTCGACGATGCGCCCAGCGATGACGTAGTTCGTATTCGAGTACTGCCAGCGTGTGCCCGGATCGAAATCGAGGGGCTTCTTCCCCCACGTGTCGAGGATATGTTGGGCAGTCGTCGCCTCGCGCATGGGAGGCATCAGGTAATCCTCGGGCCAGTAATCCTGGTAGCCGGACGTGTGCGACAGCAGCATGCGAATGGTTACTTCATTCGCACGCGTGAGGTCAGGAATGTACTTCGACACCGGATCGTCGAGCGAGATCTTGCCCTGCTGCTGAAGCAGCAAGATCGCCGCCGCGGTGAACTGCTTCGAAATCGATCCGATCGAGTACCGCATGCCGGGCTCGGCGGGAGTAGGCGGGTTAAGCTTGGCTTTCCCATAGGCATGCGTGTAGACGATCTGGCCGTGCTGCACGATGGCTACGGACGCCGAGGGCACGCCGGTCTGCTCCAGCGCTTTCTGCACTACACCATCGATCTTTGCGCTGAGATCCGGCGAGAGCGTGTTTACAGTTGTGCTGCTTTGCGCCTGCAAAACGGCAGAGGCCAGACAGCAGGCAAGGGCGAGTAGACAAGCGTTTGTGCGTTGCATGTTGAAGAATCAGAGTATATCCAGTCTTATACATTCTGTACCGGAAGATAGTGCATCCTTGCAACGCTCTATGTTTCTGTCGCCATGATGTCTTGCCTGCGGCGCGGCCAGCAGAGGATGGTGACGACTGGGAGAAGAATATGTATAGAGACCAAAGACAGCCAGTGAGAGGGGCTCCCATACCCGTGGATGACGGAGCTTCCACAAACACTGGAACGAACTCGCGGATAAGCGCCGCGCCACCAGCAACAAATATCTGTGGAACCCGCAAAAAGGAATGTACTTCGACTACGACTACATAGCGGGCAAACAATCGACTTACGATTACCTGACGACCTTCTACCCGCTCTGGGCGGGCGCTGCCGACGCGCAATAGACGAAGGCTGTCGAAGCAAATCTGAAGATATTCGAAAAGGCTGGCGGCACAGCCATGAGCCCCTACGAGACTGGAGTCCAGTGGGATCTTCCCTACGGCTGGGCACCTCTAACCTGGCTCACTGTTGATGGGCTTGCGAAGAGCGGCGATATGAAGGACGCTGTTCGCATCGCACAAAAATTCATGGCCATGGTCCAGCAGAACTATGAATGCGATCGCACCATCCGCGAAAAATATGATGTCATGACGGCCTCGACCGAGTGAACGTCGCCAGCGGATACAAGAGGAATGTCATCGGTTTCGGATGGACGAACGCTGGGTACCTGAAGATGCAGCTTGGGTGAAGAATTCAAGAGAGCCCAAGGAGCAGATCGCGATTCCCCACCGCGAGTGCACTGCGCAATCGGCAACTCCCTGAGGTTCACGGAGGAGGCACAGGGACAGACCCTCATCTCTCATCGCTGTTCCCTACTTTCGAATCCCTGCTCCCTATCTGCTATTCTCACAAAACAGAAAAACCCTATGCGTGCACTGGCTATTCCGCTCGCCATCCTGCTCACAACCATACCCCTCGGCGCTGACCAAAAGCCGAGCATTGTCTTCCGCAACCTGCCAAAGAAAACGGTCGACTCGCTGGTCCTCAACGTTCCGCAGACCAACACCATTCGCCTCGCGCAGCTCAAACAGACTTTCAGCGATCTCCAATGCAAAGGCGGAGATCTGCGCGAACAACAGGCAGGCGAGGGTAAGAACCTGCTCTGCACCCTTCTCGGAAAATCAACGGACACCATCCTCGTGCTGGCCCATTACGAGCGCGAGGGCAAAGGCATGGGCGCCGTCGACAACTGGAGCGGCGCAATCATGCTTCCTTTCCTTTACCACGCACTCACCGCCGTGCCGCGTCAGCAGACGTTCATGCTTGCGGCCCTCTATGGAGCCGACGGCGGCAAAGTTCTTCTCAATTCGATGACGCACACTCAGCGCCACTCCCTCAAGGCTGTAATCGCACTGGACGCGCTCGGCCTTGGGCCGCTTCGTTTCTATCTTCGCCCCAATGGCTCATTACCCACGTTCAGCGAAACCCATCTCGAAGCGCAGTTGCTGCAAGCTGCGGTGGACAAGGGGCTGAAAGAGCCGCAAAGCACGATTCCGGGATCGTGGCTCAGAATCGACGACACGCGGGATTTTCGGTTCATCGAGATTCCGGCGATTCTCATCCACTCCGTGGATAAATCGAAGCGGGATGTGCCTGGCTCCGTAGACGACACTAGTGCAGCCATCGACAGTGACGTATATTTCGAAGACTATACCTTGCTCTGTAATTACCTTGCCGAACTCGACACACTGCACAAGGACCAGCAGTCAAACCCGACGCCGTCGGCCAGAGGGCGCCGCTAAATCATTCATTCACGTTTAAAAAGTTGAGAACCGCAATGACGACACGCCGTGATTTTCTCTCTCTTGGAGCCCTGAGCGCCGCCGGACTTGGCCTTTCCGGCCGCGAAGCACACGCCGACACCGCCGAGCAGGTAAAGCAGCTCGAGCCGCCGACAAAGCCGGTTATCGTCACCCGCGTCACCGGCGATCAGTCGGTTCAGGAGGCCTATCAGATGCTCCTCGATGGCACCGATACGCTGGAGGCCGCCCATCACATCTGCGTTGGCCGGGAGAATGATCCCCACGACCACAGCGTCGGTCTGGGCGGTCTGCCCAACGAAGAAGGCGTGGTCGAACTCGACTCCTGCTGCATGCACGGACCATCGCGCCGGGCCGGCGCGGTTGGCGGCGTACGCAATATCAAAAACGTTAGCTTGGTTGCGCGCAAGGTCTTCGAGCATACTGGCCACGTGATGCTAGTGGCGGAGGGAGCGGAGAAGTTTGCCATCGATCTAGGCTTCCCGCGTGAAAACCTGCTCACCGAGGACGCCCGCAAAATCTGGCTGCTATGGAAGGAAAGCAATTCGCAGATGGACTGGTGGGGGCCGGGCATGGCCGATCCCGCCTGGAAGGATCCCTTCGCCGACAAGCCGGCACCGAATCCCACCATCGATCTTCACGGGCTGTCCTCCTTGCGTCCAGAGTTATTACGTCCAGGTTCGATTCCCCGGCATCCCACACCCGAATGGGAAGGCACGATTCGCGCGCGCACGAAAAAGCTGACCGAGATGGCGGTCGACTTGGGCATCGAACCGGAGCAACGTCTCTTGGCCGCTGAACAAGTGCTGTGGCCAACCACGGGTACGATTCATGTTTCTGTCGTCAACACCAAGGGCGAGATGTCTGGAACAACGACCACATCGGGACTCGCATGGAAGCTGCCCGGACGTTTAGGCGACTCGCCGATTCTCGGAGCCGGCAGCTATACCGATCAGAATGTGGGCTCGGCGGGCGCCACAGGCTCGGGCGAAGAAAACATCAAGGTCGCAGGCGCGCACACGATTGTCGAGCTAATGCGGCAGGGCTCCAGCCCGAAAGAAGCAGGCATGGAAACGCTGCGCCGCATTGTCCGCAATTACAACGGCGACATGAAGAAGATTCGCTACCTCGACATGGAATATTACATCGTTCGCAAAGACGGCGCGTATGCAGGTTGCTCTCTGTGGAGCACCGGCTCTATAGGCAAGCCGAGAGTCTTTGTTGTGCATGATGGAACGTATCGTGTGGAGAAATGCGCGGCGCTGTTTGAAGGCAGCCCGACGGAGTGGCCCCCCTTTTGAGAAACGCCTGTTTGGTCTCTTCCAGGAAGCAAACTCCTTCAGAAACGGCTAGGCTCTGGGGAAATGGCAAGCATGGGTACCGTTTGGGGACGGTTACTATGCACGGTACTAAGCTCCGAGTTCCTCCCCGAGACGATTTGCCGCCGGAATGCGAGCTACTTGTAACCGGCTGATGGCCAAGGGCGGCAAGAGGCTCACCGCCGCAAGCACCCTCCAACTGCGCCCTGAGGTAACTACAGATTAAGGAAAAAAGTAACTACATAGTTATCTCTCCCTTCGGAGCGAAGAGCTGATGTATAGTATCGGGACAAAAAAACTTGCACAAAAGTTGTAGGAGATTGCATCAGACGGAGTTAGTCTCAAGTTAGCGCAGTCTGCGCCCGCAAGTTTCTAGGAGAAAATTCATGTCAAAGCTTTTCACTTATTCGCTAATTTTTGCTGCGATGATGGCAATCATTTTGATACCCTGCGCCAGCGCTCTGGCCGTCGTCGACGCAACCTCTGCGCCTTCGGCTTTTTCGGCTTCCTCTTATATCAACGATGGACCTGCCGCGCCTTCGCCGCTGCCGCCGCCACTCGTACGCCGTGGACCTGCTGCGCCTTCGCCCTTGCCTCCGCCGGC
>JBAVYX010000236.1:0-5392 GCA_049588475.1 Silvibacterium sp. | reverse complement strand
GTCTTGCCCTCTTTCTTTTCGGTCTGGAGTTGTTGACCGACGGCCTGAAAGCCGTCGCCGGAGCGAGCCTGGAAGGCGCACTGGCTAAACTTACCGCTAATCGTTTTCTGGGTCTGGTATCCGGTGCTTTCGTCACCGCGATGCTAAATTCCTCCACGATCACCACCGTCCTTATAGTTGGTTTTGTTTCCGCAAGCCTGATGACCCTGGATCAGGCCGTCCCTATGATCATGGGCGCCAACATCGGTTCCACGTTTACGGCGCAGCTTATGGCCTTCAATGTGTCGGCGTTCGTACCGGTCATGCTGGCGGTCGGATTTCTATTTAAGGCATTTGCAGGCCGAAATCTTTTCCGGCAGCTCGGGGGCATCGTCCTCGGCCTTGGGTTGCTCTTTCTCGGGATCGAGTTCATGGGCGCTGCAACCCATCCCCTGCGGACATATGAGCCGTTCATCAGGGCCATGCAGGAGATGGAGAATCCGCTCTTGGGAATTCTTGCCGGCGCCATTTTTACGGCTGTTGTTCAAAGCTCCGCAGCTACCCTCGCCGTCGTCATTGCGTTAGGGAGTCAAGGCCTGATGCCCCTGGAAGCGGGTATAGCCGTCGTACTCGGAGCCAACATCGGAACTTGTTTGACAGCGATGCTTGCCTCCATTGGTAAGGCCGCTGAGGCGGTTCAGGTTGGAGTCGTTCACCTTCTGTTCAATGTCGTGGGTGTGCTATTCTGGGTCTTTTTCATCCCTCAGTTAGCTGACCTGGTTAGACATATCACGCCCTCCTCCCCGCAACTGGAAGGCGTCGCGCGACTGGCGGCAGAAACACCGCGCCAGATAGCAAACGCCCATACTGTTTTCAGCGTCTCGACAACATTCGTTTTGATCTGGTTTGCTGGACCGTTAGCCAAACTTGCGCGGCTCGTTGTCCCCTCTCGCGGCGTGGAAACCAGGAGTCCCAGTGAACCGCGCTATCTTGATGAATCGGCGTTAACGGTGCCTTCGGTGGGAATTCAGCGAGTGCGCCTGGAGGCCGCGCGCCTGGGCGATCTGGTTCTGGAGATGGTTCAACGCGCTCCACAGGTTTTAGTGGAAGGACAGCTGCAGGAACTTCAGTCACTCCTCGAGAAGGACGACGAAATCGACCGGTTGGAACATGCAATTCTGGCCTATATTGGCCGATTGTCGGAGGAGGAAACTAGCCAGGAGGAAAGCCAGCAAATTGTCGACCTCGCGCAAATTGTCAGTAATTTAGCGGTCATCAGCGACATTGTGACGACGAACCTGGTTTCACTCGGCCAGACACGGGCACAGGAGAAACTCGATATCACACGGTTCAGGGACCCGAACACAGGTCAATTCACCGCCGCCATTGCACGAAGTCTTGAACAAGCCGTCGGAACAATACGCCGTCCAAGCACAAGCGAGACGGCGCAGGTGGTCGCGGCAAAAGGAACAATCGACACGCTGGCCATCATGGTCCGCAAGAACATTCTCGACAAGGTCGTACTGTCAGATAAGAAGGACATGATGAGTTACCGTGTTGCCACGGACATGATCGAGTACTCCAAGCAGGTTGCGTACTTTTCACGGCAGATTGCGGAGACTACGAAAGACTGGTAACGATGCCGACGGGTTTTCCGCCGTCACTTCTTTCCAAATAGCGCCAGAAAAGCGTCGGCCGTATGCACCTCCAGGTTTTCGGGGGGCTTCTTACCCAGTTTCTTCACGAGAAAGAATTTCCCGTAAATCATCGGGCCCAGCAGAAGCGCAATCCCCAACTCCGGATCGATTCCCCGCTTAAGGATTCCTCTCTTCTCCCCGCGTCGAATCAGATTCGTGAGCGCGATCCGCGCGGGTTCGATCGCTCGCGCCCGCCACGCCATGCCAAAAACCTGGTTCCGTGAAGCGTAGGCGATCAGGTGTGGCATGATACGGTCCTTCATCGCCTTGTGCTCCGGCGCCGGCTCATACTGTAGCTGCCCGATCAGATCGGCGCGAAAATCACTCGAGTCGAAGACCGGAGGCTCCTGATCCAGCCCGAATAGATGAGCCATCACCTCCAGGGCAAGGCTGTCCTTATCTGGCCAGTGCTTGTAGATCGTCGCTTTGCTCACGCCTGAGGCTTCGGCAATTGCATCCATGCTGGTGCCATCGATGCCGCGCTCGGCAAATAGTTCGACCGCGGCCTTTAATACCTTGTCGTGCGCCAGCGCGCTTCTCGGTCTAGCCATTCGCTAAACTTCAATTCTCGAAAACAAATATGCACCCAGACTCAGGAAAACCAGCGCGATTGTGCCCAGCAGTCCCGCATTCAGTGCGGGATGAAAGTGCCACTGGTTGATCAGCGCACCGCGCAGTCCATCGACCCCATAGGTCAGGGGATCGAGCCGGGTGATCACCGTCAGCCCCACCCCCAGATTGGCCAGCGGAAACAACGCGCCCGACAGAAAGAACAGCGGCAGGACGAGGAAGTTCATCACCAGCTGAAAACCCTGCATGTCCTTGATCACCGAACCGAGCGCCGTGCCCAGCGCGGCAAAGACCACCGCGATCAGGACCACGAACAGGAACGCTTCCGGCACCGCCCCCCAGCTATGCGGGCGAAAGCCTGCAACCAGGCAGATGAGCAAAATCAGCGTGCCCTGCAATATCGCCACTGTCGCGCCGCCCAGCGTGCGGCCAATCATGATCTGCATGCGCGATACCGGCGCTACCAGCGTCTCTTTCAGGAAACCGAACTGCCGGTCCCAGAGCATTGCGATGCCGGAGAAGACCGAGCTGAACAGCACCGTCATTCCAATCACGCCCGGAGCCATGAACTGCAGATAGCTCCCCTGTCCCGCTTTCTGGAACACCGGACCGAGTCCGAAGCCCAGCGCAAGCAGATAAAGGCACGGCTGGCCGAGCGAGACCACAATCTGCACCCGCGACCTCACGTACCGCTTCAGCTCACGCAACCACAAAATATATATCGCGCCCATCGCTCTATCGCCTCCACATCTGAGCTACCTGCCGTAACGCCGCCTTTGAATCCGCTCCCTCATCGCGCAGAGACGAACCAGTCAGCGCCAGAAACGCGCCTTCCAGCGACTCGGTATTCGTCTGCTCCTGCAACTCGGCCGAAGTTCCCTGCGCCACAATCTTGCCGTGATCCATGATCGCGATGCGATGCGCCACCCGGTCGGCCTCGTCCATGTAATGCGTGGTCAGAAAAACCGTGGTCTGCTCGGTCTCGTTCAAATGCCTCACATGTGTCCACAGCTGGTTGCGGCTCTGCGGATCGAGGCCTAGCGTAGGCTCATCGAGAAACAGAATGCGCGGAGTATGCAGCAGGCCGCGCGCAATCTCCAGCCGTCGCTTCATGCCGCCGGAGAAGGTCTTCACATAGCTGTCTTTTCTGTCCCACAACTCAAAGAGCTTCAGCAGCCGCTCCGTGCGCTCCGCTCGCAGCTTGCGCGGAACGTGATACAGCACGCCATGCAGGTCCATGTTTTCCCAGGCGGTCTGTTCTTGGTCCAGGCTCGGGTCCTGAAAGACAATTCCGAAGCGCTGGCGCGCCTCTCTCTGTTGGACAGTCGGGTCCAGGCCATCGAGCTCGATCTTCCCGCTCGTCGGGCGCAGCAGCGTCGTTAGCATCTTAATGGTCGTCGTCTTCCCGGCTCCATTCGGACCCAGGAAGGCAAATATCTCTCCCTGCGCCACGTCGAAGGAAATATCCTTCACCGCGGTAAAGTCGCCAAACGTCTTCACCAGATTTTGAACACGGATCATCTCTGCCTCGCAAACTCCATTTGGCGATACTGAACGGTTTAGTTTAGTTTGTCAAATTCAAATTTCATAGAATGCAGCCCGCGCAGGGGATGAATGTCAGGCTGCAACCCACTTGCAATCCGGCAAAAAAAACACGCACGATCATGACTGAACGATGCATAAATCTCGCGAAGTGCCACTCACCCTGCTCGTAGCCTTGGCCCTTTCCGATTGGCATCCTTAGCCAGTGCAGACGACAATAGCGCCGTCATCGGCAGTTGGCTCGTCGATGGTCAACTGCGGGCATGGGTATCCGAGAGTCCTCCAGTCTGATCACCACCAATATCAGCCGTTTTGTTCCTCATCTATTTCATTAAGACTTCCTACTTCAAAGTGAACACCTGAAGAAGAGGTCCTCCTCAATCGATGGTAAATTGGTGAAGGTTGAGTGTGTGTCCCCACTTCTACCTTGGTTATTCGCTGCTTTGAGCCTATCTCCAACTACCTAAGTCACGAATCGAGCGGCTCCATGTCAACGGCAACTTTGAGCGTATGAGCTCCGCCGCCGAGTATTAGGCCGCGCAGGGGACTTACATCGCCGTAGTCCCGGCCCCAGGCGAGCGTCACGTGACCGTTCGATGGGACCAGGTTATTCGTTGGATCCACATCAAGCCACCCGATTCCCGGACAAAAGGCGGACACCCATGCGTGGGATGCATCGGCGCCCACCAGTCTCGGTTGCCCGGCGGGTGGCCAGGTTCGAAGATATCCGCTCACATAGCGGGCCGCGATATTCAGCGAGCGTAGGCAGGCGATTTGCAGGTGCGCGAAATCCTGGCACACGCCCCGCCGCTTTCGAAACACCTCTTCAGTGGGTGTCCGAACGTTGGTCACCTTTGCATCGAATCGAAAGTCCTGGTGGATGCGTGCGGTCAGATCCAGGAGCGCCTCCCACATGGGCCGACTGGGCCTGAATGACTCGAGCGCGTACGCGGCAAACTCGGGCCTGATGCGGATGCGCGGCGACTCAAATCCAAATTGATAGGCCTCCAGCCCCGCGGGGCTTTGATCACCAGAAAGGGATCTGGCTGCCTCTTCCCAGGAGATCGAAGGTTGCGGCATGGACGTCGCATTTCCGTCCACTGTGACTTCACTACGGGCCTCCACTATCATTTCTTTATGGGGCTCCTGGATGGTGAAATAGCACAGGAGATTCCCGAAATAGTCCACCCGCTCGGTACGGGTTGCCGGGGTTGGTTGGATGCGGAGTTCGCTCAGCGTCAGATGATGGTGCGGCAAAGACCGCGGCGTCAGACAGGCCACGTGGTTTCCGATGGAAACAGGATATTTGTATCTGTAGGTGGTCCGGTGAACGATTCTGTAATTCATTGGCCTATGGTGATCGGCAGGGTGCGCGCGTGGCTGAAGTACCTGCTCGATAAGTTATTCGACCAGGAAGGCAGCAACCGTTCCAGCTCCCTGAGAAAGCGCTCAAGCCGGGAAAGCCCCTCGGAGCCATTCGTCATCGCGACCGCGCCGGGCAACGGGTACTGCATTTCTCGCAGGTCGAAGTTACGCAACAATGCCAGCACGTCCCGCATGGCCTGCAAGTCATCCGGCAGGTGCCGGGGAAGCTTTTGATAGAG
>JBAVYX010000235.1:0-2796 GCA_049588475.1 Silvibacterium sp. | reverse complement strand
TCTTCCGCCGATTGAAGGGCTACCGCCGCATCTTCTCCCGTTTCGAGAAACTGGACTGCATCTTCCTGGCCTTCCTCTGTTTCGCTCTCATCATCGAAGCACTCCGTTAGTGTTAACACGCCCTAATGATCGCTGGAGCATTAGTATGCTCCTTCACCATTTTTACTCGTTATGACAGCAGGGTTTGGCGCGGATCCGGTTCATGACTAGAGAAGCTTTCGCTATTGTCTCTGAGCTGCCCCTTCGTCTAGTCCGGTTAAGTGAGAGCACTCGAGTTAAGCTGCATATGCAGCCGCGAGAATGGAGATCACTTTTAAGCGAAGGTCGAGGCGCGGATCTCTCTATTGCGGATGATAAGGCGTTTCGACCAGGTCTTCGCGTACCTCGTAGCCGTGGCCAAATCTGCGTTTGTCCTGCCAATTTCAGTCTGGAAGTGACTCCCGACGTCGGCGAGCTCGAACATAACTCCTTCGACCGGACCAGTGCCTGCTACGAAGTCTCCGGTTTCGATTCGAACCTGTTTCCCTGCTTCGTACGCCAAAGGGCCCTCAGCAAATTGCGGTGAAGGCACGCTTCTTTGCTTGGGGCGATAGGTCAAGCTGTGTTTCTGATCCCTGTGCCCTGCTTTTAGGCAAACGCCATTGCGCGGATCTCTTCCTTGCGGATCGTGAGCCGCTCCACCAGGTCTTCGCGGACCTCGTAGCCGCGGCCTGGGGTAGTGGGAACGGTGATTTCACCTCTGGATGAGACTTCGACCGCGGGCTCGATGATGTCTTCCTTGTAATAGCGCTTTGAAGCCGAGACGTCGCCGGGGAGGCTGAAGTTCTCAAGCGATGAAAGCGCAATGTTGTGGGAGCGGCCGATGCCGGTTTCGAGCATGCCGCCGCACCACACGGGGATTCCGCGCTCATAGGCGGCGTTGTGAACGGCAACAGCTTCGCCCAGGCCGCCGACGCGCCCGTTTTTGATATTGATGATGCGGCAGGACTCCATCTCGATCGCGGCGAGGGTGTCGCGGCGGTTGTGGATCGATTCGTCGAGGCAGATGGGAGTGTTGAGCTGCCGCTGCAGCATGGAATGGTAGTAGAAGTCGTCAGCCCAGAGCGGCTGCTCGATCATCGTCAGGTCGAAGGCGTCCCAGCTGGTGATGCAGTCGGCGTCCTTGAGGCGGTAGGCAGAGTTGGCGTCGCAGCTGAGCGCGATGCCGGGCCACCGGTTGCGGACGGCCTCGAAGACCTTAGTGTCCCAGCCGGGCTTGCACTTGACCTTGATGCGCTGGTAGCCGGCGGCCAGTTCCATTTCGATTTCGTCGAGGAGCTTCTCGATCGAAGGCTGGATGCCGATGGAGACTCCGCAGGGAATCGTTTCACGGACGCCGCCGAGCAGTTCGGACAACGAAACGCCGCGCATCTGCGCTTCCAGGTCCCACACCGAATTCTCAAGAGCGGCTTTGGCCATGCGATGGCCGCGAACCTGTTTGAGGATGCCGGGAATTTTTCCGGAATGTTCCGGCTCAGACCTGGCAAGGGCGGGAGCGAGTTCCTGAGCAAGTATGAGCCAAGCAGTGTCGACGGTTTCGTAAGAGTAGTAAGGGTGCTCACCGGCGACACATTCACCCCAACCGGTAAAGCCTTCGGCTTTCAACTCCACAAGGAGGATGCGGCGATCGGTGGTGACGCCGAAGCTGGTTTCAAATGATTTAACGAGGGGAATGCGTAATTCGCGAAGGAAGATTGCATCAATTCTCATAGATAATCGCTTCTCAGGTGTTCGAAAGGCGCTAGTTCAAAGATACCGTTGTTTTGCGTGTCCCTGTGAAAACCGACGACGGCCAGCCCGCGAGCGAACGCTTCCTGAAAATGCTGGCGATTCTCTGTCTGCACGGCACGAGCTCGGTCTACGTCACCTGAAGACTTCCATTCGCCAATCTCGTACGGAACGAGAATGGTCTCTTCAATCTTCGGAGGTTTGAACCTATTCCCAGCGAGAACTGCCTTGACCCGCGCCGAACGGAGATACCACTCCGCATGCAGCCGGTCGGTTGGGAGCTCGCCCTGCAGTCGAGATGAGGATACACCATAAAAGTCTGATGTATAGCTGCGAACTATCGCGCCCAGCTTGTGGATATTTAGGAAAGAATTCTTGATCTCCAGGGGATCGAAGGTCCATTCCATAAGATCAATACCGCGACTGAGGGCTTCGAGCCGCTGAAAAAACTTGAGCTGGCGGCCGATGCCGTCATTTCTGTATCCGGGAGACACGGCGAGCATGTGGGAGTGGAGATAGGGGGGCGGAGCCGCGTCCGGAGCGGCGCCCATCTGCAAGCCGGGTAAGGACATGGCGAAACCAATGAGGTTTTCCGCCGTACCCTCGGGCTTTTCCGCGCGGGTGACGTCGAAGGCTCCAATAACCTGACCGCCGATGCGCTGGGCGACGACAAAGGCGCGGCGGGGAATGACGTCTCCGTCGGAGTAACCCCAGGTGTCGATCTGGTGCTGGACGCAGGCGTCGAGCTCCTCGAAGCCGTGACAGGAGCGGATGAGGATGGGGCGGCCATCGCGGGTAAGGAAGGTGGCCGTGTTCTCGGCAGTGCTTAGGTTTTCGGCTGTGTAGGCGTTCATGGCTGGCGCTCGATCTCTTTAGCCCGTTCTAGTTTGGCCCCGTCCTTAGCTTGGGCCCATAGAGCTTCGAGCTCTTCGCTGGAGAGTTCTTCGAGAGGTCTGGGGCTGGTTTGCTCCATAAAGCGGAAGCGGCGGCGGAATTTTGCGTTTGTGTCTCGCAGAGCAAGCTCAGGAT
>JBAVYX010000234.1:0-5584 GCA_049588475.1 Silvibacterium sp. | reverse complement strand
CAGTACCCTGAGTGCGGAAGCGACCGAAGTCAAGGTTTTTTATCCCTTCCATCCTCTGCGCGGTTCCACGCTACAGATCCAACGCAGACCGAAGCGGGGCGATGGCGCCGCGTCGGTAGCGGATCGCATGGGCAAGCGACTAAAGATCCCGATGTGGATGCTGTCGCCGAGCAGCGCAGAAATCCGGATCAGTGAGCGAGCTGTTTTGAGCAAAGAAGCGCTTCTGTCACTTTCCTCCGTCCTCGCAATTCAGACACAACGTGATCACGATAACCTTCAGCCAATCGCAGTTGATGTATGCGAGGGAGGTCATCGTGGTGCAACTCGAGCTGATGGGCCTGATGATCCGAGAAGCCCCAGCGGTACCCGTAAACGCAATGGTTCGGGCCGATCTGGTCGATCTGATGGCACGTTGTCTGGTAGCAGTATTTCAAGCCGAAGGAAGGAGACTTGATGACAGAGCTTCTCTGCAGTCCCAAAATCAAACCCGAGCACTTGGCTCGCAAGGCGATCGTCTACTTGCGGCAATCGAGCGACAAGCAAGTACGACAGAACCTGGAGAGTCAGCGACTCCAGTATGAGGCGGCCGAAAGGATCCGAAGTCTGGGATGGAAGCATGTGGAGATCATCGACTGTGATCTTGGCTTCAGTGCCGGGATGGCGTCGGCGCGCAGAGAAGGATTCGAACGCGTGCTCAGTTCGGTGGCTCTTGGAGAAGTTGGCATCGTTGGCAGCCGCGATGCATCGCGTCTGTCCCGCACAGACAAGGACTGGTGCCGGTTGTTGGAAGTCTGCCAGATTTTCGGGACGCTCATCGCAGACGAACAACAGATCTATGATCTGAACTATCTTGACGACCAACTGGTCCTGGGCATCAAGGGAACGCTCAGCGTGGTTGAACTGAAGGTTCTGCGGCAACGCATGCACGCCGGCCAAGAGTCGAAAGCGCGTCGCGGAGAGATGTTTAAGCGCCTGCCGGTCGGGTATGTCCTTGATCCAATGGGCAAGGTCGTCTTGCACCCCGATCAGCGGATCTGCGAAGCCATTCGACTGGTGTTCCTGAAGTTCCGTGAACGGTGGAGCATACGGCAGACTTTCCAATGGTTCCGCGATCATGACATCGAACTGCCGGCGAATCCGATCCGGGGAACTCGACTGGTGTGGAAGGTTCCGACCCAAGCGTTGGTGCGCGACATCCTGGTCAACCCTTTCTATGCGGGCGCGTATGTATGGGGCCGGCGTCCGGTCGAGACCGTATTGGTTAATGGCCACCTGAAGAAGCGCCAGAGCGCCTTGCGTCGGGCCGAAGACTGCCGCGTCTTCATCCGCGATCATCATGAAGGTTACATAGACTGGGCCACCTATGAAGAGAACCAAGGAATAACGCGGCGCAATTCCGTAAACTGGCAGGGGGAGGAGTCCATGGCCGCGATTCGAGCGGGGCAGGGTCTGCTCGTGGGGCTTCTTCGCTGTGGCCACTGTGGCCGTAAGCTCCATGTTCGTTACTGGGGGGCTCGCGGCACGCACGCGCGCTACTTGTGCAAGGGCGAATTCGACGACGGTGGACCGTATTGCATCGGATTCGGCGGTGCGTCTGTGGATCGTCGCCTGAACAAAGAACTGCTTCAGGTGATATCTCCGCTGGGGGTAGATGCCAGTCTGCGCGCGCTCGAGGAGTTGAGCGCCGGCGATGCGGCGCAGCGCATAGCGCTGTTCAGTAAGCTCGAACAGTTGGAGTACGAAGCCAGGAAGGCCTTCGAACAATACGATTCTGTCGATGCCAGGAATCGCCTGGTGGCCAGCGAATTGGAACGTCGCTGGAACGAGAAGCTAGAGGAAATTGGAACGACGAAACACAGGATCTCCGAGCTCAATGGAATGCGATATGCCTTATCCGATGAGGAAGAAGCGCAAATCCGAGCGATGGGTGAGAATTTTTCCGCCGTATGGGAAAGCCATCAGTGTCCCCCTGAACTCAAGAAGATCGGGCCCAGGGCTTGTGGGCTATTCTGTTTTATTGAATAGGAGGGTTAAATGTCTCTCGCGCCAACCAGGCACTTATTACCTGAGATCATATTTTGGGCAGGAATTATCACAGGTTCCATTGATCTGTGTGCGGCGTTGGCGTTCGCTGCGACTCGGGGCACAAGACCAAAGCTTGTCCTCCAATCTATTGCGAGCGCAATGATTGGGCCAAAGGCGTTTAGCCGAAATAGCACGGTCCTGCTAGGACTCGGTCTGCATTATTTAATTGCATTCGGCGCTGCAACAACCTACGCTGTTGCCAGCCGACACCTTACAGTGCTCAACGAGCATTCAGTGTTGTGCGGGCTTCTATTTGGCGCAGCGGTTTACCTCTTTATGACGTTTGTCGTGATCCCACTGAGCGCTCTCAATCGACCATTTTCAATGTCATTCTTTCTCGGGCAGTTGGTGATTAACATGGTGTGTGTGGGTTTACCAATCGCACTCGTTGTTAAGCATTTTTCCTGAGCTGTTTGAGAGCCTGAGCGAAATCCTTCTCTCAATTGTCAAAGGGCGCTAGCCGGCGTCGGCACCTTCAGGGATAGTACCGATAAACGCCCCTGCCTTCCGCGATGCGGCACTTCCGAATTACCGGAGCCTAGCCGACTTTCCCATTCCCGATCTGGCCTCGACGAACGATTCGGCGGTTTAAATTAGCGTCAAGTCAAGAAAACAGCAGCGAAAGCATTCCAGCCCTTCGGCCTGCACATGCCAATGAGCTCTGCCAGCCGTCGACTTTGGTCAGCCGATACAATACTCACCATCTAGGCGCAGGAGGCAGTTCCGTCGTGCGCGATCTTCGGTATGCCTTTCGAATGTTATGGCGAACTCCCTCTGTAACGGGAATCGCTTTGGTGTCGATCGCATTAAGCGTGGGAGCAACTGCGGTGGTCTTCACGGCAGTCAGAGCCGTGCTCCTTACGCCTTTGCCGTACGCTCATCCATCTAAACTTGTACAAATCAGAACAGAATTTCCCCGGTTCGAGCCCTCGCATACAGACTGGGCGCTCTGGAACGACGCGCAGGAGATCGCTCGACGGACCCGCACACTTGCTTCGGTTGCTGCTTACCGGAACGCAATGTTCAATCTGGTAGGCAACGGTCCCACACCTCCCGAAGCCCTGTACGGCTTGCGCGTAACCGCCAATCTCTTTCCCACTCTGGGTGTTTCGCCAATGCTCGGGCGCAACATTCTCCCGGACGAGGATCAGCCCGGCCATGCTAACGAGATGATCCTCAGCTACGGACTTTGGGTCCGGCGCTTCAACGCAGACCCGTCGATTGTTGGACACAGCGTCTCAGTAGACGGCCAAAGCTGCCTCATCATTGGCGTCATGCCGCGCGAGTTTGATTTTCCGCTGCGTCGCTCAGCTGTTCACACCCCGTCTCCGTACGTTGACTTCTGGGCACCGTTTCGTAGTGGCAAACCTCAAGCTGCGACCGCTGCCGTCGGCGTGATAGCCCGATTGCGATCGGGTGTCTCGCTATACGACGCTCAGCAGGACCTTGCAACGATAAGCACCGATCTCAGCCGTGAGTTTCCCGCAATGAATAGAGACCACATCCTGCGGATAGGACTTTTTCGCGACCGGATGTTGGGAAATTCCAAAGATGCTCTGTGGGTCCTGATGGCGGCAGCCGTCATGTTTCTCCTCATAGGATGTGTGAACGTCGCCAACCTTTTGCTTGCGCGCGGGCTGGCGCGCCAGCGAGAGATTACGACTCGCATGGCACTGGGCGCGGGCAGGTCGCGTATCATTCGCCAACTCCTGACAGAGAGCTGTGTGCTCGCTGTGCTCGGTGGCATGGGGGGCTACATTCTTACGGTCGTGGCCTGGAGAGCATTGCCAAGCATCGCGCCGGTAAACGTTCCTCGCCTACGTGCAGCACACGCCGACTGGCGGATACTTGTTTTCTCCCTGGTGATCGCACTCGCCAATGGCCTTTTATTCGGGATGATTCCCGCCATCAGGGCAGGTTGGACGCGAACCAGCGGGGATCAGGACCTTCGCTCGCACACTGGAGTCGTCACGAGTAATCGAGTTCGTGGCACTTTGGTTGCCGTGGAGGTCGCGCTGGCGTTAGCTCTGGTTGTGATCGGAGGGCAACTTCTGGCAAATTTTGCCGCCCTGCTCCGAACTGACCCCGGCTTCGCCGCAAAGCGCATTACTGCGTTCGTAATTGTTCGCGATCCGGTGCGGTACCAGACTCCTGGAGAGTGGGGAACATTTTATCGCCGCACCTTAGATTCGGTTCGTGCGCTTCCCGGCATCGAGAGCGCAGGAACGGACGATGCTCTGCCGTTTAGCGGAGAGAATACCGGCGGACTGGTTGGCAAAAGCGCGGGCGGGCCGTCGCAAAGTGGCCAGATGGCTGCGGAAATCGATGACGTGAGCGCTGGCTATCTGCAGACCATGGGAATTCGCCTACTGCAAGGGCGATGGTTGGATGAGGAAGACATGAGCGACTCCAGTGACGCTGCCATCGTGAGTGACCTGGTTGCCAAGCGTCTCTGGCCTGGCGAGAGCGCAATCGGCAAGCCCGTCTGCGTCTTCTGTTCCCCTGAAAATCCGAACAATTGGAAACGTGTCGTCGGTGTGGTATCGAGCAGCCGTCATGCGTCGCTGGATGGCCCGGAGCAGCAGGCAACGGTCTATCTTGCCGCGGGTGCATTGCACAAGGCTGCATTTCTGGTGGAGAGGAGCGACCGGCCGGAGGCCGACATTCACAAAGCAGTCCGGCAAGTCATCGCCAGCATCGATCCCAATCAACCGATATTCCTAAGCGCGACGATGCAATGCCTCATTGACGACTCCCTTGCGGACCGCCGGTTCATCATGCTCCTCCTGGCCCTAACCGGCTGCCTAGCTCTTGCTATGGCTGCCGCCGGCGTCTATGGGGTGGCGATGTATGTTACCTCGCGTCGAACACAGGAAATCGGAATTCGCATTGCGCTGGGAGCGACGCGTCACAATGTCGAAGCAATGATCTTCCGTCAGGGCTTTGTCACTGCGTGCGTTGGGCTGACTTCCGGGCTCGCAATTACGCTGGCTTCAATGCGGAGTCTGAGTGCGATGCTCCCAGGCCTCCAGTCCGGAAGCTCCGGCAGTCTGTGGATTGAAATCAGCGCGGTTACGTTGACTGCTGCCCTCGGCTGCTGGCTTCCGGCGCGACGTGCAGCTAAAGTTGACCCGATGCTGGCCCTTCGGCAGGAGCGAATTGCGGGGCTGGGGAAGCACTAGTCTTCCCTCGACGTGTACGCATGCTTCAGATCGTGCGGGCAAGTACTCATCCACCTGTTCTTGTCCTTCAAATTGTGAATAGGTCCTGGGAAACGCCCATGGCGACTCCCATTCGGAAATACGGTAAGGGGCCCGAATTCCTGGCGCCTGGCCGACTTATCGGGACAAATCCGGGCTCGATGAGTGCCTAGGCGGAGATAACCGGCCAAAAATCTGAATCAACTCTTAAGAGCTGTTTATAAGAAGCTATATTTTCTTTCAGTTGGATTTCTTCAGGAGGAGGGGCTCCGTTTCCAGCTGAGATCTTGTCGGGTCAC
>JBAVYX010000233.1:0-12458 GCA_049588475.1 Silvibacterium sp. | reverse complement strand
CTCAAAGAAGCGTTGAGCCGCGGCTGTGTCGCGCTTCGCCGTCAGCAGAAAATCGATCGTCTGCCGGTCGAATCCACAGCCCCGTACAGATACTTGTCTTGCCCCTTAACCTTTATATAGGTCTCGTGACGCGGTAGCTCTTATTCGTGCACTTGAGATGGGCTTGGCAACGCTTGTTCAATTCCGGCGAGTAGACTTGCACCCAACGCCAAACACAACTGGCATCCACTTCCAGGCCCCGCTCTGCCAATAGCTCGGCAACATGTTCATAGGCCAAGCGGATAGCGCAGATACCACCGTACGGCTTGCAGAATTACATCGCCGGGATACTGGCGGCCCTTGAACAGATTTGTCACTGTGATCGGCATGGACTCTTTACCCTATCAGTCCTGATCCTGAACTTCGCAATGAAGCCCTTGAAACTCAAATTGCTGCGTTCCGAAAGCAAATCAAAACACATCCCGACTCCGGGCTTCATGGCCTTCGACACACCTTTCTGACCGAGGCAGGAGAGCAAACCGATCCCTTCACGTTGCAGTACGTCCCAGGGCACGATAACATTAAAACAACGATGCGTTACGTGCATCCTCGGGCCAACGCGGTCCAGAAGCTTTTCCTACGCCTAGGCGACCTCAACCGATCTGTAGGGATTGCAGAAGACAAGGAAGCACGGAGTGGTGACAGAAATGGATACACAGGAAATGAGCTTCCAGACGTGTAACGTGTAAGTCACTAAAAGTAAGTATCTTACAACGTTGCGGAAGTGGTGAAATGGCAGACACACCATCTTGAGGGGGTGGCGCCGAGAGGCATGGGGGTTCAAGTCCCCCCTTCCGCACCAAGAATGTCCGACAATTTACCGAGGATTCCGCTCAGAAAAGCGACCGCATGATTTATCTGTTTATCGCAGTTCACGTTTTTGTTTGCCTGTTCCTGATCGCTGTCATTCTCCTGCAGCAGGGCAAGAGCGCCGACCTGGCGGGAGCCTTCGGCGGCCAGGGCTCGCAGACAGCCTTCGGACCCCGCTCGGCGGCCAACCTGCTCACGCGCACAACCAGCTGGTGCGCCATTGTGTTCATGATCACATCCATCGGACTCACCATCCTGATGCAGAAGCACTCGGCGCATCAGCACTCGGTACTTTCCGGGACGACAACGCAGAGCAGGCCGGCAAACAAGAAGTAGTCTCAATCGATTTGCACCACCCCAAGGGCAGGCCTTCAGCGCCTGCCCTTTCATTCTTTGCATCAGGGCGCGGCTTTCAACCGTATCGTAAGCGCTACAAAACGACGGCGGCTTTAGTCCCTAAGGAATAGAACGAATTCCACTTGAGTTGTCGAGTTGTCACGCGCACGCGGTATCATGGCTTCGCCTTCGATCGCATCAGGAGAACCCATCTATGACTCCCTCCGCAAACCCATCTGGCACCGCTCTCTCACGTCGCACATTCATCGGTACCGCCCTCGCTGGAACCGCCGCAACCCTCATCGGCGCGGCCGCGACGGGCTTTTTCGCACCCGAAGCCGCTCTCGCCCAGAGCAACCTCACGCCAGACGAGGCTCTCAAAGCCCTCCTCGACGGCAATGAGCGATTCGTTTCCGGCAGTCTGGCCAGCTTCGACCACGACTTGAAGATTTTGAAGGAACATACCGTCGATAAGCAGGAGCCCTTCGCCGCCGTGCTCTCCTGTGCCGATTCGCGCGTGCCCGTCGAGCTGGTTTTCGATCAGAGCATCGGACACATTTTTGTAGTGCGAGTGGCCGGCAACGTGGCCACACCAGAGATCATCGGTAGCCTCGAGTTTGGCGCGGCGGTGCTGGGAACGAAGGTCATCCTGGTGCTGGGCCATGCCAGTTGCGGCGCTGTCAAGGCGGCCATCCAGAACAACCCGGTTCCGGGTCAGATCAGCGCCTTGTTCCCGCACCTTCAGCCCGCAGTCGCCCAGGCAGGCTCTGACCTGGCCGCTACGACAAAAGCAAACGCCACCATCCAGGCGACGCTCTTGAGCAAAGCCTCTCCCGTCCTCGCTCCGATGGTGAAAGAAGGCAAACTGAAAATCGTGGCCGGATATTACGACCTCGACACCGGAAAGGTCACAATCCTTTAGCACGAAGACTGGGTACTTCAGTCGTCGTCATGATCCTTGTGAACACTATGAGGATGCAGGATCATCCACGGCACTGGCTTGTTTCCCATCGCATCCTTCCACAGGATCACGTTGAGCTTGCGTGGGTCGGCGCGGTCTTCGTGCGTGAAGTCCATGCGGCTGGACTCCTTCGCTCCGGGCGCGTGCTCGCTGTTAGCCGTATAGATAAGGTTGTTGGCCTGATTGGAGTAGTCGGCGGTGAAGGCCGGCTGATTCCCTGCTCCGGTAAATAGCGGCGCGATGAGGGGAGCGAAAGCGTCGTTGTTGTTCATCGGAGGAATGCCGAGAAGGTCCTCGATCGTGCGCAGCACGCTCACCGTCGTGTAGAAGGTGTGATCCACCAGTGGCTTGGCGGATCGAGGCGAATACTTGCTGATCACCAGCGCGACCGAGCGGTGAGCGTCGACGTGGTCGGCCCCGTCCTGCGCGTCGTCTTCGAGGATGAAGAACGCTGTGTCATCCCAGTATGGGCTGTTGGAGATAGCGTCCACCGCGCGGCCGACGGCTAGATCGTTGTCGGCGACAGAGGCTTTCGGTGTCGGCGATCCCGGACGCGTACCCGCGGTATGGTCATTCGGCAGGCGCAGCATCACGAAGGCAGGCATGGAGTCACGGCCCTGCATCCGGTCGCTCACCCAGACATTGAAGTGGGTCAGAAATTCGTTCACGCGCAGCTGATCGGGAAAGCTGAGATTGAAGTCGGGATAGTCGGGGTCAAAGTGCGCCTCTAGCTCAGGTTTGGTTGCTACATTGCGATAGATGAGAGGAATCTTCCATGGATATGGACTGTTTCCTCCACCATAATTCGCCGGGACCTGCTCGCCGGGCTCGATAAAGGAGTGCTCACAAAATTGCGTGGGTTCGGGTGTGCCTTCGAGCGGCGATATCTGCTTGGGAGCCTCGCCGGAATCGTCGCAGAACTTGGTCGAAACAAACTCTCCGAAGTGGTAAAGAGTTTTCCCCTGATGCCTCAGGTCGGTCCACAGATATCCACTCGCCGGTTCGTTAATATCGGGGATCTTCTCCTGTATGGGATACCCGTTTTGCACCACGCCTTCAAAGTCGTAGGTGCGCTCCCTGCCCCGATAAGCCTGCTGCCAGTCGCGCTCGGTGTAATCGCTGGTGATTGCGGCAGTCGACCAGACGTGTCCGTCTCCGGAGACTTCTCCTGAGTCGTAGAAGTTGTCCAGCACCCCGAATTGCAGCGCGAGCTTGTGCAGGTTGGGCGTGATGGCCAGTCCGTACATCGTGAGGGATGGGTCGCCGTCACCCACGCCCAGATCGCCTAATAGCTGATCGTAGGTCCGGTTCTCTCGAATGATGTAGATGACGTGGTGAATGGGGTTGTCGCCCGTGGCAAAGGTCAGGTGTTTCAGCTCGACCTGCATCCGATTGCTGGCCATCACCTGCTGGGTAAGCTCGCGTAGATTCTTCTCGGCATCGGCGCGGTCGATGGACGCAAGCGAGCCATGGAGCAGCTTTGCGATATAGGTGTGGGGGCGATGAATGCTCTCAGTCAAGTTCGGTGGCGGATTCACTGGCGCGGGTTGCGGAGCGACGTTCGGCCCAGTGCCGCGACCTTTGCCGGTGGCAACATAAAGCTGCTTATCATTCACTGCCAGCGCAGACGGATACCATTCAGTCGGGATGAAACCAATGGGTATTTCGGGCGCGCCAACCTGGCTGGCGGGTTTCGTATGAAAGACAGCGATCGAGTTAGAGCCTGAATTGGCCACGTAGAGCATCGCTCCGTCCGGAGACACGGCGACGGAATCGGGCATGGCGCCGAAATAGGTCTGCCCGGGCAGATGCGAGTCATAAAGCCGGACAAGCTGCAGGCCTTTCGCCGACACTTTCACGCCCGCGATCAGATCGCGATTCGCGAGCGCGACGTAAAGCGTCTTCTCATCCGGGCTGAGGGTCAGAGCAAGGGGATGCGAACTGGGACGGATACTGACGGAGGGCGGGAACAGAGCCAGCTTATTGGCAATCTTCCCAGCGTGAAGGTCGAGTTCCGCAACGGCTGAGCCGTTCCAGAGAGCCACAAATGCGCGGCTTCCGTCGCGTGTGGCCACGACCGCTATGGGGTATGTGGACGGAACGATGGGATTGTCAGCGAGATCGAAGCGGGTCTGGATCCTTCCGGACGCGGTATCGATCAAAAGAACGTCGTCGGAAAACTCGTCGGCGACAAGGATCTGCTCCTTGCCGTCGGCAGTTTTCACCACGGCGAGCCCCGTGGGAGCAGGCATCGCGATGCCTGTGGGCAAGGGCTTTCCGATCTGATTCTGTGTGCGGCCAGGGGCAAGATGTTGTAGCGGAATTGGAATAAGCCGCTCGGGTTTTAGAGCGCCGTCTGCGAAGCTGTAGACAGCGATAGCGTTGCCGGTGTGGTTAGCGTCTCCGCCTTCTGGCGCCGAGAGCGAGTCCAGGCTGACGTAAAGGTTCTTGCCGTCGAGCGAGAAGGCGATGCCGGAATACATGGTTTGCGCGGCGCCGATCACGGTGCGCGCATCGGGAAAGTCACTGAGCCTTGGCGCGCCCGTCCCTTTGGTGGCACTGCCGCCGCTTTTCGTATCGCTGTTGGTCGTATCGAGAATAGCGATCGATTGTGAGTAGTTCGACTCGGCCGTTCCGTATCCGGCATTGACCAGCGCCAGGTAACGATGATCGGGTGACCAGGCGAGGCCCATCGGCAGGCTGTTTAATCGAGTGGGCGAGCCGGGAACAGGCTCCGAAATCTGCGCACCCGTGGGAAGGTTGACCGATTGCGCCGCGGCGATGCATGGCGCCGCAAAAATGCCGAGAATCACGAACCAGTGGGTGCTAGAGAACATAAGGTTTATTGTCTGCGCTTGAGATTAACAAAGTATCAGCCTGCGATGCGGTCCTCACCGAGCCCCACACCACAGGGAGCGTCCTTTTTTCATTCAATGACCATTACAAAAGTCTTACACAGTGACACGACTCCCTACTGATACGGTCAAGAGTAGAGATTTGAAGCTTGAGATTTAAACCAGGGGAGACAGAACACTCCATGTCAGTTGAGTTGCTCAACCAACCCGCCATTGCCGGGGAACATAATCCGCCAAAGCCCATCGCAAATTTGCAGGCCGAAAACAAAGGCCCCGTCTTGGGCCGTGCCGCGCAAGGGGGGACCCTGAGCACCATCACCATTATCTTCATGGTCATCTTCCATATTGGCGCTGTCGCCGCGCTCTTCATGTTCAGCTGGAAAGCTCTGATCTGTTCCATTGTGCTCTGGGTGTGGGCCTCGAACATCGGTATTGGCATGTGCTACCACCGCCTGCTGACCCATCGCGGGTATAAGACGCCCAAGTGGGTCGAGTATTTCATGGCCATCGGCGCGACGCTGTCGCTTGAGGGTGGGCCGATTTTCTGGGTGGCCACGCACCGGGTTCATCACCAGTACTCTGATCACGAAGGCGACCCGCATACGCCGACAGAGGGCGGATGGTGGGCACACATGGGCTGGATTATGTGCGGCGTCTCCCTGCACGATGAAACGGCCATGCTTTCGCGCTACGCTCCCGATCTGGCCCGCGACAAGTTCCACGTCTGGCTCAGCAAGTACCACTGGGTCCCGATGGTGGTGGTTGGTCTGGCGCTGTTGGCCATCGGCGGCTTGCCCTGCCTCATGTGGGGAATCTTCCTGCGCGTGACCCTCGGTCTTCATTCCACCTGGTTGGTGAACTCTGCAACGCACATGTGGGGATCGCGCCGCTTCCCGACTCGCGACCACTCGCGCAACAGCTGGTGGGTTGCCCTACTGACCGGCGGCGAGGGATGGCACAACAATCATCATGCGCATCCGGTTTCAGCGCGTCACGGCCTCACTTGGTACGAGGTCGATCCGAACTGGTACGGCATCTGGCTGCTCAAGAAGCTCGGTCTGGCCTGGGACATCAAGCTCACACAGTTCGATCCGAAGAATCCGAAGCCGGCAGGAGTAGCTTAAGAGCTTCTTCCGTCAAACAATTCAAGCGCCCGCCCGGTACACTTTCCGAGCGGGCGTTTTTATTGCCCGGGCGTTTCGATTGCACTCATGAGAATCAGCGGACGAAGAAGGAATGTGGTGCTGTTCATCGTCCTGGGCGCATGCCTGGTAGGTGTAGCGGTCACGCTCAACGTCGGCTGGATCATCCTCAACTGGCGTCGGCTTGCTCCGCTGGTCATTGGCATTCCCTTCTTTGCTCTGCTCATCGCAGGCGTGGTCCTCAACACAATTTTCCTGGTACGCGAGGTACGCCGCAACGAACGGCACGACAGCTTTCTGAACGCGGTAACGCACGAACTCAAGACGCCGATCACCTCCATCCGGCTCTATCTCGAAACGTTGCAGCGGCGCGATATGCCGGAAGAAAAGCGGCGCGAGTTTTACGCGATCATGTTCGAAGACAGTGAATGGCTGCTGGCCACCGTGGAGCAGGTTCTGAAGGCCGGCGAACTTGGACAGCGAACGCAAAACCAGGTGAGACTGCCCGTCGATATGCGAGCGCTGGTGGCCGAGTGCATCACCCGAACGCGATCACGTAGTCACCTGGAAGCGGAGGCAATCACCTTCGAGCAAGCCGAAGTGGCGGCGCCTATGATGGTGCGCGGCAATCGCGAGGAGTTGCAAAGCATGGTGCTGAATCTGCTCGAGAACGCGGTGAAATACTCTGCGAAGAGGGTAGAAATAAAGGTGGACCTGTCGATTAGAAACGAAGCCTGGGTCGTGCTCAGCGTGACTGACCGGGGAATCGGTATTGCTGCCGGACAGCTGAAGCGCATCTTCAAGCGGTTTTAC
This sequence comes from Silvibacterium sp., assembly GCA_049588475.1. Taxonomy (GTDB): domain Bacteria; phylum Acidobacteriota; class Terriglobia; order Terriglobales; family Acidobacteriaceae; genus Silvibacterium. The sequence continues at coordinate 5,502 of JBAVYX010000233.1, read as the reverse complement.
CGGGTACCCGCGCGCAGCGTGCTCAAGACCAAAGGCACCGGGCTGGGACTGTTTATTGTGCGGAGCATCGCGCGGCAACACGGCGGCGACGCCTTCGCCGAAAGCCCCGGAGAAGGCATGGGTGCGACGTTCATGGTGCAGCTGCCGCGCTTGCTGAGGCCAGCGGCAAAGGAACTCGAGCAGGCGGTTCAATGAGCACCCCATCGCGCATTCTGATTGTCGAAGATGAGGAGCACCTCGCGCGGGGCCTGCTGTTCAACCTGCGGGCCGAGGGTTACGACGCAGCCATTGAGGGCGATGGCGAGGCAGCCCTGGCCCGGCTTGCGAACGAGAGCTTTGACGTTGTGCTTCTCGACGTGATGTTGCCTGGAAAAAACGGCTTTGAGGTGGTCACGGAACTACGGGCCGCGCAGAATTATGTGCCGGTGTTAATGCTGACCGCGCGCGGGCGAGCGGAAGATGTGCTGCTTGGTTTTGCTTCCGGCGCGGACGATTATCTACCAAAGCCTTTCGACCTCTCCATCCTGCTGGCTCGCCTGAACGGCCTTTTGCGCCGGTTGAAGTGGCATCAGCCGATGGACGAAACTCCGGCTGCCAAAGAAGAGCTCTTCAATTTTGAATTTGCCGGTCGCAGGATCGACTTCGCGGCACTGGAGCTCACGGCCATGGGGAGGACCATCCGGCTTACCTTGATGGAGGTCGATCTTCTGCGGTATCTGGTGCGCAATCAGGGCCGCATCATCTCCCGCAAAGAGCTGCTGGAGCAGGTATGGCGCGTGCATGAAGACACCGACACCCGAGCGATCGACAACTTCATTGTCCGGTTGCGGCGATACATCGAGGATGAGCCCTCGGAGCCGCGCTATCTGAAGACAGTGCGCGGCGTGGGCTACCGCTTTCTCGCATCAGGCGATTGAGGGTGCAGCCTGCATCCATTCTTACGCTGGAGCATCGTTAAACTAGAGATATCTATGAAAGAAATCACGTTGAGTATCGATGGCATGCATTGCGAGGCCTGTGTCCGCCGCGTAGGCCGGGCATTGCAGGGGGTCCTGGGAACTGTCGTCGAAGAAGTTCGCCTCGGCACGGCTCGCGTGCAATCCGAAGAAATCGCGCCATTGCTGGCCGCCCTCGCCAGGGCTGGATACACCGCCCGCACGGAGCAACGGTGACCGAGAGCGCACCGCGGGCCATAACCCTGGGTGTCGAGGGCATGACCTGTACCGCATGCCAGGTTCACGTGGAGAAAGCGCTGCGCGAAACCGAAGGCGTGACGGAAGCAAGCGTAAATCTTATGACGCATTCCGCGCGCGTCGTCTACCAGCCGGCTGTTACGGAGCTTAAGGCTCTGGTCGAGGCGGTCCGCGAGGCGGGATACGATGCTTCCCTGCCGAGCGCACAGTCCTCTGCACACTCTCACGAGCACGACCACGGTGGTCGCGAACAAGAGCGCCCTCTGCGGATTCGCGCCATCGCCGCTATCACGGGCGGGGTTGTGACGATGCTTCTGTCTGTACCCCTGATGCAGGGGCCGTGGATGCATGCGCTGCCCAACGCAATTGATCGCCTGCTGAGGCAGACACTGCCGCTGCTCTACCAGATTCCTGCACCCGTTCTCCAATACACCATGTTGGCGATAACGCTCTTTGGCATGTTCTGGGCGGGCGGGACGATCTATCAGCGCGCTTGGCAGGCGGTGCTGCACCGCACCACCAACATGAACACGCTGGTGGCTCTGGGCACTGGCGCCGCCTTTGTGTATTCGGCCGCGGCGACCTTCTTCCCCAATTTCTTCATGCAACACGGTTTGCATCCAGACGTTTACTTCGACTCTGTACTGCTGATTCTTGGCTTCCTGCTGCTGGGCAACTGGCTCGATCTTCGCACAAAACGCAGGACGCTCGACGCGCTACGCGCGTTTGCCAAACTGCAACCGCAGGCGGCCCGCGTGTTGCGCGATGGCGTAGAGGTCGAGGCGCCAATTGCCTCTCTCGCGCCTGGCGAGATTGTTGTGGTTCGCCCCGGTGAACGTATTCCCGTGGATGGAGTCGTCGTCTCGGGCGCGAGCAGCGTGGACGAGTCGCTGATCACCGGCGAATCCGTTCCTGTATCGCGGGGCGAGGGGGATCGTCTCATCGGTGGCTCGCTGAACTATGAGGGTGTGCTTGAATACCGGGCCACCTCGATCGGCGCTGATAGCGTCCTCGGGCAGATGCTGCGACTGATGCAGGCGGCGCAATCGTCCAAAGCCCCTATGCAGGAGTTGGCGGATCGCGTGAGCGGAGTCTTTGTGCCCGTGGTTTTAGCGCTTGCGGCCATCACGTTCGCAATCTGGGCGCTGGCCGATCACTCTGGTGGAATGAGTCGCGCCTTTGCCATTGCCGTTACTGTGCTGGTGATTGCATGTCCATGCGCGATGGGACTTGCTGTGCCTGCGGCTCTCACCGTCTCCATTGGACGCGCCGCTCAACTTGGCATTCTCTTCAAGGGAGGGGAGAGTGTCGAGCGTCTGGCGCGTGTGCAGACGGTGGTTCTGGACAAGACCGGCACGTTAACCGAGGGCAAGCCGCGAATAACAGCGATTCACGCCAGCGGCATAGGTGAAGCTGATCTGATTACTCTGGCTGCGTCTCTCGAGCAGCGATCGGAACATCCTCTGGCGCGTGCCGTAATCGACTTTGCAGCCTCCCAAGGCATCATGGCAGCTCCAGCCAGCAATATCCAGGCCATCCCCGGCAAGGGTGTTACCGGAACCGTCAACGGCCACTCGATCGCCGCCGGAAATCGTGCTCTCCTGGAGGATCTCGGCATCTCGTCGCCCCATGAGGCGACATCCTCGCCCGGCGCGACCCTCCTCTACATCACGGTTGACGGACATCTCACAGGCTGGCTCTCGGCCGAGGACACACTCCGTCCCGGCGCAGCGGACTCCGTGTATGCCCTTCGTGGAATGGGCTTGAATGTGGCCATGCTCACCGGCGACAGTCGCGCTTCTGCCAGCCAGATCGCCCTCGCCGCCGGAATTGACGACGTCCGCGCTGGGCTGCTGCCCGAAGGCAAGCTGGCCGCGATCCGCGAATTGCAGGCGGCCGGGCATTCGGTGGCGATGGTGGGTGACGGCATCAACGATGCAGCGGCGCTGGCTCAAGCCGACGCGGGGCTGGCCATCGGCACTGGAACCGATCTCGCCCGCGAAGCTGGCGACGCGATCCTGTTGCGCGGCGACCCTGCTCAAATCGTGATCGCGCTCACGCTCGCCCGCCGGACCCTGCGTGTCATGCGCCAGAACCTGAGATGGGCCTTGGGCTACAACGTGCTCGGCATTCCGATTGCCGCTGGGGTGCTCTATCCGTTCACAGGATTGCTGCTCAGCCCGGCGGTTGCCGCAGCCGCGATGGCGCTCAGTTCCGTGAGCGTGCTGGCCAACAGTCTCCGATTGAAGAGATTCGCACCGAGATAAACTAAAAGTGGACTCGAATCTGTGCGCATTCTGACGCGATACATCCTGAGAGAAGTACTCTCGCATGCCTTCATTGGCGGTGCGCTTTTCACCTTCGTGTTGTTCATGCGCGATCTTCCCCATCTGCTAGAGCTGGTGGTCCGCAACAGCGCATCGCTGGGCATGGTGGCGGAGATCTTCCTCCTGACGCTCCCCAACATGTTTACCGTCACCATCCCCATGGCGGTGCTGGTGGGCATTCTGCTGGGCCTGAGCCGGTTGGCGGCCGACAGTGAAATCACCGCCATGCGCGCATCGGGCATTGGCGTGTGGAGCTTTGTCGGAATTGTGGCAATTGTCTCCATCGCGGGATGGGGCATAGGTCTGGCAAACACCCTGTATTTTGCGCCCCGAGCGACGGCTACCATTTTGCGGCTTGAATCTGAACTGTTGAACGCGCAGGCCTCATACGAGGTGCAGCCGCGCGTCTTCTATGAAGACTTCAAAAACTACGTCCTCTATGTGCAGAATGTGCGCGCCGGCATAGGCGCCGCAAACTGGGGGCAGATTTTTCTTGCAGATCTGTCCGACCCCGCCGCCCCAAAAATCACGACCGGAGCCATCGCCACAGTTGCGAATGGTAAGGACCAGACGGCCATCATGCGCATGCACGATGGAACCGACCACCAGACAGTCGCGAATCAACCCGACCAGTACAACGTCTCGACGTTTGCGCAAACGGATCTGCCCCTCGCGCTTTCTACGCAGGAAGACACGCACGCCGGCCGCAATGAATCGCCGATATTGGCCATGTCCAACCGCGAGTTACTGACCCGTTCCCGAGTTAGCGGCGGCCAGTGGTACCTGATCGAATTGCACAAGCGATTTGCGTATCCGGCGGCGTGTCTGGTCCTGATGCTGGTGGGCGTTCCTCTCGGCATCTCCTCCAAGCGTGGCGGCAAAAGCGCCGGATTCGTGCTGACCATCGTACTGGTCTTCGTTTATTACTTCCTGTCATCGACGGGCACAGCACTTGCCCGGCAAAGCAAAGTTTCCGCGGTCGTTGGAGTATGGCTTGCCAATTCGCTTTTCGCAATATGCGGCGTGATCCTGCTGCGCCAGATGTCCACTGGCGGTCCAGCGCTTGCCGCGCTGACCTCAATGGGAAACTGGTTCAAATCGCCGGTTAAAGAAGACCCACCGGAGATGCACGCCACCGAGCGCCCGTCCAAGCCTCGCCATGCGCGCGGACGATTCCCCCTCATCCTGGACGAGTACGTGCTCAAGGAATTCCTCACAACCTTCGCGATGGTGCTGGTCACCTTTGTTGGATTGATGCTGGTCTTCACCTCCTTCGAATTGCTGGGCGACATCATTCGCAACCGCACGCCGCTGGTCACCGTCGCCGCATATCTTATGAATCTGACCCCGAGCATGATCTACACCATAACTCCGCTGGCCGTGTTAATTGCAGTGCTTGTGGTCTTCGGCCTGTTGAATCGATCGAGCGAATTGACGGCCATGAAGGCCGCGGGGATTAGCCTCTATCGCATCGTGCTGCCGGTGCTGATCATTGCCTCCATGCTCGCAGCTTTGCTCTTTATGTTTGACGAGTTGTATCTGCCCAAGGCCAATCGCCGGCAGGAAGCGCTGCGCAACGTGATCAAGGGCAAGCCGCCGCAGACCTTTGAGCATCCGGGACAGAAATGGATCTTCGGATTGCAGGAGCCCGATAAGCCGGGACGCATCTTTTATTATGAACTTTTCGACGCCGCCCAAAATGCGTTTGGAAACGTCACGGTCTTTGAATTTAATCCCGACACTTTCTCCATTTCGCGGCGCATATTCGCATCGAGCGCGCACTGGGAACCGCAGCTCAACGAGTGGGTCTTCGAGCATGGATGGGAGCGCACCTTCAACGGCGCCGAGATCAGCAGCTACCGCCCCTTCGACGTGAGCACCTTCCCTGAGATCCGCGAGCAGCCGCAGTACTTCAAAAAAGAGGCTCTGCTCTCGTCCGAGATGAGCTTCGACGAGCTCTCCGCCTACATCCGTGACCTCAG
>JBAVYX010000232.1:0-7515 GCA_049588475.1 Silvibacterium sp. | reverse complement strand
CATCGAAGACTCTGCAGCCCACCCCCTGGCAGTTTGCGGCCGGTATCAAAGGACTGAAAAACGACTCAAGGAAATGGAGCTTTACGGTGTAGCTTCCTGGTACAACGGGTATCGAGTAGCTGAAATTACCATGGCGCTCACCGGAGTAAAGAGTTGGAATTCTCGGGCCTCTTGGGGGATTTTCATAGATCCATGTGCGCCCATCTATGAAAAAGTTGTCCCCGCTCCAGTGTGTGCCGTCTTCATCCGTAAAATCTGACGGACGAGCGGAAATTCGGATCGGCTTTAATTTCCCCCGTATGCCCGGGGTCAGTTCCAACGCACTCACAAAAGCGCGGCCACATCCCGACCGAAACTGGTGGCCACATCCCGACCGAAACTGAAGGTGGATTTCCCCGTCTGCAGCAGGATGTACATCCTTAAATACACGAACGTCCACCGCGGCGGAACCAGCGTCGGTAATCGGGTCCAAGACTTGCAGCAACGGATGTCCATTGAGGTTGACTTGAAAGTGACGCTCATTTTGTGAGTCCTCCTTCGGATCTGCGTCCGGTTGCCGGAGAGGATCAGCGAAATAGAGCCTCAATTCGTAGACCCCGGAAGGTACTGGTATGTTGTATTGAAATTCGCGCTGAGACTGCGGGACCATAATGTCGTCGGAGAAAGCCTCACGCATGAACATAAATTGACCTGCATCGGCCACCGGGGGGAAGATATGCTTGGGGCCCGGGCGGACATCTCCACCCTCGTAGTACCGATCTGCTTCCCAGCGATGCCCCCTCACGTCCACATATGCAGTTCCCGTGTGACCGGCGGCGATGCGAAGTTCGCCAGCCTCGGCGGCCAATATTATCCGCTGCCTCCGTGTCTCTCTCTCTGCGTCACGCTGAGCCTGCGCGTTGCCTACTGGAACGATATTGGACGGCGTGCTAACCAGCCTCGGCTTGAAAATCAGTTCTCCAAACCAAATGAGGGGAATGCTGAACAGTAACGCCAGTGCGGGCAGAACCCATCGCCAACGGCGAGTTTTTTGCATGACGGGCAGAGGAATTTGAGACTCTGGCAGCGGTTCCACGGAACGAGACTCGAAGGTTGGCAGGTAATGGCCCTTGGGGATCTTAATGACAACCGGTTCGTCCTTTCCCTCGCTGGCGAAATGATGCTCCAGCTTCATCCGCAGTACGCGAGCCTGGGAGCGGACTATATTGTCGTCATTTTGGTTGTAGCTCGGAGCTCGATCGTAAACATGAATCCCAATCTGCTGTTCCGTTGCCTCTTCAGGTTTGTCATCGAGGGCGCACCTGCAGACGTGGAGGAGGAAGGCTCTAAGCCGCGGCGATTTTTCAAAGGTCACACTGGAGGCCACGCGACGCACGAGTTCCTCTCGCTGCCCCGTCGACTGGGCAGGAGCCTCCTTGGAAGGTGCTACCGCAATAACTTCTAAGCTCACCTAAGAATGACCCCGTCTTCTGTTTTTGGCTCCGATGGCGAGAAAAGGTTTTCTCGCATCCACAAAATTCACTTTTGCGATTAAAGATGCGTCGAACTAAACGCTTAAGTCAACCGAAAAAGAAGCCGATTTCTCAATATCATTTCGGTTTCATGTCAGTATTCTGCCCTACCGACTGAGGTTCGAGCTGGTTCATTTTCTCTCGAAGTGATTGAGTTTCAGTGTTCTGGAGGTTCCGTACCTTCTCAAATTCGGCCTTTGCTTCGGTTTGTCGACCCAAAGATTGATAAGTGCGTCCAAGCTGCCAAAGGATCGCATGGTCGTCAGGAGTAAGCGATTCGGCCGCCTTGAGTTCCCGCAGGGCGTCGTCGTTGTGCCCCCGATCTCGATAGAGAATGCCAAGGTCGAGGTGCGCGAGGGCAATCGTAGAATCAATCCGAAGCGCGCGTTCGAGGTATGACGCTGCTTCATCGGAATGATTGAGGTGAATCTCGGTGTCAGCAAGATACGTTAACGCAAGCGGATGCTCGGGATTGTTTTCAAGCTCAGACTTGAATTCACGTTCAGCGTCGTTAAATCTCAAGATTCGCCACAACAAGTAGCCGTATCCGAAATGCACATTAGGCACCTTGGGGTCGGCCTTGACTGCAGCCTGAAACTGCTCGATCGCCCCTGTTTCATTTTTCATCTCGTCATACGCCTCGCCCGCGAGCATATCCGCTTCTGCCGAGCCGGGATTCAAGGTGAGGATCTCGCGGTAAGTGTCGAGAACGCACTGATACTGCTTCGACCACAGACAGCTGTGGGCAAGCATCAACCGGAAAGGGAGATCCTGCTGGTCCGCCGCGGTTGCTTTCCTCAGATGAGGGACAGCAGCACCATAAGCGCCCATTCCGTAATCCGCGAGTCCAATCAGCGTTTCCATGCGCAGCGCATCGGGCGAACCCTCAGCAGCCTGGCGCAGGAGTGGCGTAAAGGTTTCGACAGCCGATTTCAGGTTCCCGGCCTTGAAATAAGCTAGCCCCAAATTAAGGCGCAGCCCAGGTATTTTCGGATTCAATGCCAAGGCTTTGAGATAGAACGGCACAGCGTCTTTGTAATGTTCTTGATGAGCTTTTAGAAGGCCCAGATGAGCGTATGCCTCAGCGTCGCTGGGATGGGATTTTACGACCGCTTGCCATGCCGTCTCCGCGTCAGATAAGCGCCCTTGCTGCTCCAGCACTAACGCAGCCGATGGTAGATTGTCATTCGTGGACGGAGCCTGCCCCATGACGGTTACTGCCGCGATCATCAATCCCATACCGCCGGCGATGGACCGGTTCCATAGCCGCATCACGTCTGTTCTCCGCACACATTCTAGTTTGCGAGTTGATCCTGCGCAATATCGTCGAGCGTTCGGACGACAGGCTGCGATAGATCAGAGGACCGATGTGCTCAGTGAACATTGGCAAGAAGCGTATCGTGTGGTTCTCATCGTCATCTGTGCTCATTCCTTAGTTTTTAGGGCGATGTAAACGTTGGTGTTGATCTGCGCAGCGGAAGAGGAGCCGGCGCTTGGGGCATGTGAAGCCGCCCAGGTTTCGACTGCCGATCTGGCGTTAGTGACACCTTGCCGTGAAACAGAGGTTCTTGCTGAAGAACGGAATCACATGGTTCTGAAATCGATCGGCAACCGCGCTGGTATGTGTGCCTGGATAAATCTCGAAGCTGTTTGCGACTCCGTAGTTATCAAGAATCTTGTGCAGCTTTGTGGCGTCAAAGCGTAGGCCATCCTGATCGCCCACGTCCATCGCAATGGCGCGATACTGCTTGAGATTCCCGATGTACTGATCGACAAAAGCAAGGGGTGAGTTGGCCGCAAATTTTGCAACGATGTCCGGTTGCGGAACACCGTCTTTGGTTGGCAGGTCGAAGTACAAGGGAGGGTTCTTGGGATTGGGCGCCCAAGCTGCCGCATCTGCATACTGGGCAACGCCGAAGCCGGGTGACTGAGCTGCAAGTTCCGCAGGCGATTTGGCCATCGCAGCCTTCTTCTCGCTCGCAATGGCCCGTTCCTTCATTTGATCCGCGGGGCCAGGTCCGCCGCCAGCCATCGGAGACATGCAGCAGGGACTCATGATATACAGCGCGCCGAAAACGTCGGGATGCTTCATGCCAATGCGGGACGCACCATAGCCGCCCATCGAGTGGCCGACGAGACCGCGGCTCTGGCGATCGGGGAAGGTGCGGTAGTTCGCGTCGATGTAGTTGACCACGTCATGCGAGATAAACCTCTCGAAGTCGCCGGTGGTGACAGAGCTTGAGTACATCGAACCGTTGTAGATGGTTTTGGAGTCGGGCAGGACGACAATCATCTCCTGTGACCCTTTCGCAAACGCGCCTTCGATGGTCTGCGGTACATGAAGCTCGTGCATCCACTGCTCGGCGCCAATGAAAAAGCCATGCAGCGCGTAGACGACGGGATAGTGGCGCTCTTTGTCATTCTCATAGCCGGGCGGCAAGAAGACAATGACGTCACGATCGACCGCGTCGCCTTCGAGATTGCCCTCGAGCGCCGTGCCGTGAATCTTGACGTGCTCCACTGTGACCGGCTTGGCGCCGGGAACAACTTCGGGAACGTTGGTTTGCACCTGGCCGCCAGCCTGAGCCGGCGGCTTGATCGTGATGGCGATTGCGCACGCAAGGATCAGTTTCGTTGCTTTCATCTGGACTCTCTCTGGAGAACTTGGGCTACTGCACCGGATAGGAATAGATGTTCACACTGAACGGGCGCACGTTGATGGTGTCTGGTAGAACGCCGAGCGGCTGTTCTTCGATCTGAACCTCGGGTTTCTTGTCCACTTGAACGGTCGCATCGATGGAGTTAGGAGCCATGCGGTAAACGTGTCCTACACTCGCGAGCCTCGCTCCACTGACGGTGAGCTTAATGCTCTGTTCGGAGTCGGAGGGATTGAGCACGGCGATGGCGAGCGTCTTGTGGTCTTCGCTCAACGCGGCGCTTACATCTAGCGGATATGTGGCGCTGCCGGGATTGACCGCAGGCTGGTCGCCGCCAGCCGGGAACATAGGTTTGGGCTGCGGCGAGTCTCCAGTGACTTCGACAGGAATGGTGCCGAAGTCATCGCGATACATCTTGAAGAGCATGCCGGTTGGATTGAGGATCGCCTCGGTTCGGTTCTCGCTCATCATCGCGGTCGCGAAGGTGAATGCGCCCATCTGAAACACGTCGGAATGGCGGAACATCTCGTGGAATGCCCACGCGTACGCAGGAACTACTTTGTAGCCATCACGGTTGCCGCCGAAATAAGCCCACTCGTCGATAGCGATAGGTACCGGCTTGGAACGGAGTGCGGGAATGCGTTTCAAATACTCCTGGTAATGCTCGTATTTCGCACGGACCTGGACGGCAGGCGCACGTTCCCACTCGATAAGCGACAGTGGAGGATTAATCGGCACCTTCTTCTGCAGTTTCATGTCGGTGTGCTCGGTGCCGGATGCGTAGTAGTGCTCGCTTACCATGTCGATGTTGTCGAGGCAATTGAGGAGCATCTGGCCGGTCCAGTCGGCCGCTGAGAGATAGTCGGGAACATACTGGCCGTTGATGCGCCTGGCCTGGTCGGCGCCTTCCATCACGTCGGGCATGGCTCCACCGGCAATCAGCTTGATCGACGGATCTACCTTACGCATCTCTTTTGCGAACAGGTTGTGCTTCAGCTCGAATTGCGGAAGCGACATCGCACCCATCTGGTAGTCGCCCCATGGCTCGTTGCCCACGCCCCAGAATTTGACCCGATAGGGCACAGGGTGGCCGTTCTCAGCGCGCCATTTGCCCATTGGCGTGCTGGCTGCGCTGTTTGTATATTCGACCAATTCGCGCGCAGACCATGCGTCGCCGAAGCCAGCGTTGACCGTGATGTAAGGATCGACGCCGAGGAGACGGCAGAGCGTGAGGAACTCGTCGGTGCCGACGTCATTAGGCTGCACAGCAGACCAGACAGGATCGAAAATGGGCGGGCGCTTGTCGATGTCGCCGACTCCGTATCGCCATTCATACGACGAAACGAAGTTTCCGCCAGGGAACCGAAGGACGCCAAATCTCAACTGCTTGAGAGCCGCGATCACTTCAGGGCGAAAGCCTTCGATGTTGTCGGCAGGCATGAGCGAGACCGCACCGACATGGAACGATCCTGTGCCCGTGCCGGTAATTTCGAGTGCCGCGTCGCCTGTGTCTGCTGCGGCAGTATAGCGCAGTGAAAATTTGCGATATGCCGTGCCTAGCGTGCGGATTGTGACCGTCTGACGGTCAGTGGCCTCTTTGCCCCAGATGAGCGTGACTTTGACTACCGCGCCGGCAGCGCCGGCGAGGACGATGCGACCGGTGTAAGCCATGTTTCTACGAACGGCGATTCCAGACTGGCTGAACCCGTGCGGTTCTTGGGTGTCGAGTTTGACGAGAGGCGTCTGACCGCCGGTATAGGGCGATTTGCTGTCTATCGTGACAGCATCGGCACCGCCGATGGGCGCCCACCAGCGAGTGGGCGTACGGCGGAAGCGCGGGTTTCCGCCAGCGTTGGCGATGACAGGCGGAGGTGTTGGCGCACTGGTGACGACGGGATAGAAGAATTTGCGGTCAACGAGCATCTCAGACCAGACACCGGTGTTGACGATGTCCCCGCCATGCTCGAGGAACTGGCCGTAGATGTACTTCGAAATCGGTGCGCCGGTTTTCGAAACGTTGACTGTGGCGCTGACGGCGCGAGTTTGGGACAACGTGGGAACTGACAGAGTGGACTGCAAGACTAGAATCGTCGCGCAACAGAATACGTTTACCGAGCGAGAGGTTCTTTCTCTTGAAAGCATGTTCCTCTTCCCCAAATCCGCGGGACGATAATGAAAATTTTTGCACCCGTTGCGGCAGGCAGTTTTCCAGAATTCTTGAATATACATATTCGGGGTGCACGCAAACAAGCTAAATAAATCGCTTTATTCTTGTACCGCGAGTGAAGTACCTTGCCGGGTGACTCAGAGATGGCAGAGCAATCCCACCTCGCGATTCGCCGTCCTGCAAACGTTTAATCAGAGGGTAGCTATGCGATCAATCGCAATGGCGTTGCTGTTGAGTGCGAGTTTCTATCTTGCTCAGGGATCAGGGGACTTCAGGCCTGCCACTTCGAACGTTCTGGATGCACAGTATCCCAAGGTCGATAGCGGTTCGCGGGTCCAGATCCGATTCAAGGCTCCGGAATCCAGCAAGGTCCGGGTGAATTTCTGAAGCGGTCCGAAAGCCGACATGGAGAAGCAGGCTGATGGTTTCTGGACCTTCACCACTCCTCAACTAGCTCCGGGGCTTCACTTGTGACACGCCAAATTGTCATCTGAGCGCAAAAGGAACCCGGGTTTTAAACTCGCAGGCAGTTTCGGCAGGGCATGTGGGTGACCACGGATAGTCACAGAGATTTCGCCGAGTGTGCGGCGAAAGATCAGCAGCCACACCTCGCCCTCAGTTCAGCTTCAACTCTGACGACAAGATGCTCGCAGCAATAGCTCAGGCGGCCAGACCGCTTCTGGAAAGAGTCTCGCCTATCGGCTCACCGGCGCTACCTTGGTGAAATTCAAGGGAAGCCCCGCGGCTTTGGTAACGTACCAAGTGCAGAACGACAAAATCAGCCTTTTGGTTGATTCCAGCAAGTCTGCTGTAGTAGCGGGTGGGGATGAAATCCGCTTTGGCGAGCTAACTTTTCACTATCACAATGACTCAGACTGCAGAGTGATCACGCGGACTACTCATGGTCTGTCGTATGCCTTGGTCTCGTCGGTATCCGGCCCTGCACGAGCATCTTGCCTGGTCTGCCATCAGAACATGGCCGACAGCAGCGATTTCAAAACACACTAATAGGCCTCGTCGGCTTGATCTTCTTCAGATTCGATGGCCCAGCTCACTAGGGCGTGTTAACACTAACGGAGTGCTTCGATGATGAGAGCGAAACAGAGGAAGGCCAGGAAGATGCAGTCCAGTTTCTCGAAACGGGAGAAGATGCGGCGGTAGCCCTTCAATCGGCGGAAGA
>JBAVYX010000231.1:0-1669 GCA_049588475.1 Silvibacterium sp. | reverse complement strand
GGGATGGACCGGCCGTGCTCCCGCCCCTAACGGCTCTGAGAGTCGGCGGGGCTTAGAAGCACGAGGAGCATCGCCATGTCCCAGAAGACAGATACCGCAGTCAGCGGCCGAGGTGGTCGGCTCTTGGAGCGATGTCACCGAGCGCAAGGAGGCGGAGATTGCCTTCCGGCGCAGCGAACAGCGGCTGACTGACGCGATCGAATCGATTTCGGGGGGCTTTTCCTTGTACGATGCAGACGACCGGCTGGTCGTCTGCAACAGCGCGTATGGAGAGCTGCTTTTTCCCGGAATGAGCGTGCCACCCCTGGGCACGCCATTCGAAATGATCATCCGAAACGCAGCGGAACAAGGCGTTGTCGAGGAGGCCAGCGGAAGGTTCGAGGAATGGGTTGGCGAGCGTCTGGCAAAACACCGGCACCCGGGGGAGCCCCATGTCCTGCGCGTCGCCGAAGGGCGTTGGCTTCAAATCAATGAGCGCAAGACGGCGGAAGGCGGGGTCGTCGCCGTCTACACAGACATTAGCGAGATAAAGCGAGCTGAGGAGCAAATTCGCGAGGCCAAGCACAAGGCGGAGCTGGCGAACGAATCCGTGAGCGAACAGAAGCGGCAGCTGGAGATACTCTCGACGAAGCTGTCGAAGTACCTCTCACCCCAAGTCTATTCGTCGATCTTTACCGGCCAGCGCAGTGTCGAGATAGCCTCGAACCGCAAGAAGCTGTCCGTGTTCTTTTCCGACATTGCGGATTTTACCGCGACGACCGACGATCTGGAATCCGAGGAATTGACAGGACTGCTCAACCACTACCTGACAGAGATGTCGAAGATCGCTCTTGAGCATGGTGCGACGATCGACAAGTACGTTGGCGACGCGATCATGGCATTCTTCGGCGACCCCGAGACGAAGGGGGTCAAGGAGGACGCCATAGCGTGCGTCAACATGGCCATCGCGATGCAGAGGCGGATGCGGGACCTCCAGTTCGAGTGGCGCGATGCCGGGCTGGAAAGGCCGTTCCAGCTGCGGATCGGCATCAGTACAGGCTATTGCACTGTGGGCAATTTCGGCAGCGAGGACCGCATGGACTACATCATCATCGGCAATGAGGTGAATCTCGCCTCCCGGCTGCAATCGCATGCCGAGTTGGGCCGCATTCTCATCAGCCATGAAACCTATTCGCTGGTCAAAGATATCGTGTTGGCCGAGGAGCAGGACCCGATCCAGGCCAAGGGCTTCGCCAAGCCGGTTCGCAACTATAAGATTCTCGACCAGTTAGATAGATTGCCGGAGCGGGGGAAGGTCATCCGCGAGGAACAAGAGGGCCTGAGGATTTTCTTGGACCTGCAAAAACTGGACAAGGCGCGCGCCGCGCAGGCTCTGAGAAGCATCCTCTCGCAACTCGGTTACGGCCCTTGATGTTGGTCGCCTCGTACGAGCGAAGTTCACCTAAAGGACAGCGCGGTGGCCGGCGAGTTCATCGGCGGCAACGCGGGGTTCGCGCGCCATGCTGGGATAGCGTCTGGGTCGAAAGAACCTTTCGCAATGCGTCAATTGACGGCGGGGAGAGTCAGCTTCGGGTCTTGGTTGTGTAGAAACGCTTTGCCGGAAGTGTCGAAGCGTAGCAGTTTTGGTCGGGTGGCTTTGAGGAGGCTTTTTTCGGGTTTGGCTAGGCCC
>JBAVYX010000230.1:0-20935 GCA_049588475.1 Silvibacterium sp. | reverse complement strand
TGGATGGACGCATAAGTTGTGTGCGGGCGGAGGGAATTGAACCCTCACGGCCTTGCGGCCTGCGGATTTTCGTACCACTTCGGCTTTCGCCGCCCCGCCGAGGGCGGGTTCGTGGTCTGGACTATACCTTCACCATTCCCCAAACGAGGTTTAGGTGCTGCCCATCTAGTCTCTACACCGTCCCGTAAACCTTCCGGGCTTGGCTCGGGATTGCCATTTCAGGTTTCCCCGACTTTGAGCAGTTCTACACCGTCGGTTTCCCGATGGGCACTCAAGCTTGCTTAAGTCCGCTGCGTCTGCCATTTCGCCACGCCCGCGCGGTAAATTAGGCACAGTCCCATCATACAAGCAAGCCACAATGGCTTACGCTTCGCGAGCCAAGGGACTGACTTCCGCTCGGTCCGGGCGCTTCTTGAGCGTCGGCTCTTTCTTCGAACGTGGCCTCATGATGTTAATTGCGGAGGCATCGAGCTGCGTCTTCAAATGGGCCGCGTAATACTTTTCAATCACCTCCACACTTGTTCGACAGTTTTTGGCGATTTGGTAAATGTCGGCACCTTCGAGCAGACGCAGACATATGTAGGCATGGCGCAAACTATATGCGGTCCGAGGCCTACCGTCGCGGTCAGTGCGAAGTTTCTCCTCGTCGAGAATCGCGTTGAATAAATCGCGCGGCCATTTTGGAAAAGAAGATCGGTTGCTGTCCACGAGCATAGGTCAGGCTACGTTGTCCCTGCGTCATGATGTCGAACTCGTGCAGGTACAACTTGGCAGCCTCGCGGAACATTTCCCAGTTCTTCAACTCGCCATCGCGAAGTTGCCTCGAAGCTGCAAATACCAGTCCTCAGCAAACTCTTTTGCCTTTGAGAGACTGTCTTCTTTCGTGGTCGTAGGTCGATTTTGCCAGCCAGATAACTTGCGCATTGCGAGCTAGAGCTATTGGGACGTTTGTAGGTGTGTACCTTGTCGCCGAGGATCGTGTGATGTTGGGACACGTGCATTCACCTCCCCACTTTCAGGAATAACACGAAAAATGTGTCAGGGTTGCGTAACGACCGTCATCATGATGACGGCTCATTAACTTCTTTATATTCAATAGTTCCCATAGATTTTTATGCAAACTTAATCGATTTTAAGTCGCTGCGTCTGCCGATTTCGCCATCCGGGCACTGGTGGTTATCGGATCCGAAATGTTTGCGAAAGACGGCCGGTGTGGAAGACGTGAGAGTCGCACCTGCGGTAGCGGCACGACTCTCGTTGCGACTCTGTGCGGTTCTAGTGCGGCTTGCGATACTCGATTTCGTCTTCGCGCAGGTAATATTCGGCGGAGCAATTGTCGGCGCCGCAGATCATCGATTCAAGGCCGCCGAATTGAGCTCGCGTAATCAACCCCAACGCGCCACAACTTGGGCAGGCGAGAACTGCCCAGTAGGGATTCTGGGCATCTCCGAGCGACCCTGCGTTCTCAAGCACAAAAAGCGTTCCCGGTTCCATCTGCTCTGGTATCCATTGTTCGAGCAATTGTAGTTCCGATGACATGTCAAAACCTCCCTTGTCTTCGCTCGCGCCACTTGTCTTGCGATATGGAAGAGGTAGCGCCCACATCGCCTTTTGCAGGCCTTCTGTTTCATCGCTATGCCGTTACGCGTTGTATTTTCGCCCTCCTGGTTTTTTCGACTGGCTTCTTCGCCGCAGACTTCTGCAGCAGATCTTTGAGCTCGACGCGTAGTGGCTTCACGGCGTCCGTAAGACTTATTAACAGCATCGGCTGCATTGTGTTTCGCAATAGTTCGATAATTTGCTTGGAATCCGTCTCCAGAAAGATTCGCTTTCCGGCGAGCAGAAGATGATATTCGTTGTTCCCCGCCACTAAATCGGCCGCGCGAACATGCAACTCAGTGCGCAGCAAACGCAGCACCCGCCGCACTTGCGCGAGCGAGATGCTCCGTTGCCGAAGATGTTCGATGACGAGAATGTCGATCAGGTCTGCCGCGGAATACACACGCTTGCGGCCTTCACGCAGCGGAACCACAATTCGCCGCTCGTCCCACCACTGGAGTTGCCGGGCTGTCACGCCGGTTAACTCAAGAACGTCGCGCGTGCTGAAGCAATCTTTCAGCATTCTCAGGCGAATCTCAGTTCCAGACATTTTGAAGCTGAAATGTTTGACTCATTCTTGCCGGAGCAAGG
This sequence comes from Silvibacterium sp., assembly GCA_049588475.1. Lineage (GTDB taxonomy): Bacteria > Acidobacteriota > Terriglobia > Terriglobales > Acidobacteriaceae > Silvibacterium. Next base: position 18,745 of record JBAVYX010000230.1, on the reverse strand, counting down.
CCGCCTGTCAATCTTTATCGCTTAAAGAAACCTTCAACGACAATTACTCTTCGGATTCACCGGGAAGCCGTCTGATGCAGCGCGGCTTTTACGGCATCTGTCACTCGCTGCATATCGGAGGGAGTGAGATAGGGATGCATGGGCAGGCTCAATACGCGGTCGGCGGCCCGTTCCGCGTGGGGAAAGCTGCCCGGACCCAGTCCAAACTGCTCAGCCAGCGGCGCGAGGACCGGTTGCAGATGCAACGCGACGGGATAATGCACGGCTGTCGGTATCCCGATCTCGCGCATGGCCGCCTCGACGGCGTCGCGGTCGTCCACCTCTATAGTGTATTGCGCCCAGGCGCTGGTGCGCTTTGGGACAAGCTGCGGAGTTTGCACCGCTCCCTTGAGAAGCGCACCGTAGCGGTCGGCGGCCTCGCTGCGCGCCAGCAGTTCTTCGTCAAAGACATCGAGTTTGGCCAGCACCACGGCGGCCTGGATGGTATCCATGCGACCATTGATGCCGATGCGGGTGTGATGGTAGCGGCGATCCTGTCCGTGATTGCGCAACTCAAACATGGCGGAGGCCAGCGCGTCATCATTGGTGAAGCACGCTCCGCCGTCACCGTAACAGCCTAGCGGTTTCGACGGGAAAAAGCTCGTGCAACCGATGGTGCTCAGGTTTCCGGAGTGCCGTCCGTGGTAAAGCGCACCAAAGCTCTGCGCCGCGTCTTCGATGACGGGCAGTTGATGACGCGCGGCAATGGCGTTGATCGCGTCCATCTCCGCGGGCTGCCCGTAGAGGCTGATTGGCATGATCGCGCGTGTGCGCGGTGTGATGGCCGCTTCAATTTTTTCGGGATCAATGTTGTAGGTGGCCGGATCGATATCCCCGAAGACCGGAACCGCCCCAAGCAATGCGATCATTTCGGCCGTTGCGAAAAAGGTGAACGGCGATGTGATAACCTCACAGCCCGGCCCGATACCGAGCGTCATCATCGCCAGCAGCAGCGCATCGGTCCCGCTGGCGCAACTTATGCAGCGCTTCGCACCTACGCGCGCGACGAGACGCCCTTCCAACTCGCGTACTTCGGGTCCCAGGATGTACTGGCCATGGTCGAGTACGGCCTGAATGCGCGCATCGATCGCCGGTTTCAGACGGCGATACTGCGCCTTGAGATCGATAAACTCCATGCCTTTATTTTCGCTCATCGCCATCATGAGTGTCGCGTCAGTGCATGAGCGTGGGGTCAGCGTGGGTCAGTCATTGCAGGCCCAGTGGAAGCCCGCTGCGAGCCGGCCTTGTCCAGTTCGCGGTAAATCTCCTGATTGCGAACGATCGCCTGAACGTAGTCGCGTGTTTCCGTAAATGGAATAGACTCCACGAATTCGTCCATATCGCGATAGTGGCCAATCGACTGCCAATCAAGCACGCGTTCGTCTCCCGCGTTGTAGGCAGCGAAGGCATACTCAGGCCGTCCACCAAATCTGTCCATTGTGCGTTTCAGATACAGAGTTCCCAGTCGAATATTGGTGGATGGATTGAGCAACTGGCTCGTCTCGAAAGAGTGAATTCCCTCTTGTTTGGCCATGCTCTTCCCCACGCTGGGCAACAACTGCATCAGACCATACGCGCTCTTGTTTGAAACCGCTCCGGGATTAAACTCCGACTCCTGGCGAATGAGCGCAGCCACCATGTATGGATCGAGCCCATTGCTGGCAGAGTTTTCTTTGATGTCAGGCCAATACGGTTGGGGAAACAGAATGCGCCAATAGGCCATGGGAATCGATTCGATAGGCGCCGAAGTGTAGAACGGGATCGCATGCTTCAGCAGGCGCATGGCGTGCCACGTTTCGCCGTATGAGGCAAAGATTTCGGCTTCCGCGAATGAGCCCCACTCGCTGCTTCCATCGGCAGCCTGAATCTCGGGCGCAATGTACTCGTTTAGTCCGGCGTTGGCCAAAAGCTTCGCCTTCACTACATGTGGGTCGTCTTCGGGCACATCGTCGCTCAGCTCTGGGATCGATTCAGGTTGCATCGCCTCAAGGACGGAAAAGCTAACCGGCGTGACCTGACCCAGCTGCGCCAGCCGCTCCTGCGCCAGCGCCGCATAGTAATAGTGCCGGTAAACGCGCGCCACCGTGCGATAGAATCCTGCAGCCATCTCCGGCTTATGATCTTCCTGCTCGTACAGGCGGCCGCGCCAGTAAAGCGCCGAGGGAATCTCCTTGCCTCCGGGGAAGTTGGCAATCTGCTCATCGAAGAGACGGGCGGCATCGGCGTATTGCCCAAGGCGATAGTTCAACCACGCAGCGCGCCAGTGACTGCTGGGCGAATAGTTCGAACACGCTCCGGTGTGCGGCGACTCGCATGATTTGGGGAAACGCCGCGCGAGCTCTGTGTAGTATTCGATTGCGTGGGGAAAATCCTTACGCAGTAAATACATGTTGCCGCTGGAGTAGAGAGCCTCGGCCAGCCATGGACTCTCCGGAAAACGCGTCTTCATCTGCTCTATAATTGTCCGCTGTGTCTCGCCGTCATCCTTGTTGCGGGCCAATTCCATAAGCAGATACAGTCTTCTGGCGCCGGTCTCATCGTCGGAGTCCGGCAGGCGGTCCAGCTCCTGCTTGTTCAGGCGCTTCAGCTTCCAATCGCTGGCGGCCGCGGCCACCAGGAGCCCGTTGCGCGTGCTCGCATCGAGCGCAGAATCTCCGGCAAGCGAGCGATACTCCTCTTCGGCCTCACTATATCGGTTAGCCGCATAAAGGGCGTCGGCATGATGACGCCGCTCTTCCGGGGGCAATGATGCGAGTTCTCCAGAAGACACAAGCTGAGCCCGCGCCTGAGCCGCCTCCTGACTGAGCGGGAAATTCAGATATACCCGGCGGAATTGTTGCAGCGCTTCCGGTGTATGGCCAGCCATCAGGTTTGCCTTGGCTAACGCGAGTTGAAAATCTGCTTTACCAGCGATGGTCTCGACGCGGTGCGCGTCCAATATTCGCAATGCCGCCTGAGGATCCTCCTCCTGCAAAAACAGGTTGGCTTCCAGGACGGGTACGCTGTGAACAAAAATCGAGTCAGGATGCTTCTCTATAAAACTATTCAGGACCGATTCTGCATCAGGCAGTTTGTTGTTCTGCAAATACACCTGCGCGGTCAGATAATCCGCGTAATCATCGAGCGACTGGCCGGCCAGGTTTGCCGAGTGCAAGGCGCTCACTGCCTCTGGATACTTGCGGTCCAGCAGATACGCATGTCCGAGGGCGAGATAAGCCGCAGCGGCGGCCTCACCGGTATGAGCATGGGCATAGGCAGAGACGCCTGCGTAAGCCGCCGGCGACCGCATCGTGGCTAACTGCTGCGCCATGGGGCGAAGCTGTGACGAAGCCACGAAGGCCTGACGCAGTTTCTGGCTCTTGGCGAGCTGTTTTGCGGTGAGTGGCTTGTGTGACTGCTTGTGTCCTGCCTTTGTGGTGTGGCTCGTCGTGTGTGCGCTCGTCGTCGCCACATGCGCCTTCGAATGAGCCGCTGACTCATGAGCCGCAGAATGGCTCGTTGTGGTTGCCTTCTTCGATTTCGCAGGCGTTGATGCTGTGCTCGGCTTAGCGGTTGATCCGGTCTGTGCCCCGCACACCAACACAGCAAAAAAGGCTGCCGCTCCTAATACCGTCGTAGTCCAGCCCCCTCGCCTCGCCCTCTTCATCGCTGCCAGTTCCGCGCGTGTCACGTCCATCCGACTCCTGTCTTTACTCTATGCCGAAAGCGCTCCCCGCGTGCCGGCCAAATTATGGAGAAAACAGCAGGGTTTCTCTTTTGGATACTTCTTCCTCCAAAACGGTAGCGGTTCAGCCGCAGATTCGTGAGCTGTGTGCGCACGCCTTCTGATATATGCCGAACAGAAGCAGGATCAGCCACTTTGCTCTCGACTGTCCGGCCATTTAGGATGGAACGAGCAGAAACCGAGCCCGTCGTATTACCCAAGGGGCCCTTTTTTCTGAAACTATCTGTCATGTCAACGATCCAAACACAAGGCACAGAGGAGATTCACCCCGATATCCTGCTCGTCAACAGTGCTCGCGGTGGCGATGTTGAGGCGTTCGAGAAGCTGGTGCGGCAGTACGACCGCCAGATTTTCCGTATCGCGCAGCACATCACCCAGAACCGCGAGGACGCGGAGGATGTAGTACAGGATGCCTTCCTCAAGGCCTACGAAAAACTGAACCAGTTCCAGGGTAACTCGAAGTTTTACACCTGGCTGGTACGCATTGCGGTAAACGAATCGTTGATGCGGCTGCGCAAACGGCGCACTGGCCGTATGGTATCGATCGATGAGGATGTCGAGACCGAAGAAGGCTCCATGCCGCGCGATTTGGCGGACTGGGGTCCTGACCCGGAAGAGCAATATGGCCAATCGGAGATGGCAGATATCCTGCGTAAGACGATCCAGGGGTTGCCTCCGGGCTTCCGAGTCGTGTTTGTTCTGCGAGATGTAGAGGGTCTTTCCACAGAGGAAACAGCTGAGACCCTGGGTTTAAGTATTCCGGCTGTCAAGTCGCGCCTGCTGCGGGCACGGCTTCAGTTGCGGGAGCGGCTTAGCCGTTACTTCCGCAATCGAAATAAGGATGGTGTGAAGTGACGTGCTCAGAGTTTTTGGCGCAATTGGACGATCTAATCGACGACAGCGTAACTGTCTCGCTGCGGGCTGGCCTCGAAGAACATCTACGCGGTTGTGAGCACTGCGTCATCACTCTCAGCACCACCCGAAAGACCATCGAAATCTACCGCAAACACGAGATCTACGAGTTACCCAACGAACTCCGCGAGCGGCTGCAAAAAGCCATCCTGGCCAAGTGCAAAAAGTGCTGAAGGATTTGCAGGCAGTTGCTTTGTGACGGAAAAATGCCACTACTCTTAAAAGACAGTTTAAGTCGCCGCGCCTAATTGCTGGTGGGCGGAGTTGTGCTGCCACCGCCGGTCGGTGTAGTGCTACCACCACTTGGGGTAGTGCCCCCACCGCCGCTGCTGGTGCCGGAATCGTCACGGCGATGCAGGGTGGGACGATCGTCGCTGTTGCCCGTCGAGTTGGGATCGGAGGTGGAGCTTACGCGCCGCAGGGTGGGCTTCTGGCCGTTCTTGCCGTCGGTCAGCTTGCGCTTGTTCTCGATGCGCGCCAGTCGTGCCTTCACTTCGTCGAACTCCGAGGTCGTCACCAGATACTCATCGCGCGGGGGAAGAATCTTAGCGATCTCCTCCTGCGAATGCGCGATGCGGTCGGGAGTTTGAGGATGATCCGAGAAGGCTCTGGCCACCGCGCCAGGCTTGTGCTTCTGTAGATCCTGAATCTTCTCGAAGAAGGTTACGAAGGCCTGCGGATCATAGCCGGCGCGATACATATATTGGAGTCCGAGATAATCGGCCTGGGCCTCAAACTCGCGCGAAAATTCTAGGAAAGTCATCGGGATGGCGATGTTGGCGGCTTCGTAGATGCCATATCCGGCCCACCCCCCTATAAAGATGAGCGGGATGGTGCCCAGCTGGGCGTAGTTGGCTCGGGTCATCTCGCGCGCCGCATGGTGGGCGCACACGTGGGCGGTCTCATGCGCCATCACGCCGGCTAACTCCGCCTCTTCGTCGGCGGCCAAAACCAGGCCGGAGTTCACGTAGAAGTATCCGCCGGGCAGCGCCATGGCGTTGATCTCGTCCGAGTCGATTACCTTGATGGTGAAGGGCACCTTGCAGTCCGAGTTCTTCACGATGTTCTGCCCAACGCGATTCACGTACTCAGTTACCATCGGATCGGTAATGAACTTCGTGCTTTTCTCGACCTGGGCGGCGTAGGACTTGCCCATCTTGATCTCAGACTCGGTCGAATACCAGTTGCCCACGCCACGGGCGCCTATGTCGCGGGTTCCCACTGCGCTAACGTCGTTGATGCTTCCCTTCTTTATGCCTGCCACGCTGCCGTCCGGGTTCACAGTGGGAGATGCCGTGGAAGCCGAAGGCGCAGAGCTGGCAGGCGCGGCGTTGACCTGATCGGGATTGGCGGGCGTGCCGCTCGGCTTGGCGTCCGGAGCCGGAAGCGGAACGGAGCCGGCTGATTGTCCGGCCGTGGGCTGGCTGGAGGAGGGAGCCTGGGTGCTCGCAGGTGCTTGCGTGTCGGGCGCGCTCGATGAGGAAGCCGCAGGCGGAGCGCTTTGCGAGCCGGTCTGTGTTTGTTGACTGCTTGGGGTTTGTTGGCTGCTCGACTGGGCCAGGACAACGGCGGGAGCGAGCGCCAGAGCTGCTATCAGCGCAAACGACGCTGGTGAGCGATCAACAAGACTGTGAATTCGCATGGGACGTCTCCCGGAGAATAGACCGATCTCTGCTCCGTTAGACGTTAGTATGCTCCTTTTCGCTGACGAGCGTCGCGGCGATTTTGCTGCCACTTCAACCGCCTCACGAGCACCTACTCTACCCTTTTTGAATCTGAGATGGATTGATTCTAAAGGAGAGGGCTGAAACTGATTCATTCTAAAGGGACAATCCGAGACTGATTCATTCGAAATGGCTTACGCCTGAAGAAAATCGGAACAAATGAAAAGACCCGGCTATCATATCAGCCGAGCCTTTTGTCTCTATTTCTATTGTAGCGGTTTCAGCAAAATTCTCGGTCAAGAAAGAGGCAGGGATTAGCGGTGCACGTACAGGAATACAAATGCTGCCTGCGCGATGACGATCAGGACGATCAGCGCCGCTATATATAGCGGTGGAATCCCCGGGAGTTGGCCGGCTCAGAGGCTTGTTGACCCAAGAACAAGCCCAGCAGCCGTCGCGTTCCGGCCACAGCAGTCCCAGCATGGACCCAGAGATGAACGCCGCCGCACACTCGGCACCCAGGGGCAATGTGGAAGAAGAGGTTGATTATCAGGTTCGCCATTACAGGCGTCATGATGGCCGCGCCCAGCAGCGCGGTCTTCTGAAAGAGCAGCGGCGAGGCTCCGAAGAGCTGCGTCAATCCAAGAAGGCTCGCGTAGATCTGCGAGTAACCGTAGTAGTACCAGGTGAGCTGGTAACCGATGAGCGTACCGATGGCCTGCCGTGCGATATCCGGTGAAGAGGTGAACTGCACTCCGGCGATCTTGCTCAGTCCATAGGTGAAGAGCAGATCGGCGCACAGATAACGTAACCAGTCGAGATATTTCGGATATGGTTTCATTCGCGCAGATGCCGTCCTCGCCCGAGGTGATTGATTTGTTCAGGTTCAACACCGAAAACGTGATCTGTCTGAAGCCGGTTCCATGTATGACTGCGGCTTGCGATGCGAAGCGGTAATGGGTGGCATCCAAGGGCTCCTAAAAGCAGTTCTGTCAGATCTAGGAGGAGTTTCGTAATGGCACATAAAGCTCACAATTTCGGCGTCTCGAATCAAATAGGCAAGTACAGCGACACTGTGGAAACCGCTCCGAACCTCTGTTGGCTGCACACTTCAGGAATGCCAGGTGTTGGAGAGAACAAGCAATTGCCCAAGGACATTACGGGGCAATCGGAATTGACCTGGAAGCACGTCATGAAACTACTGGGTGAGGCAGGTATGCCGTCGACGATATCGTCAAGGTGACGCAATACCTGAAACGGGCAGCGGATATCGCGGATTACGCGAAGGTGAGGTACAAGTTTCTGGAAGATGTGCGGCCGGCTTTCATGTTACTTGTGGTTCCGCAGCTCGTCTGGCCAGAGATTCTTGTGGAGATCGAAGTGTTTGCGGCGAAGTAGTACGCGAGAAGTTTCGACAGGTCATTGGAAGTAGCTGCTCCGCCTTCGGCTGCGCTCGTGCCTGCGGCAGCGCGGTAGGGTCCTTCGGATCGGATTCTTATTCGCCGCGGGAGTACGCGCTGCGCTCCGGCGAACTCAGGACTGTTCCTCCCATCCTTTGCTTCGCAAAGAATGGGGCACCCCATTTCGGGGTTAGTAAAAGGGTGGCCATCCGCCTGCTTTCCACCGCAACTCGATCTCCACCGTCCCGGAAAATCCCGTTATATAAATGGCGAAAACTGGACCATGGCCAGCCGCTATACGGCCACTCAAACAAAGGTGCTTAAGTAGGTCACCCGCCAAAGTCCGACATAACACGCTATTCAATCACTCCATAGCCGGCGAAGCGGTCGGCCTAAAGACACTTGAAGTCAAAAAAAGTTTCTAAGTAAAAATATTTTGGCGCAAATGCCGGACTTTGGACACATGACACAGAAAAAAGTTGCTAGGTTATAGTTAGAAAAATCATTAGTGTATTTGTATCCACCTTTATGCAAATTAGTCTTGACGGCGGTTGCGCGACGCCTCATTATGGAGCCCTACGAATCGCAGGCTCTATGCGCGGAGACAAGCCATAACTCGAGTGTCTCCGAAGATCGACTCGTAGCAAAGGCAAGGCAGGATAGTTTAAAGCAGCTTCTCGGAGGTTTCCTCATGAAGTGCAAGGTTTCTACTTTCCTATTGCTTCTACTAACTTCGCTTACGGCATTCGCGGAGCAGCTAATTCCGGCCGGTTCTCTCATATCGTGCATTGTGTCTGAACCTAAGCTCTCCTCGAAGACCGAGAGTATCGGTGATCCGGTAATGTGTAAGGTCAGTCACGTTGAACTGTACGGCCGCTCCACACTACCTTACGGAAGTTATCTGGTGGGCCGATTTGAGGACTATAAGGACCCAGGTCATTTCGTAGGAAAAGGATGGATGGAGCTGAAGTTCGATCGCATGGTGATTCAGCCGGACACGGTTATCCCAGTAGATGCTCGAGTAGTTTCCGTCCCGGGATATAACGTCGATCGGTATGGGCGCATTCTGGGCAAAGGGCATCCTGTACGTGACGTCATTGAATGGTCGATTCCCATCCTGTGGCCGATTGACCTGATTAATCTACCTCGGCGCGGTCCAAGACCAACATTAAAGGAAGAGACACGGTTGACGTTGAAGATAACGGACGACCTGGGTATACCGGATCAACATCAGCAGATTTACAACGATGACACACCGAGGCTGCAGCGCCGCCCGTCGGCTTATCAGCAACAGGATTATCAGCCGGCGCCACCAGCCGCGCAGGCATATGCACCGCCTCCGGTATATCAGCAGCCGATTGTCCAGCCGATGTATGTGGCGGCTCCTCCTGTGTACTACGTAGCGCCGCCTCCGATGCCGGTGTACTACTACTATTCCCCACCACCACCGATGGTCCAGGCACCCAGTCCTTACATGGCGTACTACGGGGCCTACTATGGAAGGTATTAGCAGTACCTGACGCTAAGCCGGATCTGAAGGAGCGGCACCCAGGCTTGAGTGGGTCATCTTGCCACCTACGGTTCCCGTAATGTCGATCGGCCCACCTCAAGCCGGAGTGCGTAACTAGGGCGTGAAACCACCAGGCATGGTCCCGATTTTTCTCATCGCATAAATGGAACGCTCCATGGTGCCCGAATTGTTGTCACGCCGAAAGATCATTTAAGTGCGGCAGTCTTCACTTCCCCATCCGCTGATATCCAGGGTGAACACCGCGAGTGAGTCCCTGTTCATCCGCGACTTTGAGAAGCATCTCCGTGAGTATTGAGCGCTCCTCGCTTGAGAGCGCAGCGAGAAGTGTGTCCTGATGCTCCCGTGCCACCTTACCGATCCGCTGCAGGGTTTCACCGCCAGTCTTTGTCAGATGTAGTGAATACAGGCGCCGGTCAGCGGGATTTGGTTTTCGTTCAACAAGTTCGAGTCGCTCCAGGTTGTCGAGAATCGCGACCAGCCGGCTGGGATGAATCTGGAGGCTCGCAGAAAGTTCCTGTTGGCTGATTCCCGCCGCCGTGCGCAAAAGGCGCAGGATACCCACGTCCGCCGGCGAGAGTTGCAGCACACTCATCCGCTCGGCGAATTTCGTCGCGGCATGCGCTCCCAACTGGGAGAGAAGAAACGCCGGTTGTCCTCTTTCCATTTCTTTATGGTCCATGTCGTAAAGAATATCATTGCACGACTAATTAATTTACGCTATAAATGATTTCACTATGAAACCGTATCCTCGTTTCCGTGGTCCGTCATTGATCCTGCTCGGGATCGTCCACATCCTGCTCTTCGCAGCAGGTCTCGTAGCAGCTGCGGTGCTCCGTCATGGAACGCCTTATGTCAACCCCTTTATGGCAGCTGAGGTTGTCCGCGACTTTTTCCAACAGAATCTCACAGCTGTACGCGTGAGCAGCTTCTTCTTATTCGCTTCAGCCCTGCCCCTTGGCATCTTTGCCGTTACCATGGTCAGCCGGTTGCGGTTTATGGGAGTTCGGGCTGCCGGTACCAACATCGCGTTGTTCGGCGGATTGACGGCCGCCAACGCGCTCATCTTTTCAGGCCTGTTCGGCTGGGTGTTGTCCGTACCCGACGTCGCCGCTTCTGTGCCTACAGTTCGGGCCATCTACTTCCTCAGCTTTTTGTTCGGGGGAGCGACTTACGCAGTCGGATTCGGTCTGCTGGCCGCGGGTGTTTCCGTCACAAGCCACTTTTCCCGCCTCCTACCGCGCTGGCTGGTTGCCGTTGGAATGCTCGTCGCCCTTACGGGAGAGTTCTCGGCGCTCAGTCTCATCGCATATCCGGCAAATTTCTTTATTCCGATCACGCGATACGTGGGGTTTATCTGGCTGCTGCTGGCGGCGGTCAAGTTGACAAGGCACAACAGACAGGGGCGGCTCGCGAATGCAACGGACGCGTCATAATGCCGATCTTTCACCCGCCAGATCATCCCGGCTTCTGCACTTCTATACGGGGATTTTGCGCGCTCACTGCACCTTCGCCACCAGCACGCCGAAGGGCGGGAGCGCGATGTGATCGACTGAAATGGTTTCGTCGCCGAAGGGTGGAGAGCTGTAAAGCGGCTTGAGGGCCGTTCCCTTTACTCCCTTGCCGGCCAGGTTCAAGTAAACCGTGTGAGGCTCGGCGCTCATGTTCAGCGATACGAACACCGTCGATCCCGAAGCCTTGCGCAGGAAAGAGAAGACGTAGGGATTCTGCTCGTCGACGTTCACCTGCGAACCGTCGCGCAGAGCGGGCTCGGATTGGCGCAGGGCGAGGAGCGTTTTGTAGGCGTTGAAGATGGAGTTCGGGTCTGGCTTCTCGTTCTCGACGTTATAGACCGAAGATGAAGGCGGGATGGGCAGCCATGGTTTTGCCGAAGTGGTGAAACCGGCGTTTGCCGCAGTGTCCCACTGCATGGGTGTGCGCTCGCCGTCGCGCCCCTTCTCCTTGGGCCAGCCTAATTTGCCGATGGGATCATGCACGTCTTCGATGCGTGCCGGGTCGGTGGTGCGCATGCCGATTTCTTCTCCGTAGTACATCTGCGGGGTTCCGCGGGTGGTGAGCAGGAGCGTGGCCATAAGCTTCGCGATCTGGTCGTTGTGCACGCCGTCTCCGTAGCGGTCCCACTGACGCGGCTGATCATGGTTGCCGAAGAAGTACTCGGGCTGTCCGTGGGCGGTGTTGTTCTCGACGTCGCTGAAGAGACGCCGGAAGTCGGGCGCTGAGAGCTTATTGACGTCGGCGATCTGGAAGTCCATGGGGAGCTGCACTTCGTCGCCGTTGCCGTAGAGCTTGGTGAGCTCAGTGATGTTGGGCTCGTCGGCTTCGGTGATGAGAACGGGATCGCCGGGATACTTTCCGACGACTTTGCGCAACCGCTTGAGGATGTCGTTCACCTCGGGATAGTTGTCGGTGTATTTGTGCTCGATGTTGCGGTCGCCATAGGCGTTGTATCCGGGCAGATAGGGATCGTCGTGCAGGCCGGGGTCTTCGAAGAGGCGGGAGACGGCATCGATGCGGAAGCCGTCGACCCCGTGGTTCATCCAGAACTCGAGCACTCCCTCCATCGCCTTTTGCACCTCAGGATTGCGCCAGTTGAGGTCGGGCTGCTGCGGATAGAAGTAGTGGTAGTACCACTGATTCGTCTTCTCGTCGAAGGTCCAGGCGGAGTGGCCAAACCAGGATTGCCAGTTGTTGGGCGGCTGGCCGGGCCCTTTGCCATCGCGCCAGATATACCAGTCGCGCTTGGGATTGTCGCGTGAAGAGCGGGACTCGATAAACCACGGACTCTGGTCGGAGGTGTGATTGATGACGTAGTCCATGATGACGCGGATGCCGCGCTTCTTGGCCTCGGCGACCATGTGGTCGAAGTCGGCCATGGTGCCGTATTCGGGATCGATGGCAGTGTAGTTCGAGATGTCATAGCCGTAGTCGATGCCCGGCGAAGGATACATCGGTGTGATCCAGATGGCATTGACGCCGAGATCCTTCAGGTAATCGAGGCGCGAGGTGATGCCGTTGATGTCGCCAATGCCGTCGCCATCCGAATCCTGAAAGCTGCGCGGATAGATCTCGTAGATGACAGCGTGCTTCCACCAGTTGTCGGTGTGGCTCTGCTGGGGTTGCTGCGCGAGGAGGCTGGCCGCGAAGGTGAGTGTGACTAGGAGGTATTTAGAGCGTGGCATTCTTCGATCCCGGTGACGCAGGAGAGTATAAAGCAACGGGGAGTGGATGGGAGCGATGGCGGCGGGGGGAATGCGCCGCTGGCGTGCAAGGCTGGGCATACGGCCATCTTGTACACTCAGAGTGACTTGCCTGTGGGTGGCCTGAGATGCGTCGCTCAAGGCACCTTTCTAACGATGATCGGCCAAACAATCTCGCACTTCCGCATCCTCGAAAGCTCGGCGGCGGCATGGGGGTGTACGCTGGTCGCAAACAACCCGCTCTTTCCACTTGCCCATCACGGCTTGGCCCGCGTGTAGGCACTGCAAGGCCAGACAGACAAATCTCGTGCAGCCTATCAGGGATTCTTCACCCTATGGAAAGACGCCGACCCCGCCATCCCGATCCTCCAACAGCCCAAAGCCGAGTACGCCAAGCTGCAATAGCAGGATTGCTCCTGGAAGCCGCATAGAGGTATGAGTCGGTTTTTACATCGAATCAGGGTTGAAATACCAACCGTACTCCTTTGTCGGGGCTGTTCCAGAGGGTTTCGACATCGCGCAGGGGGACGGCTTTCGTCGGGACCTGGAAGGGCAATTTGGCGGCGGCCTGGAGAAACTCGCCGACGGCCTTCATGATCTCCTGAAGTGAGGCACTGCCGAATCCGCTGCCGAGGAGTTCGAGGCCGGAGCTGCGCAAGGTGGCTGCGGGCAGCGAGACGGTTGGGCCGGCCACGCTGCCGATCTGGACGTAGCGGATGCGGTGCGACGCGTGCGCGAGGCCCTTTTGCGTGACGGCGGCGAGAAGCGACTCGGCGGGCGCGCCCCAGAGGTAGTCGAGGATAACATCGATCTTTGATTCAGACAGGTGCTTGCGGTAGGCGTCGATCAGCGTGGCGGGGTCCTGCTCGAGAGAGATGGTGGCGTCGGCGCCGAGTGCGGCGGCCTGTTGGAGGGCTTCGGGATTGCGGCCGGCGGCGATGACGCGCTTTGCGCCAAGGCGACGGGCGACCTGTACGGCGAGGTGTCCGGAGATACCGGTCGCGCCAAGGATGAGGACGCTTTCGCCGGCGACGAACTTTGCGCGCCCGGTGAGCGCGGCCCAGGACGACATACCGGGGTTCATCATGGCGGCGACGGTAACCTCGTCGACGCTGTCGGGTAGGGGCAGGGTCATCCATGACTCGGTGACGGCGTGCTCGGCGAAGGTGCCGTAGGGCGGGCGGGTGACTCCGAAGTAGACGCGGCTGCCATCGGGAAGGCGACCGACTCCATCGACGCCGGGGACGAAGGGGAGAACTCCGGTACTGCCGTAGTGGGTTCCGTTGGCGAGGACTCTGACGATCACGTGAAGGGCGGCGGCGGTGACCTCGACAAGGAGCTCTTTTTCGGCGGGGATGGGGTCGGCGAAGGTGGCGTAGCGGGGAGGACGATCGAAGGCTTCGACAAGTGCGGCGTGCATTAGGGCTCCTCGGTGCTCGAAAGATAGGGTAAATGAGGAAGAGGGATCAGAGCACAGGGCTCAGGACTCAGCAGTGTGTCAGTTGGAAAACGGACTTGCAGATCAAATCCGGAGCTTTGAGGAAATCGCGGCTCTGTCAAACTAGGGGCTCCCGATGTCGTTTTTCTTCTTCGTCCCGATTTGGCTGGTGTTCGTGGCCACTGGCCTCGTTTTCTTGCTATCGCCACAGTTTAGATTCTTGTCCGCGTATCTTTGTGCTGTGCTCGACAATGGGATGGCTTTCGTCGTTTGCTCTGTCCTAACTGGCAATCACTGTTCTCGGAAGGTTGTTGGGCAGAACGAGTTTCGGTTGGGTGGCACTTTTAGGCTACCTAGCGGCGATTGGATCAGCGCAATCGTTGCGACGGCTATAGGATTCATCGGCGCGCGGAAAATGAATACTCTAGTCGGATGGCAGCACAGTTCAAATTGAGCATTACCCAGGGCTCAGGGCTTAGCAGTGGTGTTTTCGCTGGCAAAGGCGTGCAGAAACTCCAGCAATAACTCGGGGACGGTCCGATGGGCACGATCCTCGCTTGCGGGATGCGCGGCTACCCATTCGTCGAGCATGGTGAGAAGAATGAAGCTAGAGGGCTCCTTGTCGCCGCTCGCGTTCCATTGTCCCAATATGCGCGAGAGGAGCACAGGCGGCTTGATGCCGATGACCTCTTTTGTCTCCGGATGCCCACAGTGCTCGGCCGGTGAAGCCACCGTGTATTCGCGGCAGCGCAGCGGGCGGATGGGGTGGATCGTGCAGCGCTCCTCTTCAAGAAATGGACACGGAATACCGAGCGCGAAATACCTGAGTCCCAAAGTGTGGGTCTTGGCTTTATTGGTGAGAGGGACATTGCGCAGGCTTTGCGCGAGGCCGCTCTCTTCGATGCGAAGGGCGGCATCGCGAAATCGGGCACGGAGGACTTCGATTCTCTCTTCGGGCTGGGCGTCGATCCATTCAGAGAGCATACGCGCCTCCACCGGAGAGATGGGCACGGCCTGACGGCAGCAGGCTCCGCAGCCTTCTCGGCAACTCATGGGTTTGCCCACACGGGCAGCCTCGCGCTCGCTGAGGTCGGAAACGGAATTGGACAGGTTCTGAATGATGGGGAGCAAGACGGCAGGGCGGACGGGCCCGTCGGGAAGCTGCGCATTCACTTCGATTCGGGCACCCTGAACGTTCAGCGCAAACTGGAGGGTCTTCAGGCCGGGTGAGGCAGCACCGAGAGATTCTGGTTCGGGGCCGGGCATAGCGGGGAGTCTAGCAGAAAGGCAGGGTGCAGCGTCTAGTCATTAGAGATAGATCCCACGTCCGAGAATCCGGACGTGGGGCACCCGCTTCCGATCTAACCCAAGGCACTGTGCATTTCAGTGGCGCGGGATACCTCGTCTCGATCAATAATAGAGAATAATGTTTTGTCGTTCCGTTCGTCTCACCATTTTTGTTTTCCTGCCTGTTGTGTTCGCGCCTCACTGCTGGTCTCAAGACCAATCGAAGGCTTCCCAGGATAAATCGAAGGCCTCCATCACTATTCCCATAACCAATCTGCCGAGATCGCTACCTTCTGACGCCCAGTTTGCGAAGGAGGGCGTTGTCTACGAGAAGATCTCGACAGTGATCAACTACGATGCAGATGGGCTTGGCGAGAAGACGCTCACCGTCGTGGCGCGTGTTCAATCGGATGGCGCTGTCCACGAGGCAGGCCTGCTGACTTTTGGCTACGCCTCGGGCGAAGAGCACTTGGAACCTGTGTATGTGCGGGTGCGCAAGCCGGATGGGAGCGTGGTGAACACTCCGGCAGCCGATACGCAGGACATGCCGACGGAGGTGACCCGGCAGGCTCCGTTCTATAGCGATCTGCGTGAGGTTCAGATTCCGGTCAAGTCGCTGAGTCCGGGCGACAAGCTCGAATACCAGATGCGGTATGTACGGCAGAAATCGACGGCACCGGGGCAGTACTGGGGAGCGCTGAACTTCGTGCGCAGCAATGTGGTGCTGGATGAATCGGTAGAGATGTCCTTTCCCAAGGACAAGTATGTGCTGGTGCTGAGCCCCAAGGCTAAGCCTGCGATCGCCGATGAGAATGGGCTAAAGGTGTACCGCTGGAAGACCTCGCAGCTGGAGTCCACCGTAGGTGACGCCAAGAAAAAAGATAAACCGTACGATCCGGACGCGCTGCCCTCGGTCAGCTGGACGACTTTCCGGAGCTGGCAAGAAGTCGGCGAATGGTATGGCAACCTGGCGCACGACCGAACGGTAGTCAGTCCGGAGATCGAGGCCAAGGCCAAGGAGCTGACGCAGGGAAAGACCACGGACGATGAGAAGATCGAGGCCATTTATCACTATGTCTCGACGCAGGTGCGGTATATCGGCGTGGCTTTCGGAGTGGGGCGGTATCAGCCGCACTCGGCTGAGACGGTGCTCGACAACCAGTACGGAGACTGCAAGGACAAGCACACGCTGTTAGCGACGCTGCTGAAGGCTGCGGGATACGACGCATGGCCGGCGCTGATCGGGAGCTCGGTGAAGCTGCATCCGGAATTGCCGTCGCCGGCGCAATTCGATCATGTGATCACGGTCGTGTCGTTGAACGGCAAGGAAATCTGGCTGGACAGCACGCCGGAGGTGACTCCGTATCGTTTGTTGATGGCGCAGATTCGGGACAAGGATGCGCTGGTGATTCCGACTGGAGAAACACCGAAGCTGATGCGCACTCCGGCGGACGGGCCGTTCCCTTTCGTCGATTCAACCACGGCGACCGCGAAGCTCGACGCCCAGGGAACGCTTGACGGGCATATCGACATGGAGATGCGAGGCGACTCGGAGACGATCTTACGCGAGGTTTTTCATGGCACGTCGCGCGCGCAGTGGCCGGAGATGGCCCAGAACATTTCGCAGAGAATGGGCTTTGTCGGCACAGTCAGCAATCTCGACGTGAGCCTTCCGGAGCAGACGGAGAAGCCATTCCACTACGCCTACGACTACAACCGCAAGGAGTATGCCGACTGGGCGAATCGCCGTATTCTTCCGCTGACTTTGCCCGTTTCGCTGAATGTATTGGGCGAGGGCGACGTGCCAACCGAGCCGATCGATCTGGGCTCGCCGCGGGTGGAGACCCATCACTCGGTCATCGAGCTGCCGTCGAATTACACAGCGGAACTGCCAAGGTCGGTGAAATACACCACGCCGTTCGCGATCTACGAGGATGACTACAAGCTGGACGGCAACAAGCTGATCACCGACCGCAAGCTGCAGGTCTTGCAGCGCCAGATCCCAATCGAAAAGGCCAGCGAATACAAGAAGTTCACAAAGAATGTCACGGATGACGAGAGCCAGTTCATCCAGCTTGTCGCGCCGGGAAACAAGGGCATCGACACGGCGGCGGGTAATCCGGAGGCTGCGCAGTTCATTCAAGCTGCCTATGTTGACTTGACGAGACACGATCTCAAGGCCGCGCACAGCGATCTGCACAGCGCCGAGCAGCTTAATCCGCGGGAGCGCGGGCTGTGGGGCGAATACGCATATCTCGACATGGCGGAGAACCGGATGGATGATGCCGTCACGGATTTTCGCAAGGAGATCCAGAACCACCCCGAGAACGCGGTCGCGTATCAGGCGCTGGCGGGGACACAGGTCCGTATGAAGCGCATCGACGACGCTGAGCAGACGCTGCATGACCTGCTGAAGTTCATCCCGGACAACACGAATGCGGAGCTTCAACTGGGTTCGCTGCTCATCCTGCAGAAGAAATATGACCAGGCCTGTACGCTGCTGGAAGCGGCGATGAAGCAGGCGCCCGATGACAAGAACATCGCTGCGCAGGCGGGACGCGCCGAGCTGTTGGCCGGCAAGCGCGACGCGGGAACTGCGACCTTGCGCAACAGCATGAAGGACAGCGATGATCCGGACACACTGAACAATGCCGCATACGAACTGGCGGACTTCAATTCAGATCTGCCCACGGCCGAAGCCAGCAGCACAAAGGCCATGGAGAAGCTGGAGAAGGAAACATCGCAGATCACGCTGGGCAATCTGAGTAAGGAAGATTTGCAGCGCGTGAACCTGCTGACCGCTGTCTGGGACACGATGGGCTGGGTCTATTTTCGCGAGGGCAACCTGCCGCAGGCTGAGAACTATGTAGGCGCGGCTTGGAAGGTGACGCAGCACAGTGAGGTCGGCGACCACTTGGGGCAGGTCTACGAAAAAGATGGCAAGCTGGCCGAGGCGGCGAATATTTTCAATCTCTCACTTGCCGCCGAGACGCTCAGCCCAGATCCGTCGGGAACCGATTCAATTCGCGCCAGCCTTGATCGGCTGAAGGCGAAAGGCCATGTGCCGGGTGAAGGAGATCCGAATCAGGAGCTCGCGAAGCTGCGCACGTTTTCCCTGCCGAGGACGGCGCCCGGCACGGCGGATTTCTTCCTGCTGGTTTCGGCGGACAAGGTCGAAGACGCACAGTTTATCGGCGGCGATGAGGGCCTGAAGGCCGCTTCTTCGGCGCTATTGAAGATAGATGTTTCGGGGCAGATTCCGAAGGGCTCGTCGGCGAAGATGGTGCGGCGTGGTACGCTCTATTGCTCAGATACGGGGAGCCAGTGCCAGTTCACGATGCTGCTGCCGCAGTCGGTGGGGATTGATTGAGGGCACAAGGCTCAGAGCTCAGCTTCCCACCCTTCGCTTTGCGAAAGATGGGGCACCATGGCAATCCTGCAATTGTGAACTGGAACCGAAATCCGATTTGCAAATGACGACACACGCTACTCATCTGTCAATGTTGTACTAGGGCGTGTTAACACTATTTCAATC
>JBAVYX010000229.1:0-4118 GCA_049588475.1 Silvibacterium sp. | reverse complement strand
GAAGGCCGAATACATTCCCAACATCTCGGTCTTTGGACAGTACGTCTATCAGAACGGCGCGCCGCTACTGCCTCAAAGTTCAGGTGCGGCCGGGGTGCGCATGGACTGGACGATCTCTGAATTCGGTAAGCGAGTTGGCATGGTCCGCGAGCGAAAGTCGCAGGTCGTGGAGGCTGAACAAAACCTTCAGTCTACAGAGAACAGAGTGCGCATGGACTTTGAGTCAGAGGTTCGCAAAATTCGTCGTTCCCAGACCAGCCTCGAGGCAGCGCGCAGGAACGTTGCAACCCGAGCTGAGGTTGTCCGCATCCGGGGCGACGAGGTCGAAGCGAAAACCACGAATCTGAGCACACTGAAAGAAGCACAGGCGCAACTCGCCGACGCCAAGGCACAGCTTTTTGACGCCGAGATGCAGCGGGCCGTCGCTCAGGCTGAACTGGCAAGAACCGCTGGACAGCTGTGACAAGGCAGAGCGACGGTTTTCGGATAAGTAGGCAATAACTTCAATGAGTTTCGAAAGGAGAGATTCTTATGAACAGCAAAGGCATGATCGCGCCCGAAGTCATTCAAGTAGCCCCCACAACACCCGCGGAGTGGCGTGTTTCAGAGCTGCTCAAACAGTACGGATGCGGCCCGATCGCTTTTGTCGGCTCAGAAAACGCCTTTTACGAGCGGCATCTCGTCTTCGATCGCATTATCAACCCGCGGGTTGCAACGGCGAGAGAGCGTTTTGAGGCGTTTTCACATTCTATTCGAGACATCCTTGCTCAACGCTGGGTACTGACCAGGAGCACCTATAACAGTATCAATCCCAAACGCGTCTATTACATCTCCATGGAGTTTCTCATTGGCCGTTCCCTGACGAACAACATAGCAAACCTCTTGCTCAGCCCGTTGGTTCAACACGCGGTAAAGGAAAAGGGGCTCGATTGGCTCGAGTTGATTGAAGAAGAGCCAGATGCCGGACTCGGCAACGGAGGGCTGGGACGGCTCGCGGCGTGTTTCCTGGATTCTATGGCCACAATGGAATTGCCGGCTGTGGGCTACGGGTTGCGGTACGAGTATGGGATGTTCAGGCAATCCATTGTGAACGGATGGCAAAAGGAGAATCCGGACAATTGGATCCGCAGCGGCGATCCCTGGGAGGTCGCGCGCCCTACCGAGATGGTGGAAGTGAAGCTAGGTTGCACGTTTAAGTTAGTCGCAGGCAGCTTTCAGGTTCTACGTGGTCAGCCATCAAACCTGATCGGCATTCCTTTTGATCGACCGGTCGTGGGGTACGGAGGAAAAACCATCAACACCCTCCGGCTGTGGGCCGCAGCGGCACCGGACTACTTCAATTTCGAGGAATTTGGGGCCGGTGGATTCGCAGGAGCGGTGGAAGAGACGCTTGAAGCGGAGTCCCTGACCCGCGTTTTGTATCCGGACGACTCAACCATGGCTGGGCAAGGCCTGCGATTCTTCCAGGAATATTTCCTCGTGGCCTGTTCACTCGCAGACATTGTACGTCGATTCCGGCGGTTTAATAACGACTGGGACGAGCTGCCGGAAAAGGCTGCGATCCAGCTTAACGATACGCATCCCTCGTTGGCTGTCCCCGAGCTGATGCGAATCTTGCTGGACGAGGCGCACCTGGGTTGGGACCAGGCGTGGGATTTGACTCGGAAGACGCTTGCATATACCAATCACACCTTGCTGCCTGAAGCGCTCGAGAAGTGGCCCGTCGAGTTGTTTGAAATACTCATCCCGCGCCATTTGCAAATCATTTATGAGATCAACCGTCGTCTGATGGATGAGGTGCGCCACCGCTTCCCCGGCGATGAAGGACGGGAAACGCGCGTGAGCCTTATTGAAGATGGCAGCCAGCGCAAGGTTCGCATGGCGCACCTGGCAATCGTTGGCTCGCACAGTACAAACGGCGTCGCCGCAGTTCACTCAAAGCTTCTGCGGGCGACCACAGTCAGGGACCTGGCCGAGATGTACCCGGGGCGCTTCAACAACAAAACGAACGGCGTCACGCCCCGGCGTTGGTTGCTACTCTGCAATCCTGAGCTTTCCGGACTAATCACAAATGCCATTGGCGAGGGCTGGATCACGGACTTGAACCAGCTCAGCAGGTTGAAAGTGCTGGCCGATGATGCCGGCTTTCGTGACGCATTTCTCGCGTCCAAACGCGAAGCCAAAGTGCGGTTTACGAATTGGCTAAGGTCCTCATCGGGAGTGGACGTCGATCCAGACACGATATTCGACTGCCAGATCAAGCGAATCCATGAATACAAGCGGCAACTGCTGAACGCATTGAGGATTGTAGTGGCCTATCACCGGCTCCGAGAGAATCCCAACCTTGAAGCAGTGCCGCGGACCTTTTTCTTTGCGGGTAAAGCTGCCCCCGCTTATCGGCTGGCCAAGCTGATCATCAAGTTCATCAATAACCTCGCCGGCGCGATCGATAGCGATCCCGCCATTCGCGACAAAATCAAGGTTGTCTTCCTGCCCGAGTACAACGTTTCTCTCGCAGAACGCTTGATCCCCGCGAGCGATGTCTCGAATCAAATCTCCACGGCCGGATATGAGGCGAGTGGGACAAGCAACATGAAGTTCATGATGAACGGAGCACTTACCGTCGGAACTCGGGACGGTGCAAACATAGAGATGGCGGAGGAAGCCGGCGATGAGAATCTATTCATGTTCGGCCTTACTGTCGAGCAAGTCGAGAATAGCCGCAACTGGTACAACCCGCACTGGCATTACGATAATGAGCCGGGGACGCGAGCGGCTCTGGATCTGATTTTTTCCGATCATTTCAACCGGAATGAACCGGGAGTTTTCGCCCCATTACGCGACTGCCTTTTGACAAACGGCGATCACTACATGCATCTCGCGGACCTCACCTCCTACTGCCAGGCGCAAGAGGCGGTTAGCGCACTATACGCCGCACCGCACAGATGGGCTGCTAAAGCGATCTGGAACATAGCGAGTTCCGGAAAGTTTTCGAGCGATCGCACCATTGCTGAATACGCTCGTGACATCTGGAGGACAGAACGTTGCCCGATACCCTAAGGCCGGTAACGGAATCTGAAGCACGTCAATTCGCAATCATTCTGAAAGGACTCACATGAGCAAGCAGAAGGAAATCCGTTACCGCTGGGCGGCGCTACAACCCGTATCGGAGGTAATTGTCTGCATGGATGCTTCGTGAGTAGCACGAGCGTGTATGAGATGACCCAGGTTCATCAAGTCGCGATTTTCACTCCTATGATGGTGGGGGCTGGCGCGGTTCTATGCACAATCTTCATTCACTCGCTGGCGTTGGGCGCAACGGTGAACTTCTTCCGGCGTGAGACAAGACGCAGCCGTGCCGGCATGAGGTACTTAATCGATATCACCATCGTTATGTCGGTCATGTCGTTCGCATTTGTGGCACACGTGATAGAAGTCGCCTTGTGGGCCTGGCTGTTCATGATTTGTGGGGAATTTCAGGAGTTCGGACTCGCCTATTATCACTCAGCTGTGAACTATACAACGCTCGGCTACGGTGATGTGGTCATGACGCCTCCATGGAAGTTACTGGGACCACTTGAGGCGGCAGATGGATCACTGATGTTCGGTGTATCGACTGCGATGATCTTTGCCGTCATTCTGCGCTTGATTCAGACTAGATTTGCAGACCTCAGAGATTGAGTGATTGGAAAATCCAGAGTAACTTACCCATCAGAGTTGCAGGGTGGCGACGGTTGCTGCACATCAGAGGACGCGCAGGAGCGATCCGGCCGATTTTGGCGGAGCGACGAGCATCGATTTGCCTTACTCTATCGACGCACATCATCAAGATGTACTCCCCTCGTGGCTAGTTGCAAGGCGTCGCGTGCAGAGGTGCACATCACTGCAGCCAGGGCCGAACGATGCCGAGTTTCTTCAGGCGGAATTGCAGTGTGGAGCGTCTCACCCCTAGCCGCGTAGCGGCACCGTAAGGTCCCGAGATGATCCATTTCGTTTCTTTCAAGGTCGACAGGATAAGCTCGCGTTCAGCTTCCTCAAGCGTTCTGCGATTCATCCCCTCCGTATTGGGAGCGCTATCGGAATGCAAATCCGCAACAGGTGCGCGGAGCACAGGTCCC
>JBAVYX010000228.1:0-7860 GCA_049588475.1 Silvibacterium sp. | reverse complement strand
GTTTCGCCGATTCAGATCCAGGCTCGGCGCCCCCGTTGCGATCAAAGCTATGGCCGCAAAGCTGGCGCGATTGGTCTACCGGATGCTCCGCTACGGCATGAAATACGTGGACCAGGGAGCGAAATTCCGAGGCCCAACACCGCCAACGACAGATCGGACAGCTCAAATGGAATGCCGCCAAGTTGGGATTGCGCATTGTTGAAGCTGTAGCCTAAACACCAGACTCTCCGAAATGGAGTTTCTGGGGAGATTCAATCGCGTGATGGTCAACGGCGTGGCACATCACGCAGCAACGTCTGCACCTTTGATCAACGAGCCGGCCGCAAGTGCGGTGGTGGCGACGGTACAGGGTTTGAGCGACCTTGCTTACAAGGCAAATGTGAGCCCCGCCATGAATCCCGAAACCCGGATACCGTATGCGGGCGTTAAACCATCGGCGGTGGGCGCGGATGGACTCTTTTTCAGCGGGCAGTGCCTGCGTCCGCCGGAGATCAAAACTTTTACGACGGGGGGAAGCACTCCGAAGGCCATCTATGCCGGCAATCGGTATGGAGCGGACATCAACAGTGCCCCACCCAACCTGCCATCCTGTGGATACGATGCCGCAGAAATGGAGAAAGCGTATGGCCTGGACAAGGTCTACAAAAACGGCCTGGATGGGACCGGCCAGACGATCGTGATTGTTGATGCCTTTGGCTCGAATACGATCGCGGCGGATGCCAACCTGTTCTCCCAACTCAACAACTTACCACCGCTCACTTCTTCGAATTTCACCATCTACACGCCCCTTGGCCCCGCGACCTGCGGGATCGCTTGCATCAACGGAAACTGGCAGTTTGAAACGACCCTCGACGTTGAATGGGCACACGCGATCGCCCCGGGAGCCAACATCGCCCTGGTCGTCTCGCCAGACAACTCATTTACAAACCTCGATCTTGCAAACCTTTTTGCGATCCAGAGTGGACTTGGCAATGTAGTGTCGAACAGCTTCGGGCTTGCGGAGATCGTGTTCGTGCAGGAAGATCCATCGGAACTGGTTGTTGAGAACGGCATTTCAGAGATCGCCGCCGCCCTAGGAATCTCTCACAATATTTCCAGTGGGGATGATGGGGATGACCTAGCATCCGATACTGCCGACTTTGGCATACCCGCGGTGTCTGTGCTGGCGAATGCCGCTTCCCCGTTCGCGACGGGCGTTGGCGGCACGAGTACCTTCCTCGATTCCAAGAGCAACATCGAACTGCAAACCGGATGGGGCCTGAACTTTGCACGAATCGCTGAACCCACCCCGAACCCGCCAACGATCCCCCCTCTTCTTTTCGGTTTCCAGGAAGGATCCGGAGGTGGAACCAGTGTTTATTTCGCCAAACCTAAGTTCCAAAAAGGGAACACAACGGGCGGAGTCAAGTTCCGCCAGGTGCCGGATATTTCCATGAATGCGGACCCGCAGACGGGGAACGAAATCATCGTCACGCCTACCAGCGTTCCGGGCGATGATCAGTTTGTGGAAGTGTTCGGGGGCACCAGCCTCTCCTGCCCAATGTTCTCGGCCTTCTGGGCGATCGCGAACCAAGCGGCGGCGGCCGAGGGCCTGGGACCGCTAGGACAGGCGGCTCCGATTCTCTACGAACTGTCCGGCGATGCCATCACGGATGTAAATGTGAAGGCAGCTGATACTCTGCTGAACGTGACGGGGACTATTTTTAACCCACCAAATCCGCCTTCTTTCCAAAGTGCGGCAGCGCTGGCTGGACCCCAGCCACCGACGATTCGATTTGTGAGCGCGCTGTTCCAGAGCTCCTCATCGACTCGCTGGGACGTGTTTACCTTCGGGACAGACTCCTCGCTGGCGACAGGGCCTGGCTGGGACAATGTCACCGGGCTAGGCACACCGAATGGCATGTCGTTCATCAACAGAGTTGTGAAAGCGGTCAAATAACTTCGCGGCTGTTCCTTTCCTGGCGGGTCGCCTTCGGGCGGCCTGCCTTTTTTCACCGCGGAATTATCTGCTTTCTAGCTCGCGTTCCCTCATCGAATTACTTTCTAATAGTCAGCTGTAATGGAGACGACTAAGGAGAGCGTGCTCATGGCTTCACCGGAACGGTACATCTGCATTCATGGCCACTTCTACCAGCCGCCACGGGAGAATCCCTGGCTGGAGACGGTGGAGACGCAGAGCTCCGCGGCGCCCTACCACGACTGGAATGAACGGGTGACGGCCGAGTGCTATGCGCCGAATGGCGCGGCGCGGGTGGTGAATGCGAAGAACAAGATTATCCGCATATTGAATAACTATGGGCGGATGAGCTTCAACTTTGGGCCGACGTTGTTGTCGTGGCTGGAGGAGAATGCGCACCGCGTATACCAGATGATTCTGGACGCGGATGCAGCGAGCCGGCAGCGATTCGGAGGCCACGGTTCGGCGATGGCGCAGGTGTACAACCACCTGATGATGCCGCTGGCTTCGACACGAGACAAGATTACACAGATTCGATGGGGCATTGCGGATTTTGAACACCGCTTTGGGCGGAAGCCGGAGGGAATGTGGCTGCCGGAGACGGGCGTGGATACGGAGTCGCTGGACCTGATGGCGGCGAATGGGATTCGCTTCGTGATTCTGGCGCCGCATCAGTGCGCGCGGGTGCGGCCGGTTTCGAGTCCGACAAAGGGGTCGAAGGCGGGCCACAAGGGTAAGCACGCCGCAAAGCACGCGGCAGCGCACGGTGTCGAGGGCGTTGTAATCACGGGTGACACGGCGGCGCCCGAGGCTGCGGAGGAGAATCCGTGGAAGGAGACTCCGGGAGCTGCGGTGGATACGACGCGGGCTTATCAGGTGCGGCTCAGGGAGAATCGGTCGATTGCAGTCTTCTTTTATGACGGGCCGCGCTCGCGGGCAATCGCCTTTGAGGGGCTGCTGAACGATGGCGATACCTTTGCGCGACGACTTCTGGGTGGCTTCTCAGACAAGAGCGACCATGCGCAACTGGTGCATGTGGCGACGGATGGAGAGAGCTATGGGCATCATCATCGCTACGGCGAGATGGCGCTGGCGTGGGCGCTGAAATGGATCGCAGCGGGGGATCAGGCGAAGCTGACGAACTACGGCGAGTTTCTGGCGAAGTTTCCTCCCGCGTACGAGGCGGAGATTTTCGAGGATACAGCATGGAGCTGCGTACACGGCGTGGAGCGGTGGCGATCGGACTGCGGGTGCAACAGCGGGATTCCGGGATGGAACCAGCAGTGGAGAAAGCCGCTGCGGGAGGCGCTGGACTGGCTACGGGACGCGGTGGTTTCGCTGGCGAAACGGCGGGGAGCAGACCTGTTCAAGGATGAGGATGCGGCGCGCAATGGGTTTATCTCGGTAGTGCTGGATCGCAGCCGGGAGAGCGTGGACGCATTCCTGGCCACGCATGCGTCGCACAATCTCAACTCCGCGGAACGGACGGCTGCGCTGGAGCTGATGGAGCTGGAGCGACACGCACAGCTGATGTACACCAGCTGCGGGTGGTTCTTCGACGAGATTTCAGGCATTGAGACGGTGCAGATTATTGCGTATGCGGGGCGTGTGCTGCAGCTGGCGAAAAAGCTTTTCGGAGAGGATGCGGCAGGCTTTGAAGCGGAGTTCATGCGGCAACTGGGGGAGGCGAAGAGCAATCTTCCGGATCGGAAAGACGGTGCCACTGTGTATCTCAACTGGGTGAGGGGGATGCAGGTGAGGCTGGAGCAGGTAGGGGCGCACTACGCGATCAGCTCGGTCTTCAAGAGCTATCCGGAGCAGACGGACCTATTCTGCTACTCGATCCAGCGACTGGCGTATGAGGTAGAAACCTCGGGGCGTGGCAGGCTGGTGATAGGGAAGGCGCATATCCGGTCGAAGATAAGCGAGGAGCAGGAGACGATAATCTTCGCGGTGATGCATTTCGGCGATCAGAACATTACGGCGGCGGTGAAGCGATACAACCCGGACGAGGAGGCAGCGCACGAGGAATTCGTGCGCTCGGCGCGGGCGGCGGTGATCCGGGCCGATTTCCCGGAGGTGATTCGCAGCTTCGACCGGAATTTTGCAGGGACGACGTACTCCATCCAGTCGCTGTTCAAGGATGAACAGCAGCGGATCGTGGAGCTGATTCTGAAGCCCAGACTGCAGCGGGTGGAGGCGAGCCTGGCGTCGATCTACGAGGACCAGGCTTCACTGCTGCACTTCCTGAGCCAGAGCGGATTGCAACGGCCGGCGGCGTTGACGCTGGCGGCGACGTTCGCGGTCAATGCCGGTCTGCGGAGGGCGCTGGAGAGCGATCCGATCGATGCGATCCAGATCCGGACTTATCTCGGGCTGGCACGAGCGGACCAGGTGGAGCTGGATAAACCGCTGCTGAGCTACATTGCGGACCAAAAGATGAAGCGGGCGATGGTGGAGCTGCGCGAAAAAGTAGTCGAAGAGGCGGAGCAGACGTCGGCGCTCGAGAATGCTCTGCTGGTGGCGCGGGCGATCTCGGAGCTGCCGTTTGAGCTGAACCTGTGGCAGGCACAGAATCTCTGGTATGACGTCTATAGAAGGCTGTACGGGACGTTAACTCAAAATACGGGGCCATCTAAGAAAGAGACAGCGAGTGCGGAAGCACGCGGGACAGGAGCCTGGAAGGAGAGATTCAGGGAGGTCGGGCAACTGCTGGGGATATCGGTGGACGAACTTGTAATTGAGGACGAAGCGCCTCAACCAGGCGTCTAGAGGCGGGTTGTATGAATCCAATCCGACAATTAAACCCCACACCCCAGGGGCTAAAGCCCTATGTCTTTTTCGGTTTTTGCGGCACCGCTGAAGCCGTGCCCGTTCAAAACCTATTTATGCAACCAGTTCTAGAGCGGCATCGCAGGTCCCGTATCATGAAATCAGATAGAGAATGCAACCCTGAATGAAACTGATTGAAATTACCCCGGAGATTATTCAACTTACCCGTTTTGGTCTGGTGAATTGCTTTCTGGTCCGCGAAGATGACGGCCTGACACTAGTCGACACCATGGTGGCCGGCTCCGCCAATGGGATTTATGCGGCTGCCAGCTCGTTGAATCGTTCGCTGCGGCGGATTCTGCTGACTCATGTGCATGGCGACCATATCGGCTCGCTGGATGTGCTGTCCAATAAACTGATTGGGGTTGAAGTTGCCGTGGGGCGGAGGGAATCGCGCCTGCTGACGCGCGACTTTCGCACAGAGCCCGGCGAGGCTCCGGATAAGGTCCGAGGAAGCTTTCCTAAAGTTGAGACTGTCCCTTCTGCGCTGTTGAGCGACAGGGAGAGCTATGGCTCGCTGATGGTGATCGCGACGCCGGGCCACACACCGGGACATCTTTCGTTCTTCGATCCTCGCTCGGGCACGCTGATTGCCGGCGATGCGCTGACGAATGTCGGCGGATTGCGGGTGGCAGGCGATTGTCCGGCGGTGTTTCCGCTGCCGAACTGGGGAACATGGCATACGCCCACGGCAGTTGCGAGCGCACGCAAACTGGCGACGCTGGAGCCAAAGCGGATTGTGATGGGGCACGGCAAGCCGGTGGTGGAGAATGCGAGCCAGTTGCTCAAAGAGGCGATCCGGCACGCGGAGTAGTGTGTTACAAAGTGTTCCTTTAAACCGGGGCGAGAATCTCAAAGGGACGCATCCTTTCCTTGGCGGAATGTTCCAGCATGTGGCGATGCCAGAGGTTATCGTCCCGGATAGCCTTCGAAGCGGACAATAATGCGCGTAACAGGGCGGCCATTGGCACGGACCGGGTCCTTCCGGCCGGCTTCGTTGCGTTCCGGCTGAAGCCGCGGTCCGGTGTAGCGAATCTGCACCTCGGAGGTCATGTTAACCAGGCTCGATTCTACCGTGTTTAATATTGGCTTCTCGGTCACCGGCTTATGCCAGCGTTAGCCATTTAGCAGCATCATCTTGGGATGGTGGTAACCATTGCTTGTTCCGATGTATACCAACTGTCCGGCACACGCGACACGAAAATTGTGGTTGACGATGTCCACTGATGCGAAGAGGGTAGTGATTCATCCAGGTGCGATACTGATCCTTATTCGAGCTCCGAGGTTGAAGGTTCGAGCATGTGGTCGACGGTCCGGAAGTGATCTCCATTCCCCATTGCAGGATTTTTTTGCCGCGAGGCTGGAATAAGAAGAGGCCGGAGCTGGTGTCCAACTCCGGCCTCTTTTGTTGATGGCGTACTGCTAGTTGTTGTTTGGGAAGTCGAACAGGCCGAAGAGATCGTCGATGGCCGGGCTGTTGACCGGTACGTAGGGGCTGGCTGGTGCGGTAATCGGGTTGGGGAAGTTGTCACGGCTGCGGTTTGTGACAGTTGGCAGGCCCCAGTTGCGTTCGATGAACTTTAGAATCGAAACGTGATCGGAGTAGTCGTGCGAGATGTGGCCAGCCTTGGTGTATTTCGAAACAACGATCAGCGGAATGCGCGTGCCATCGCCGAAGAAGTCGAGCGGCTGCACATAACCGGAGTCATAGTAGCCTCCGCCCTCGTCGAAGGTGATGAAGATGGCCGTATTGTCCCTGAGCGCTGGACTGGCCTCCACGCCATCGACGATCTTTTTGACGAACCCTTCAAACAGGTTCAGCTTCGACGACGACGGGTGGCCGTCGACCAGTCCGCTGGGCTTGACGAAAGAGACCGCCGGTAGCTTTCCTTGGGCGATGCCGTTGTACAGGTCGACTGAGTCCTGGATGTGGGAGGCGCGGGTCTGCGGATTGAGCATGGTCGAGGTGTCGTACTGGAACGGATTGCAGATGTTGCAGTACTCGTCTGTTTTGTTGCCGATCGCGCCATAGTTCAGCTGATATGGATCGTTAATGTAATTGCTCCACTGGTCTCCGTAGTACTTCCAAGAGACGTGTGCGGCATTCATCGTGTCACCGATGCTGGGCACCGACGACGGCGGAATGGTAAAGACCGTGTTATTCGCGTTTGTGTCGGTAAAGGCATTGTTGCCGTTGCCGAAGTATCCCGGGTTGTAGTTGTTCAGCAGATAGTAGTGACCCTTCTCGCAGCGCGGATCGATCGGATTCGGCAGCGACTGCAGGTACTTAACAATCGGGCCGACGCCAGGCTGGGTTGAGTCGGAGCACTCCGAGTAGGAGCCACCGCCGTACGATGGTGATCCGAAAGAACCGCCACCGTAACCGTCCTCCGCATACCAATTATTGGTGTGGGGAGCCGGATTGGGATTCTCAACTTCATCCACCACGCCGGCGTTGGCCGTACCCGCCGCAACTTCCTGGTTATGCGGCGGCCGTAAAGCATTCCCCTTGCCATCACTGAACCAGATCGCGTCGCCGTGTCCCAGCATGATGTGGTTCGCGCCGGTCCCGCCGTTCACCGACTGGTGGAAGTTATCGCTCATCGCGTACGTATCGGCCAGTTGCTTGAAATAGGGAGCGTCGCCCTTCTGCACGTTGTAAAAGCCAAGAGCAGTCGACCCTTCACCTGTGGTGACGGACCCTGGCAGGTACTCCGTGCTGAAGTTCGCCGGCTGGTGTATGCCGTTCGTGCCTGCGCCCACAGTTACTTCCACCCAGGCAAACAGTCCTGCATCGCAGCCCGAGCCGTTGGTGGCCGAGACCTTGCTGCGATCGCAGTTCAGTTGCTGCCACATCTGGTAGAAGCGGTGAACCGGGCTCGCTGCATAGGAGTTATAGGTGAACGTCGAGCCGTTGGTCAGCTGGAACGGTCCCGGAGGCAGGTTGTCCACATGCGAAATGCGTTGATCGGGAGTCTTCGATGTCTGGCCCGTACCGCCGGAGATCAGGTACTGATAGTACTCGGGGGAGAGGCCGTTTTCAGACGCCTTGGCGAGGTTGAGATTGTCGT
>JBAVYX010000227.1:0-11106 GCA_049588475.1 Silvibacterium sp. | reverse complement strand
GCTGTCATTTTGAACTTGCCTGCCCACAGCAACATCACGATCATTCCAATGCTGCAAACAAGGAAAGGGATATTTCGATCTGCAACAAACGCTGCAATCTTCGTTAGAACACTCTTCGCCTGCAGTTTGTTACCTGTGTTCGCTTGAGATCCGCGCACACCGTCACCCGACGTCTGAGCGGATGTGGTTTCAGTCATAAAAGGACTCCTTCATGCAATGATCCATCGTTGTCAAATATTGAAGGCCGATTTGAAACACTGTCAACACCTTGGCGGTGACGATCCGACGAGAGTACCCGACTCAAAATTATTAATGCTGAACTTCGCCATCCCATCGGCGTTGACGGAGGCGTTCGCGCACCGGTCAACTCGAAGTTGGGCGCGAGTTTGAAAACTGGACGACGGCGGTAATGACGGTATGCGGACGCCTCAACGATGTCGGCGCGAATTTGATAAACGGGCCGCAAATGGGAATCCCGCCTGATCGAGCCTCCAAGTTGCCGGTTGGTCGGCAATCTGGACATGTGCGCTGAGCAACACACTTCAGGAGGGTTGAGGTCCCTCTGGCGCTCAAATGAGGGGCGCCATATCCAAAAGCGGGGTTCGTAGCCTTGCTGGCCGGAGAGACACTCAACACTATGGCCGATTTGGCCGCAGATTACGGGAACGAAGGAAACAACGCGCCGCCTCAACCCTCTTGGCTCTCTCGAACTCGAAGGGAGTAGCCCTGAGATCTGAAGATTCGGCGATTTCCTCCGTAACTAACAAGTCCGTTCGTATACCCATCGCGCATCCAATCCTGAGTTTGAGAAGCTTCTCCAGAATATCCGGGTGGTTGGCTTCGATATAGAGGAGGATGAATGGCGCAGGTATGGTTAGTCACCGGCAGCTCTCGCGGTCTGGGTCGCGCAATTGTTGAAGCGGGCCTTGCTGCGGGCAATAAGGTGTTGGCGACAGCTCGGGGCATTGAGTCGCTGGCTGATCTGTCGGAACGATATGGTGATCAGGTGAAGCTCTTCGCGTTGGATGTTACCGACGAAGCAGCAGCAGCAAACGCGGTAATGGCGGCGACCGATCTATTTGGCTCGCTGGATGTGGTCATCAACAATGCGGGATATGGCAATCTTTCGTCCATCGAAGACACGCCTCTATCGGAATTCCGGGCACAGATCGAAACGAATCTCTTCGGAACGATTATTGTGACCAAGGCAGCTCTTACATATTTTCGCGAAAAGAAGACAGGTCACTTCATTCAGTTTTCATCGGTGGGCGGAAGGATCGGCCCTCCGGGACGTGGGCCTTATTCAGCGGCGAAATGGGGTGTCGAAGGCTTCTCTGAAGTGCTGTCGCGCGAAGTAGCACCACTCGGCATCAAGGTCACAATTGTTGAACCAGGTGGGTTCCGTACTGACTTCGCGGGGAGTTCCACCGAACTGAGCGAAGGTCATCCCGCATACGACTCGACTGTTGGAGCTACCGCAAGATTTCAGCGCAACTACAACGGGAAGCAGCCTGGTGATCCAAAAGAGGCGGCTCAGGCGATCCTTCAGCTGACGCAGGAGCGAAACCCTCCGTTGCGACTGTTGCTCGGCAGCGATGCGTACGCCGCGGTGGAGAAGAACGATCTTGCGCGGTTAGAGGAAGCACGAATATGGAAGGAACTCAGTGTCTCCACCGATTTTGAGACGGAGTGACTTAGCGACGGACACAGGCAGCGACGAAGCTATCCTGCAGACTGCCGTCCAATGCGGCCGCCAGAGGTTCTGCGGCTTTGAAGTGATAGAAATATCTTCCAGAGACCTGACTGGCAGGGTCGTCACTTGCCGCAAGCCATACCTGTGTACGGTGTGCCTGGTCGAGATCATCTTTGGCGTCGGGTCCGCCCATCTTCGTTTGCACCCAGCCGGGTGTCATCGCATTGCAAAGCACGCCGGGCAACCGGCGGGCCATGGCAATCGCAAGGAGAACATTGTGGAGCTGCGAAGGCCTGTTGACCTTGCCTGGGCGTTGCGTCCAGTTCAGTTCGCTGAGACTCGGGTCACCCTGCCTGTGCAGTCCTGAGCTGATGTAGATGAGTCGACGAGGCGGATGGATCGGTGCGGTGAGGACGTAGGGCGCGAGGCTGTTGATCGCGAAGACATGGGCAAACCCATCCTCCGTTTCGACGCGCCGCGGTTCGCGGTAGCCGACAGCTACGTTGTGAATGACGGCGTCGAAGGCCCCGAGTGCGTTGACCTGATCTGCGACCGAACGCATCTGTTGCAGGTTGGCGAGATCGCCCGTGACGATATCTTCGGCCCCACGAAGTTTGCCATGCGCTGCTTCAGCGCGTTGGACATTGCGCGATGTAAGACGACAGAGTGCCCCTGTTCGAGTAACAATTGCGCAGCCATCAATCCAAGTCCGTCTGAAGATCCGGTGATGAACATGCGGCTCATATCGTTGCGTCCCTTTCATGTGGTGGCGTGAGTGCAGGCTCAGCTTTGTTTTTCTGAGACCAGCGCCTGAAGAGCAGCCTGCAGCGTGGTGCCGGATTTTCGCGAACCGCTCTGTCCTGATTTAAAATCGATCCAGCCTTCATTGAAACCGTCGACCATGCGTATGCGGGGAAGCGGATTCTTCATTCCTTGCGAGCGGAACAGTTCTTCCCACGTGGAGCGAGGAACTATTTCGTTCCGCACAGGGGTGCCGAGTGCGCTCGCAAGCGCAGCAGCCACGTCATTGGAGGAGTAACGCTCTGGCCCTTCCAACTCGACGATGCGAACGCCTTTCCAGGATTCACCCAACAGTTCGACTGCAGTTTGGGCAATGTCTTCCGTTGCAACCATCGGAATCCGGTGATCGAGCGGTTGCAGGAAGCTGTGCACCACCCCACTCTTCGCGGATTCGATATCCCAGGCGGCATTCTCCATGAACCATGCCGCCCGTAGAAATGCCACTGGAACCGGCACGGTGCGCAGCATTGCCTCGGTCATCCCGGAGTTGTTGAGCAGGTTCGGCTCTGTGACCTGAGCTCCAACTGTCGACAGGAAGACAACCTTTCCGGGACGGCTTTCTTCGATTGCCGTGCGGATCGCCACCGCATTTTGTTGGGTATCCGGGAAACCAGGTTCGGGATCGTAGTTCGGAGGGGTCATCAGGAAGACATCGTTCACACCGCGGAAGGCCTCCGTCATTGCCTCTGCGTCGTCGATGCTCGCGACGAATACATCGCAGCCCAGGGCTGCCCACTCATCGCCCTTCGCCCGACTCCTGACAACTGCTCGCACTGTTTGTCCCTGTGCGATAAGACCGCGCGCAACCCGGCTTCCAACCTTGCCTGTGATTCCAGTGACTGCAACCATATTCCCTCCTCGGTAGCCGAAGACTCGGCACGGGTATATGACGCCCGGACGGATTGTGGAGGTTCGCGCATATGATGCATAGTAGTATTGCGCTGAAAGCGATAATCATGAGATTCGATGAGCAGACCCTGAGCGATTCCAATGTCTTCGTGGCGGTGGTCCGGTGCGGAAGTTTTGCCAACGCCGCCAGGTCGCTGGATTTGTCTCAGTCGGTTGCCAGCCGGGCCGTTGCACGACTCGAGAAGCGCCTCGGTGTCCGCGTTCTTGACCGGACCACGCGGTCGGTTTCGCTGACCGACGACGGCCGCGGACTGTTTGAGCGGCTGGAGCCCTTGCTGCAGGGTTTTGAAGATGCCTTTACCGCTACAGCGGAAGAACGGTCCAGAGTGCGCGGAAGGCTGCGGGTCAAGATGCACCCCACCCTGGCCCATGTGATCGACGGGAAGCAGCTCAAGGCTTTTCTCGAAGACTACCCTGAACTTTCCGTAGAGTTCATCAGCAGCGACAAGCTTGGAGACCTCGTTGGCGAGGGTCTTGATATCGCTCTCTACGTGGGCGAATTGCCTTCATCCAGATTGATTGCAAAGAAGCTTCTGGACACGCGCGTCATCACGGTCGCGGCCCCTGAATACCTCGCAAAGCATATGAGGGTGACTCATCCCGGCGATCTTCTCAAGAGCGGGCACACTCTCATTGACTATCGCAATCCGGAGACCGGCAAAACGTTTCAATGGGAATATCACCGTGGCCGGAAGATTGTGAAGATCGCAACGAAGGGAAGCCTGATCGTGAGTGACATCGTCAATTTACACGGTATCTGTGTTGCTGGCTGGGGGATCGCGCAGGTCCTTGAAGTCGCCGTCAAACCAATGCTCGACGCGGGAGCACTCGTCAAACTGCTGCCGGAGTGGGGTGATGAATACTTTCCCCTCTACGCTGTCTATCCATCTCGCAACTACGTCCCACCCAAAGTGAGAGTCTTTATCGATTTCGTCTCTTCCGCGGTGAGCGAGGGCACACCGTCGTGATCACTGTCGCAACGAAGCATTCAGCAATTACAACCATGAATAGGTAACGAGCCTCAGCGGTCCGGATGCGATTAACTGCTATCGAAGCGTGACGGGTCGAGCCAAGCAGACTCGATGCCAAGACGTCACCTCTAGTTCTGCTTTTCAGAGCGCTCTTTGATGACCTTTAGCCAAAGCTCGTGGCCGTCGTGCATTGCATTCGGCTGCTCCTGGCGGAATTTGATAGCTCCTTCGCCTCGCACGACCTCTTCGGTGATAACGCGGCAACCCCGGTCAGTTTTAACCAGCAGGAACGTGTGATAAGCCTTCATTCCCGTGCCCAGACCCCACCAGCCAATCCGGCTGTTGGGCACGAACTCGTGAACAGTGCTCTCGATGTGAACACCGAACGTGTCCCAGGAGAACTTCGTCCCTTCGCGCAGTTTGCTATCCGGGCTGTCATGAACGACGACATTGTGAGAGTTGGGATACCAGCTCGACCACGATTGGGCAACGACGATATTCGCAAACACGGTTTCGCAACTCGCATTCATCATAGTCTCGTTGTGGGCATAGAGGTCAGCGTCTTCCGGGTGCTGTCCCGTGGGCCAGTGGATATCTGGATTGCGTTGAGCGCCGTCTCCGTTGATGGTCAGTGCTTCATTCATCTTCTTCTCCTTCGCTTGCGCGTTCGACGAAGCGCAGAAGAGGGTGAGACCTACAGCGATCACGCCTCCAAGGATGTACTTCGTCATTTGTTGTGTCTTCACTGTTTTCTCCTTGTAAACAAGAAATTTCGTAAGCCCATGCGGCCTGTTTGCCAGCATTCTGACGCTGCTTGAGAGAACGACGAGTTTGCCGTTCTCAGCCGTACCCAGAATCAGAGCGAAAACGCAACCGGAGCCAGCAGATCCGACAGACCGATGTTGCGGTACATTTCGGTGCGAACGCGATCTGCAACTCCGTTGACGATCTCCGCACCATCCTGCGCGGGATCGATGTGCACTCGGAACGGACGCTTACCGAAGGGCATGTCCACAACGTTGACGATAGCTTTCGCGACATCGGCTACGTCAGCTTCAGCGGGCGCTGTCGCGGCGAAACCCTTCATGATGTCGTCGCCGAGGTGCGCGTAAGGGCCGTTGTCGTACTCGGCCTGACGCGCCTTGTCTGCTGGTGCACCGGCATGGGCGAATTGATTCGTGCCGGAGGTGAAGGCTCCGGGAACGATGATCGAGGTCTCGATGCCCCAGCGATTCAGCTCTGCGGCATAGCTGACAGCGAGCGCATCCATAGCTGCTTTCGCCGCAAAGTAGGGCGAAAGATAAGGCGGCGTGCCACCGCGAGTGCTGGTGCTTCCAACCCAGACGACCAGTCCCTTTTTCTGCTTGCGCAGTTGCGGTAGCGCGGCACGATTGACGCGCTGCGTGCTGAGCACGTTGGTGTCATAGACCTCCAGAAGTTGTTCGGGAGTGAAGGCTTCGGCTGGACCGAAGACCATGTGTCCCGCGTTGTGGATAACGACATCGAGACGGCCGTCTTTCTCAACAATGGTTTTGATGGCCTGATGGGCTGATTCCTGCGAGGCTACGTCAAGCTCAAGCGTGCGAAGATCCACGCCGTTTTCTAGGGCGAACTGTTTTGCAGCCTTTACCTGTGCAGCGTTGCGGCCAGTGGTCTCGCGCATACTCGCGTAAACGGTGTGACCTGCGATGGCGAGAGCGCGTGCCGCGAGGGCGCCAAAGCCGCTCGAAGCTCCTGTGATGACGATGATGTTCTTCATATCGATTCTCCTGTACTTCGGGTTATGGGAATGGAAAGGATGACTGGGGATGATGCCTGCTGTTTATGCAAAGCCGCCGTTTGCGCGAAGCACCTGGGCGTTGACCCATCCCCCGTCGGGGCCGGCAAGAAAGGAGACGACGTTTGCGATATCGTCGGGCTGACCTAGGCGCTCAAGCGGCGCCATGCTGCTGATCTGTGTGATCTGCTCTTCAGTCTTGCCGTTCAGGAAAAGCTCCGTCCCTACAGGTCCAGGTGCAATCGCGTTGACCGTAATCTTGTGTCCGCGAAGCTCGTTGGCGAGGACATGGACAAGGCCTTCGACGCCTGCCTTGGAGGCGATGTAAGGGCCGTACGCAGGAAAGTTCTTAGCGAGAACGCTGCTGGAGAATGCGATGATACGGCCTCCCTCGGCTACGTGCTGCGCGGCCTGCGAGAGAACCAGAAATGTTCCGCGCAGGTTCGTGGCGATCACCCTGTCGAAGGTCTCCACGTCGCCCTTGGCGATTGGCGAAAGAGGCATGATGCCTGCGTTGTTAACGACGACGTCGATCTGTCCGAAGGCCTTGAGGGTCTTCTCAAAGAGCTGCTTCACGTCTTCGGGATTGGCCACATCAGCCTGGATGGCAAGGGCGCGTCCGCCTGAACTGGTGATCTCGTTGACGACCTCTTCTGCTTTGGCTGCGTTGCCGGCGTAGTTGACGACGACGCCAAATCCGTCGGCCGCGAGACGAAGAGCAATGGTGCGTCCGATGCCGCGGGATGCGCCGGTTACGATAGCTGTCTTTCTCATGGTGGTTCTCCTTTTTTGCGGCTTCTTCGAACTGAAAGTCCGTCGCTAAAAAGAGATTGAACCTGGCGTAGTTATACGTCCAATGCATAATGCTAATATTGGGTATGCGCGTGACGCAGCTACGTCAAGCTGACTTAAATCTTCTAGTTGTGTTCTCAGTACTTGCCGAAGAGCGCAACGTATCGCGTGCCGCCAAGCGGTTGCTGCTGAGCCAGCCAGCGGTGAGCCGCGCTCTTCAGCGAATGCGCGATACGTTTCATGATGATCTGCTGGTGCGGACGGCGAAGGGATATGAGCCAACACCGCAAGGGGAACGTGTTCTTCAAGAGCTGGAGATCATGTTGCCGAAACTGGATCGGCTCATCTCGGGTTCGACCTTCGACCCAGTGACAGAACATTGTTCCTTCCGGATTGCGGCGACAGACAACGCGACCTCAATCATTGCACCCATTCTCTGTCGCGGGGTTCTCCCCGTGGCACCGCAGGTTCGCTTCACATTCGCAGGTTGGAGAGGAGATGTCTTTGAAGACCTGAGCCACGGTAGGCTCGATCTTGCTTTGGTTGGCGATGAAGGCCATGTGCCCTCGCCGCTACTGACCGAGGTCATCTACGAGGAAGAACTTGTCTGCGTCGTGGCAGCGGACGCACCCTACCATCGTCAACTCACGCTCAAACAATACCTCGCGGCCGAGCATATTGGCGTCGACGTCGTCGAAGGTTCGCAACATATACCGGAGAAACGTCTCGCGGCTCACGGCCACCGCCGTCGAACCGTGATTACACTGCCATATTTTGGAGCGGCCACGCGGTGTATTCCTGGAACGAAACTGATTCTTACCGCACCCCGGCGATTCGCAGCACTGGAGGCGGAAAATCGCAAAATCAAGGTGCTGAAGGCACCGGGAGAGATAACCGGCTTCAAGTACCTGATGATCTGGCATCCGCGAGTCAATACCGATGCTGCGCACTCATGGCTCCGAAGCGAGATCAGTAGAATCGGCAAGCAGATCGGCTCATGATCTTCCTACAGATGATTTCATGTGCTCGGCTCCCCGCGTCTTTAAGGTGCTCGTTGACGTGGGATCGAGGATGAGAGATGGCGAGACAGAAGAGCTTCACAGTCGCCACAAATGTGGACGTCTACTTCTGCGATCCGCAGAGCCCCTGGCAGCGGGGCACCAATGAAAACACAAACGGGCTACTGAGACAGTACTTTCCTAAGAAAACAGATCTATCTGCATATTCTCAATCCGATCTCGACAAAGTAGCGCTGTGCCTCAATCAACGCCCGCGGAAAACTTTGGGCTTTGAAACTCCCGCGAGTAAACTTCAAGCCAGTGTTGCATCGACCGGTTGAACTGGCACCGGATTTCGGTAAGTTGCCCGTTTGGGGCCAGGCAGCGAGTTACCGCCCCTCTTTGCGGGACTACGGGACCCCATGTGTCCGACAAGCCGAACTCTCTCAAGGTGCCTGGTGTGTCCCGTCGTAGATGAGTGCATTGACGATTTATTATTCGTCCAGACTGAGTATCGGTAGAGTGAAGCGCGTATTTTGTTTCTCAGTCGTGCGCGACAATCAAGTCAAGGGCATATCGACGGCTGGCACGTTACACGGCTAGGTGCGGAGGAATCCGTCCGAAAAACGGTCCTTCGTGGAACTCCCTAAAATTGAGGCGCGAATAATTGCGCATAGCGTTTTCATTAGCTACTGCATTACACCCGTAAATCTGTGGAGGCGGAGGGTCGATGAATAGATTGAAAATGCCCGTCTGGTCCTTTGCAGGCGGATTGATCATCTTGCAGATGATCCTGGTTGCGATCATCGTTCATGGCGAGTCGCTCACCTTCGATGAGGGCGACCATATTTTCGCCGGCTACATGATGTGGCATAGCGGCGACTACGGTCTGAATCCCGAGCATCCGCCGCTGGTGAAGCTGGTAGCGACACTGCCTCTGCTGCAGGAGAAGCTTTGGGTGCCTCCGCTGCAACAGCGAATGTTCAAGACAGAGGCGTACCGGGATGGCCGTGATTTTCTGGAACGTAATGATGGCCAAAGCCATCGCCTGCTCTTCCGCATGCGCCTGGCAGCAGGTGTCTTTGCTGCGGGACTTTCAGTGATTGTGTTTCTGATGGGTAAGGAGTTTTTTGGCGAGCGAGCGGGACTGCTGGCTTTGCTGCTGGCGGTATTCGAGCCCAATTTGCTGGCCAACAGTGACTTGGTAACAACCGATGTCGGCGTCACTTGCTTTCTTCTGGCCACAATCTATTGCTTCTACCGTTACGCAAAGCAGCCATCTGTGATTCGTCTGTTACTGACCGGCTTGGCCGCTGGACTCACGCTGTCGGCCAAGCACAGTGGGATTTTGCTGGCTCCGATCCTGCTGGGCTTGACCCTGGTAGAGATCGCCTGTGCCGAGCGGGGACGGCGCAAGCGGATGGCTGGGACTCTGTTTGGCGGATTTGCAGCCATCGTGGTCCTCGCGGTTGTGGTGCTCTGGGCTTTCTACGGTTTTCGCTATGCGGCCAGACCGGCAGGGCTGGTTATGAACCCGACGCTGAGCGAATACTCTGCACCCCTCAAGGGGATGAACAGTTGGGTGATAGGACATCTCGCCAACCGGCGGTTGCTGCCAGAATCCTACCTGGTGGGGATGACTGACATCCACTATGCAGCGCAGCAGTATCCCATCTTCCTGCTAGGGCACGACTATGCTCACGGTGTTTGGTGGTACTTTCCAGTCGCGCTGTCCATCAAGACTTCTCTGGGTTTGATCGGTCTGGTGGTTTTGGCAGGGATTGCGCTGATCACCAGGCGGCTCAGGCAGAGAAGAGAATTGGCATACCTGGTTGTGCCTGGCGCTATCTATCTGACTGTGGCGATCCTCAGCGGTATGAACATCGGCACTCGTCATGTTCTGTTCTTGTATCCACTGGCCGCGTTGCTGGCAGCAGCGGGTCTAACAGCGCTCGCGCAGCATAGCCGACGCTGGATTTGGATCGGTGGAGGATTGGTGGCGTGTCATGTCGTTTCTGCCCTGGCTGTGTTTCCGGCAGAGATGGCGTACGCCAACGAAGCCTGGGGCGGAGCGGCGAACACACACAAATACCTGAGCGACTCCAGTGTGGATTGGGCGCAGCAACTGCCACACGTCAAGCAATGGGTTGACGCCCATCCTGGCGAGGAGTGCTGGTTCGCCTATTCCGCTTATCCAGACCTTCGGCCGCAAGCCTATGGCATTCCCTGCCATCCGCTGCCCACGGCCCATACCGGAGGAGAGATCCTGCCGGTCGACGTGCCAGAAACCATCCATGGCAACCTCCTGTTAAGCGCAGACGATCTGGAAGCCTGTGACTGGCCCAGCGACCAGTTGAATGTCTTCGAGCGATTTCGGTGGATGCCGATGGCGGAGCAGATCGATCACAGCGTGTTTGTGTACCGTGGCGATTTCCATGTGCCTGAAGCAGCGGCGTTGGGAGCAGTCCAAAAGTCGAAAATCCTGCTGAGGGGGAATAGGCCCGCAGAGGCTTTGGTTGCGGCCAAGAAGGCTGTCGCTTTGCAGCCGGAGAATTTGCTGGCGCAGATGGCCTTGGGAGACGCCCAGACGGCATTAGGCGACAAAAACAGTGCACGAACCGCCTATGAATTGGCGCTGGCGGCGGCGCATCGATTAGAAGCCTATGCCCAGCCGCTGTTTGTGCCGAATTTAGAGCAGAAGCTGCATCCATGACTTCGCCATAACATAAGCCGTAAAGTTTTCCTTTACATCCGAAGTCGATAGCGAAGTGGTCTAATTGCTGCGAACCTAAGTGTGCGCTTCAGTAGTAAGCCGGTCGGAATGGGCGGATTACGACTGGCTCGTGGGCCAGATGTTCGATGCGGGCGCTCCTTCGCATTCCGGTGCTGGCAGATCGCTGAGTCAGACGGACTAGACACCGCGCCCGAGGCGCGTGAAGGAGAAACTAAATGGGAGGCGGTATAATCCGCCTCCCATCACTGCCACCGGCTCCTGAATTTTACGCAGCCTTGCCGGGAACTTTGGCTTCGAGAGTCTTCGCCCCGCCAATATTGACTTTGATCTGTGTGGGCTTGGCTTCGGCCTTCTTGGCCAAGCTGATCTTCAGCACGCCCTTGTCACAGCGGGCGTTCACTTGCCCCGGATCCACGGAGCTGGGAAGCGTG
>JBAVYX010000226.1:0-31424 GCA_049588475.1 Silvibacterium sp. | reverse complement strand
GCCACTCTCCAGACCGCCCTGCGGATGGAAAGGGAAATGATCGTGCTCAGAATAAGCAGCAGGACCAGAGCTCGGGAAATGCTCAGGCTATGTGTCATGTACAGGCCGCCGCAGAGCAGAAGGCCGGCATTGAGACACGCCTGCACGATCAGGCGAATCTCATGGGCCCCCGTGCCCAGCGGGATGGGCGAATAGAGCCCATAGCGCCGCGCAACGAGAATGAACGCCAGTATGAAGCAAAGGAGATAGGCCATCCCAACGGGCGCGCTGGTGACGTCATGCGGAAAGCCGGAGAATCGAGCCGTCTTGTCGAAAAGGATGGCGCGCAAGACCAGCGCCGTGCCGAATGCCAGCAGGATGGCCAAAGCATCGTTCAGCATCATGAGCAGCGAAGTGGCCATCGAAGGCCCCACCGCGCTGCCCGCACGCGATCGCTTGCGTACTGGCAAGCCGGTCGCCTGCTCAACGGCCGCACCCGTTTTCCGTATGAATTCCGAAGTAGCCATTACCGTCCCCAAAACCCGTAGTTCCGGAACCTTATCCCCAGCCTGGAGTACTTCCAACGACACAATCACAAAGTACTGTACAGGTGAGGGTCTAGAAATACGACAACAAATGCCACCGTCATGGTGCCAAATAACCCTCTCGGCTAGACTGAACCCATGGCAGAGGATTTTCGCACCTTGATTGCTGACATTATCGAGCACGAAGCGCGTCCAGTCGACAAATACGGTCATCAGCCACGCTTGTACGAATTGACGCGGAAAATTGGGGAAGAGTTGACTTACGATGACGACATCGTCTGGGCCGCCGCCTGGCTTCATGATATCGGAGTCTTCGTCGGTAACCGACCTGAAGATCATGACGAGCTTCTGCGTTGGGACCACGTGAAATATGCCTGCGATCGCACGACAGCCCTCCTGAGCGAGGCGGGATTTCAGAGCGAAAAGATCCCTGCGGTCCTCAATGCAATTCGCACCCATCAGCCGCAGAATGATCCACAAACGATCGAAGCTACCATCCTGCGGGACGCCGACATTCTCGAACAGTTGGGCGCGATCGGCATCATGCGGGCGGCCTCGAAGGTGGGCCGTGACACCCGTTACGCTCGCTTTAGCGATATAGCGCCTGTCTTGAAGAAGGCCCTGACAGATCTCCCTCCGAAACTGCGCCTGAAGCGAGCACAAGAACTTTCCGTTCCCAAGATCCGCATCCTAGCCGACTTTCTTGAGGCCCTGGATGTGGAGGCCTCCGGCTCGTTGTTCTGAATATCGAGCCGCAAGCGCGAGCGCTATAGTAACCAGAACGGAAGAGGAAACAGGTGGAAGAATTTTCGAGAATCAGGCGGCTCCCAGCCTACGTATTCAACATCACCAGCGAGTTGAAGGCCGCAGCCCGGCGGCGAGGGGAAGACATTATCGATTTCGGTATGGGCAATCCTGACGGCGCCACGCCGCAGCATATCGTCGACAAAATGATCGAGGCTGCTCGCAAACCGGATACCCACCGGTACTCGCTCTCCCGCGGCATTCCCCGGCTCCGGAAGGCAATCGCTCACTGGTATGAGCGCCGCTACAACGTTCGGTTAGATCCGGAGACCGAGGCCATCGTCACCATCGGCTCAAAGGAAGGCATCGCACACCTCTGCCTCGCAACACTGGACCAGGGCGACATGGTCCTGGTCCCCAATCCCAGTTACCCCATCCACATCTATGGCCCGGTAATTGCCGGCGCCAACATTCGCAGCATCGCAATTCATGACACGGACAGCTTTTTGGCGGAACTTGAGCAGACCATTCCACTCACCTACCCTAAACCGAAAATGCTGATCCTCAACTTCCCTGCGAATCCTACGACACAATGCGTCGACCTGGCCTTCTTCGAACGCGTTGTGGCTCTGTGCCTGCAACACGGAATTTACCTGGTTCACGATCTTGCCTACGCTGACATTGTCTTCGACGGATTCCGTGCGCCGTCGATTTTGGAGATCCCCGGAGCACGCGAGATCGCTGTTGAATTCTTTACTCTTTCGAAGAGTTACAACATGCCGGGATGGCGTGTTGGGTTCATGGTCGGCAATAAGACGCTGGTAGCGGCCTTGGCGCGCCTCAAAAGTTACTTTGATTATGGGACTTTCACACCGATTCAGGTGGCATCCATTCTGGCGCTCGAAGGGCCGCAGGAATGCGTAACTGAAATATGCGAAAACTATCGCAGCCGCCGGGATGTTCTTGTGCACGGATTGAACAAGCTCGGGTGGCCGGTGACGCTGCCCAAGGCGTCGATGTTTGTCTGGGCGCCTATACCAGAGGCTTACAAACGTCTCGGTTCGCTTGAGTTTTCAACACTCCTGCTCAAAGAAGCGAAGGTCGCCGTGAGCCCCGGAATCGGTTTCGGCGAATATGGCGACGGCCATGTCCGTTTCTCGCTCATCGAAAATGAAGAACGTACGCGTCAGGCTTTGCGTGGCATTCGTCAGATGTTTCAGAAAGATGGAGTCGGTCTCTTAACAGCTGCTCGCTGAAGCGCCGGAACTGCCGCTATGCTCGGTGGCCCGGCGCACCGAATCTGCAATCACAGATTCATACACATCGTTGTAACGTCTGATCACGTCGTCCATCGTAAAGCGTTTCAGATTTTCCCATCCCGCGAGTTTTAGTACCTCCGCCTCTCCGATCCT
Source organism: Silvibacterium sp. (assembly GCA_049588475.1). Lineage (GTDB taxonomy): Bacteria > Acidobacteriota > Terriglobia > Terriglobales > Acidobacteriaceae > Silvibacterium. Next base: position 28,744 of record JBAVYX010000226.1, on the reverse strand, counting down.
CGAATCGATAACCTGCGCTGCGACCGCAGCATTCTCCGGGTCGATTAGAATGGCGCCTTGTCCGGCAATCTCTGTCATCGGCGCCCGGTCGCTGGTAATGACCAGGCATCCGCAGGCCTGAGCCTCCAGAACCGGCCATCCAAAGCCCTCTGCGAGAGACGGGAACAATAGCGCCAACGCCCCGGAATAAAGCACTCGCATCTGCTCATTGCTGGGAGAGACCACCTCGATCGCGTCGCCGAAAACATGTTCGCGGCGAAAGGCCTGCATGGCTTCTGGCCACGGCGCTCCCGCCATCACCAGCTTTACGCGGCGGAAGCGCTCGTATCTCCGCAACTCGAGCGCTATCTTCAGTGCGCCCAGGCGATTCTTGTACCACTGGTTGCCTCCCACGTGCAGCAGGTACTCGTCGCCTGCATTCAAACCGCAGGCTGCTCGTGCCGCTTCAATCTCAGTCGCAGTGGCCGGCTCGTAGTGCCCGTGCAACGAGTGATGTATCACCTTAATGTCTGGTTTCGAAGACAGTAAAGCTTCCAAATCCTCTTTCGTTTTTGCGGACACGCTGATGATGTGGCACGCCGAAGCCAAACCCGCCAAAATCCGCCGTTGCAGTACTTTCCCGGTAGGCCTCGTCTGGTTTTGCGGAAAATGTCCAAGTGCCGAGCGGACCGCGAGCAGGTCGTGGGCGGTAATCACCTGCGGGTCTTTCCTGTCCAACGCAGATAGCTTGAATTGGAGTGATCGCAGACATGAACCAGATCTGCACTACGCACTTTCATCCGTAGCCGCGCTGGAAAGAGGACAAACTTGTCGATGTATCCCAGCCACTTCCAGAGCGGATTGCGAGTGCTCACCAGTCTACTCAAGATGGCCGGAGGATGAACAACCTCCATCTCGTGCCCACGTTGCTCGAGCCCCCGGCGAAGAAACTCCGCATAGCGGAGCATGCTCAGTTGAGCATCCGGCTCATAATTCGCAACTAGAAGAACTCTCATGAGGCTCGAAATAACAAAGAGAGCTTGCAAACCGCAGGCAGGGACTTAGCCTGCACGCCAAGGGCTGACAGCCGCCATTTTCGAGAATGGCCCTATGGAAGCCGATTCCCCACAGCAGAGTCGCGCGTCTGGAGCGACACCGGACGTCCTACGCTGAGGTAAGTGAAGCCACGCTCCACCATCTCAACTGGATCATAAAGATTCCGTCCGTCGATCACGATGGGATACCGCAGTGTATAGTGCAGCCGATCAAGATCGAGTTCGCCGAATTCCTGCCAATCGCTCAGAATAAGCAGCGCGTCTGCGTCTTGCGCGGCAGTGTAGGGGTCATCGACATAGCGCATGCGCTCCGATGGTGGGATGACTTCCTTCGATCGCTCAGACGCCGCCGGATCGTACGCAGTAACCTTAGACCCTTCTTTTAGAAGTTGCTCGACGATTCCCAGGGCGGGAGAATCGCGGATATCGTCGGTTCCACCCTTAAATGAGAGCCCAAGCACGCCGACGCGCTTGCCTCGGAAGGTCCATAGCGCCGAACGTACCTTCTGGAAAAACCGCTTCTTCTGCTCTTCGTTGATGCCTTCCACTTCCTTCAGCAAATTGAAATCCACGCCCAGTTGCTCGGCGACATAACGGAACGCCGCGACATCCTTCGGGAAGCAAGACCCCCCATACCCGATGCCGGCACGCAGAAACTTAGGCCCGATGCGGGTATCCATGCCTACGCCCCGCGAGACCTGTTCGACATCGGCTCCCACGGCCTCGCAAATGTTGGCAACCACATTGATGAATGAAATTTTCATCGCCAGGAAGGCGTTCGAGGCGTGCTTGATTAGCTCAGCAGCCTTCGTGGAGGTAAGCAGAAAAGGCGGAGGATTATTCTCAGTGCAGCTGCCGGGAACAGACTGAGGCAAGCGATAATATGCGCCCGAGGTCAGTGGTTCGTAAATGGCGCTCAACAGTTTTCCAGCGCGCTCACTCTCGGCACCAATGACGATGCGGTCGGCATGCAAGAAGTCCACGACCGCCGACCCTTCGCGCAGGAACTCGGGATTCGAGGCGACATCGAAAAGCTCCTTGGGGACGCCATTGCGCTCAATCACACGGCGAATCCACTCATTCGTATAGACCGGCACCGTGCTCTTTTCAACGATGACCTTATAGGCGTCGATGGAACGGGCAATTTCGCTCGCGACCGCGTCCACGTAAGACAGATCGGCGCTCCCCGTCTTGCTTTGCGGGGTGCCCACGGCGATGAATATCACCTGTGATTGTTGCGCGGCAGCGCGCAGATCGGTGGTGAATTCCACTTTGTTCTCGGGGTCGCGATTGAGCAGTTCTGGAAGATACTCTTCATGGATCGGAACAATGCCGTCACGCAGCATCTTCACTTTGGTCTCGTCGTTGTCGACGCATATTACGCGATGCCCTATTTCCGCGAAGCATGCCGCAGCAACAAGTCCTACATATCCCGAACCGACGATGGCAATAGAAACTGGCTGGCTCATGAGCCTCCTCGCAAACAGGTGCACTACGGAGTGCAGGCAAACAGGTGTATCGGAATAATTATCGTAAAAGCTGCAAACAGCCCAGAAAAATCAGGCCGGTTACGATTCAGGCAAACGTCAACTGCCCTTCATACGCTTTTAGGTCAATGCATGAAGCTTATGAACGCAGTGCAGCACGGACTTCTCCCCTAAGAATCGCCAAACACGTCTGCGTTGTCAATGCATCTGTTCCACACATGGCATTCAGTATCACTCACCTCATGGTATGCTACCTACAGCTTTTTACCCGCATTACGCGCTTATAAGTTAATGATTCAACAAGAATTACACCGCAAGCCACGATGAGCGTGCTGGATCATGTTTCTTCAGGTACCGCGCGTCCAGCAGCCGTGCGCACCCCCCGGACAGCTCGTGTGGCATATTTCGTCAGCCATCCTATTCAATATCAAGCTCCTCTACTCAAGCGTATCGCTCTTGAAAACGACATCGATCTCCACGTTTACTTCTTTAGTGATCTTTCCGTTCGTGGCTATAGTGACAAAGGCTTCGGTGGTATCTCCGTCAAGTGGGATATCCCCCTCCTCGATGGATACGCGCACGATTTTCTTCCCTCCTTTCGCCAGAACGACACGCTCGGTTTCGCCATTCCTCTCAGTTATGGAATCTTCAGCCGGTTGCGTCAGGAAAGCTTCGATGCCGTATGGGTGCATGGATACCACACGATCAATTGCCTGCATGCAATCCTTGCTGCCCGGCTGCTTCGCATTCCCGTGATTCTGCGCGCGGAATCCCAACTGAATGATCGCATCCGAACAAAAACAACTCTCCTTGCGAAGCGCCTCTTCTTCCCGGTTTTGAAGCACCTGGTACGCTGCGTCATGCCCATCGGGAAGGCCAATGCCAGGTACTGGCGGGAATATCTGGGCTCGAAGATCCCCATGTATCCCATGCCATACGCTGTGGACAACAAGTATTTCAGCAGTACCGCTGCCGATGCCGCGCCGCAACGGGAGGCACTGCGCCGGGAACTCGGGCTTCAGTCTGGGCGTCCCATCTTTCTCTTCGCTTCCAAGCTTCAGACCCGTAAGCGTTGCGCCGATCTCGTGGATGCTTTCCTCAAGTTATCCCAAGCCCCGGGAGTCGATCCTCATGCCTATTTACTAATCATTGGCGACGGCGAGGAACGAGCTACAATCGAGCGCCGCATTCACGAGTTCGGGCTTTCCAGCATTCGCATGCTGGGATTCAAAAATCAAAGTGAACTGCCGCGTTTCTTTGACTTGTGCGATGTATTTGTTCTTCCTTCTATCCATGAACCGTGGGGTCTCATCGTGAATGAAGTAATGAATGCCGCGCGTCCTCTGGTGCTCTCCGACGATGTCGGGTGCCACACCGACCTGGTGGAAGACGGCGTCAATGGATTCATTTTCCCCAGGCAGAACATCGATGCGCTGAGCGCCGTTCTCCGCCGCTTTCTCGATGATCCTTTGCTCGCGCAAAGGATGGGTCGACAAAGCCTCAAGATCGTCGACCGGTACAGTTTCGATGAGTGCGTCCGCGGCCTGCGTCAGGCTCTTGCCTTCTGCATTCCGGGTTTCGCTGCATGATTGAATTCACGGAGCCTGCCGCCCTTCCCGACAGGCGGCGCGTCCTGTATGTTTCCTCGCTTGTTTCCTATGACACAACGACGTTTCGATTCGAAGCGATGCGACGCCTCGGGCAGGATGTCACTTTGTTCGAGATGGGGACCTATGTACCCCGTCAGCGGCATCTAAGGGCCCTCCGCAGCCGCTTCCCATTCGGTCCGCTCGTCTCGCGTATCAACCTGGACTTGGTGCGGATGGTGCGATCGACGCGCCCAGATGTGGTCTGGTTCGACAAGCCGACCCCCTTTACGCCGGAGACGATGGAGGCAGTCCATTTCGCCGGGGCCCGGATCATCTTCTATGTGCAAGATGGTCCATTCGGACCGCGCAATGACGGCTGTTGGCGGCAGTTCTACCGAGTCTATCGGATGGCCGATCTGCATTGTTTAGTCCGCGAAACGGATGTGGTCCGGTATCGCGAATGGGGGCTGCCTTTCATCAAAACCATGTTCAGTTTTGATCCCGTGATGCACTACCCGCCCCCCGAGGGCTGGTCGGATGGGGACCGCGACCGGGAGGTCTCATATATTGGGCATCCGCACGAAGAGCGACCGGCGTTTCTCCGCACTCTGACCACGCAATACGGTTTGTCTCTCTCGATCAACGGCAACCTGTGGGAAAAGATCTTCGGTACAGAGCAACTACCGCACTGCCGGATCGGCGGACACCTTGGCGGTCGCCACTACCGGGAGGCGATCTGGAGATCGAAGGTCAATCTGTGCTTCGTGACGCAGGCCAACGAGGACGACATCGCGCACAAGGCGGTGGAGACCGCCGCCTGTGGCCAGTTTCTGCTGGCCTTGCGTACGCCGGGCCACGAGGCGCTGCTGGCAGAGGATCGGGAGGCAGTTTTCTTTTCGTCGGTCGAGGAGTGCGCAGAGAAGGCCCGGTTCTACCTGGATCGCCCGGATCTGAGGAAAGCCATTGGGCGCAGGGCGCGGGAGCAGGCCGTTCGGTCGGGCTATGACAACGACACGCAGTTGGCGCGGATTCTGAATCGGCTCGACGGCAAAGAGTGAGCTCCAACCCATCCCGCCGCCGCTTTTTGGCAAACGTATGATGCAGCGATGGTTAACCAACCTTAGCCACGACAAAGGTGAAAACATTGGTTTTATTTCATTTGGTCTGATTCTAAAAGGCTTTAGATACATTGCACATAATTCAGGGCGACCAACTTAGACCATCAGGTAAATCATTCATTCTGCTAATGTTAACAAAAATGTCATGGATCCTAAACAGGTTCTAGACCTATGGCTGCGAAGGAATAAAATGCTCGGTACTGGCGCGCGCTTGTGCTATTTCGGTTATCGCTTATGGGCGATCATTGCCAGCCAGGATTGTCTGGCGATACGTGGCTTTGTATGAATGGGTTACGGGATTTGGCGGGGCTCAGCAGTTGAGCGTGAATTGGGAAGCTGAAGCGAAGTGAGAATTGCAGTTGCTTGGTAGCCTATGAGCGGAGATTCGATGTCCAACGAAGTGGAACTTCTCAAACATATTTATGACCGGTTCAACGCACGTGACATGGAAACCGTTCTCATGGCAATGCAAGCGGATGTCGCGTGGGCCAATGGGATGGAGGGTGGGCATGTTTATGGACGGGATGGCGTGCGGAGCTACTGGACACGTCAATGGGCGATGGTCGATCCGCACGTCGAGCCGGTGGGATTCTCGACTGGCCCAGCGGGAGAAGTTATTGTCGACGTCCATCAGGTTGTACGCAATCTTGAAGGCGGGTTATTGGTCGATCAGATGGTGGTGCACATTTTTCGCTTTGAGGCTGGCCTGATCCGGCGATTTGATATCGGCGGGGCATAGACCTTCCGTGAATCGCGTCGCCTCAAATTGCCCACACACGAGGGAGCTACAGGCCGCGGCCAGTGACGGCAGGCTTGATGGAGATAGGCATGAAACCTCTACAATCGTTGCTCATCACCTGCATTTTCCTGCCGATAGCCGCATGGGCGGCGGAGACTCCACCATTGGCCACGCCTGACCAAGCCGCCGTAGTCGAAGGCAACAATGCCTTCGCCGTTGACCTGTATGGCCAGTTGCGGAAGCGAAGCGGCAATCTCTTCTTCTCGCCCGAGAGTATTTCGGCCGCGCTGGCCATGACGTATGCGGGGGCACGCGGCGATACCGCCTCCCAATTGGCGAATACGCTGCATTTCACGCTGCCGCCGGAACGGTTGCATCCGGCAATGGGCGGGCTGCTAAGCGATCTCAACGCTGTGCATGATGGGTACCAGCTGCGCGTGGCCAATGCTCTGTGGGCGCAACCGGGTTATACGTTCCTCGATTCTTTCCTCAAGGTGACCAAGAACGATTACGGCGCGGGTTTTAATCAGGTGGATTTCAAAGGCGAGACTGAGGCGGCGCGGTTGACGATCAACCGATGGATCGAGCAGAAAACAGAAAATAAGATCAAAGACCTTATCCAACCGGGCGTACTTGATTCCATGACCAAGCTGGTGCTGACCAACGCCATTTATTTCAAAGGCGACTGGCAGACGCAATTCGACAAGGCGAAAACGAAGGATGAGGATTTCCATGTATCCCCAGGGCAGACTGTAAAAACGCCGCTGATGCACCGCGAGGGTGAATTCAACTATTTCAATGGCGAAACGTTTCAGGTGCTGGAAATTCCTTATAAGAGCGCGGAATTATCCATGATCATCTTTCTGCCCAATGATATGAGCGGCCTGCCTGTTCTAGAACAAGCGCTGACCGCGTCCAACACGCAAAAATGGCTCCGCCAGCTGGGACCAGCTTCCAAAGTTGTTGTGACGATGCCCAGTTTCAAGCTGACGCAACAATTCGAGCTTGAAAGCACGCTGAGCGCCATGGGAATGCCGCTGGCGTTTCAAAAGGGCGCAGATTTTTCAGGGATGACTGGCAACCGCGAATTCTTCATTTCGGCGGCGATCCATAAGGCTTATGTCGATGTAAATGAGGAAGGAACCGAAGCAGCGGCGGCGACTGCAGTGGTTATCAGGCCAGCGGCCGCTCGGTTGCACCCGCAGCCAACCCCTGTTTTTCGCGCCGACCACCCGTTCGTTTTCCTGATTCGCGACCATCGCTCCGGCAGCATTCTATTCATGGGCAGAGTGATCAATCCTGCTGCGTGAGACTGGAATGCGCGTCTCGCCTGTGGCTGTGCTGGCCTGGGGCAACCAGGCCTGATGCAGAGGGTTGAGAGTGCCCACTCAAGCCACACATCCGGCTCGAGTGCGCACCCTGCCTACCGTACCCTGTCTACCGTATCGAATTCCTTTGCAAGGGACGTTGCATGATCAACAGGCGCAACCATTCTCCGAATTTGTTGCCGGCTTCAGGCAGTAAACCTGCTTCCTGAAATCCGAGCGACTTGTGGAGAGCGACAGAAGCGACATTTACTCCACAGATGCAGGCAACCATCGAGTGACAGCCTTTCGCCTGACATTCCGAGACCAGTTCAGTCAGGAGCATCTTCCCAACTCCGTGGCCGATACAATCGGGGCGCACGTAAATTGAGTCCTCGACCGTGAAACGATACCCTTCGCGGGGACGGAATTGCGAAGCGTAACAAAAGCCCACGATGTAACCCTCGAGCTCTGCTACCAGATAGGGCAAACCGCGATCCAGAACGGCCCGCCGCCTTCGCAACATCTCCGATAGATCCGGGGCTACGATCTCGAATGTCGCTGTGCTGGTTTCGACGAACTCGGCATAAATGGCGGTGATGTCAGCCATGTCTGCGGGTGTCGAGGCTCGCACCAGGCACACCGACTCATGAGGATCAGGGTCTATCAGTGTGGTCGTGCCACTTTCGGCTGTGTTGGAGCCGTGGTTCGAAACAGGTTTCCAGCGGATTGAATCGCTTGTTCCCACCCTGATTAAGCTGGACCAATACCTCAGTTCTCTTTAGTAGACTCCCAAACGTATAAAGAAACGGTAAGATTTTCGACTGTATTCCATGATGGGAGGGAGTCGTATTGCCTGCGGTTATCGATCGGTCTGCGATCGCAACGTGCCGTGCAGAAGGATGATACTGCCCCACTCAAGCCATCAAACAGCAGGCTTGAGCAGGCCACCCTGGAGTGGTTGGGTTTTGCGCGAAGCGCGTGTACCTGGACGGCCAGTCCTATACACCGATGACGGCGCAGAGCTCCTTTACGGCGTCGGCGCTCTTTTTCAGGGCGGCGTCTTCTTCTGGAGTGAGCTTGATCTCGATGATCTGTTCGAGGCCGCGGGAGCCGAGTTTGCACGGGACTCCGATGTAGTAGCCGGTAATGCCGTACTCGCCTTCGAGGTAGACGGCGCAGGGTACGATCTTTTTCTTGTCTTTGAGGATGGCTTCGACCATCTCCACTGCGGCGGCCGATGGCGCGTAGTAGGCGCTGCCGGTCTTGAGGTGCTTGACGATCTCGGCTCCTCCATCGCGGGTGCGCTGCACGATGGCGTCGAGGCGCGATTTCTCGATGAGCTCGGTGATGGGGATGCCAGCGACGGTGGAGTAGCGCGGGAGGGGCACCATGGTGTCTCCGTGGCCGCCGAGGACGAAGGCGGTGACGTTTTCGACGGAGACGTTGAGCTCCTCAGCGATGAAGGTACGAAAGCGGGCCGAGTCGAGGATGCCGGCCATGCCGATGACGCGCTCGCGGTTGAATTTCGCCTGGCGGTAAGCGGCCTGAGCCATCGCGTCAAGCGGATTCGACACGATGATGAGGATGGTGTCCGGCGAGTTGGCGATCACCTTGCCGACGACGTCGGACATGATCTTGTAGTTGGTGTGCAGGAGGTCGTCGCGGCTCATGCCGGGCTTGCGCGGGATACCGGCGGTGATGACGACGATGTCGGAATTGGCTGTGTCGGCGTAGTCGTTGGTGCCGACGATGTGACAGTCGCGCTTCTCGATGGGCATGGCCTCAAGCAGGTCGAGTCCTTTGCCCTGGGGGACACCTTCGACGACATCGACGAGGACGACGTCGGCGAGCTCCTTGGCAGCAATCCAGTGGGCGGCAGTGGCTCCTACGTTGCCGGCTCCTACGATGGTGACTTTCTTACGCATAGTTCTCCTTCTTCAAATACAGCCATTAGCCATTAGGGATTAGCCATTAGCGCGCCGAAGGCGCCGTTGCCTGGACGGCCAGTCCCATGTTTTCGATCATGCGGGTGGCGAACTCGCTGGTCTTGACCTTGGTCGCGCCCTGCATCTGGCGCTCGAAATCGTAGGTGACGAATTCCTGCTGGATGGTCTTCTCCATGGATGACTCGATGAGGCGCGCGGCTTCTTTCCAGCCAAGGAACGCGAAGAGCATGACGCCGGAGAGGATGACCGATCCGGGATTGATGATGTCTTTGTCGGCATACTTGGGCGCGGTGCCGTGCGTGGCTTCGAAGACGGCGTATCCGTCGCCGATGTTGGCGCCGGGGGCGATGCCGAGGCCTCCCACCTGCGCGGCGCAAGCATCGGAGATGTAGTCGCCGTTGAGGTTGGGGCAGGCCAGAATCGAGTACTCCTCAGGACGGATGATGACCTGCTGAAAGATGGAGTCGGCGATGCGGTCGTTGATGAGGACCTTCTTCTTCCACTGTCCGTTGCCGTGCGATTTGCCGATCGAGTCGAGGACCTGGCGGACCTCGGCGTAGAGTGCGTTGCGGAATTCGTCGTTGCCGAATTCGAGTCCCGGCTCGATGAGGGCGGCGTTTTCTTCGATGGTGAGCTTGGGGTTGGCTTCGACGTTGCCGAGGATCCAGCTTTCACGCTCGGTTACGACGTGGTCGCGGAATTCTTCGACGGCGAGCTCGTATCCCCACTCGCGGAATGCCCCTTCGGTGAACTTCTGAATGTTGCCCTTGTGCACCAGGGTGACGGACTTGCGGCCGTATTCGAGCGCGTACTCAATGGCGCGGCGCACAAGGCGCTTGGTTCCGGTAATGGAGATAGGCTTGATCCCGATGCCCGAATCGGAGCGGACTTTTTTCTTGCCACCCTTGAGCATGTCATCGTTCAGAAACTTGATGAGCTTCTCGGCTTCTGGTGTGCCTTCGCGGAACTCGATGCCGGCGTAAACGTCTTCGGTGTTCTCGCGGAAGATGACAACGTCGAGTTTCTCTGGATGTTTCACGGGGCTGGGCACACCGGCGTAGTACTTCACGGGGCGAACGCAGGAATAGAGGTCGAGGATCTGGCGCAGGGCGACATTGAGCGAGCGGATGCCTCCGCCGACAGGCGTGGTGAGCGGACCCTTGATGGAGACGCGGAGATCGCGGGCGGCGTTCACGCTGTCATCGGGGAGCCAGGTTTTAAATTCGCGGAAGGCCTTTTCGCCGGCATAAATTTCGAACCATTTGACGGAGCGCTTGCCTCCGTATGCCTTCTCGACGGCGGCGTCGAAGACTCGTTGGGAGGCGCGCCAGATGTCGCGGCCGGTGCCGTCGCCTTCGATGAAGGGGATGATGGGATGGTCGGGAATGTTGAACTTTCCGTCGGCATACTGAATCGGTTCGCCGCCGGCGGGCAGCGGCAGTCCGTTATAGCTCGTCTGCATGTAGGTGGATGTCCTTCGATGAATACGGGATTAGGCCAACATCCAAACTTATCATCCGCTGAAGACGAGGGCAACGGGGACAGGCCGTCCAGGCACACGCCGCTGCGCGGCCAATTCCCTCCTGGCATGTACAGCTTATGATTTGGATATGCTCTTTCGTTCTGTTGGACGCGTTGTGAAGTTGTTGACTCTGGTGTTTGGGGCGTGGTGCTCTATGGGGTTCGCCGAAACACAGCAGCCGGTGCGGGTAGTGATTGTAGGTCTTGAGCACGGACACGTATCTGGGTTTCTGCATGCGTTTCCTGAGCAGCATGATGTCGAACTCGTCGGGATTGTCGATGCCGACGCGGCGCTGCGGGCGAAGTATGAGCAGGAGTTTCATCTGGATCATGCGCTGTTCTTTTCGCGGCTTGAGGATGCGATCGCCGCCGCGCATCCGAAGGCTCTACTGGTGTACACGCCGATTGGAGAGCATCGCAAGGTGATTGAAGCAGCCGCCGAGCAGGGGCTGGATGTGATGGTGGAGAAACCGCTGACACTGTCGCTCGATGACGCGCTGGCGATCCGGAAGGCGGCAAGAGAAAACCATATTCAGGTGCTGGTGAATTACGAGACTACGTGGTACTCGAGCAATCGCGCTGTCTATGACCTGGTGGCGCAGGGCAAGCTGGGCGACCTGCACAAGGTAGTCGTGCATGATGGGCACCAGGGTCCGCAGGAGATCAACGTGCAGCCTGAATTTTTGAAGTGGCTAACCGATCCAGCGGAAAATGGCGCGGGCGCGCTCTACGACTTTGGCTGCTATGGAGCTGATCTGATGACGTGGCTGATGCACGGGGAGGCTCCGTTGAGCGTGACGGCGGTAGCGCAGACGGATAAGCCGGAGAAGTATCCGCGCGTGGATGATGATGCGACGATCGTGCTGCGCTATCCGCATACGCAGGCAGTGCTGATGCCTTCGTGGAACTGGCCGTTTGGGCGGAAGGATATGGAGGTCTATGGCACGAAGGGGTACGCGATCGCGGTGAACCCGACCCAGGTGCGGACTAGATTTAGCGAGCACGCTCCGGATGAGACAACAACCGCTCCGGTACTCGCGTCTCCGGAGGATACTTCGCTGCACTACCTGGCGGCGGTGGTCGGAGGAGAGCTGAAACCTCAGGGCGATCTGACGGCGTTGGATACGAATGTTGTGGCCATGCAGATTCTGGATGCTGCGAGAGAGTCTGCGCGGACCGGGAAGACCGTAGCCTTGAAGCCGCTGCCGCAGTGAATTCTGGAAGAAAAGCCCCACATGTAACAGGCTTAAGAATCTTATACTTAGAATGGTAGCGAGCGGAAGTATGGACAAGACAATCCGTAGCATCAGCGATCGCAGAGAGCAGCAGATCGAGACGTATCGCTATGGGCAGAGTCTTCCGCCTGGAGAACGGCTCCGCGCAGGTTGTGATGCGAGTACGGACGCCTCGAGATTCAAAGGAACGCCATTCGATGATGCAGAAGGATCTCAAAGAACTATTACTCGCGTTCCACGAGCATGGCGTTGAATATCTGGTAGTAGGCGGCTATGCAGTCGGGATTCACTCGGAACCACGTGCGACCAAGCACTTCGACATCTTCATACGAGCAGACATCAGGAGCAGCGAAGCTGTATTTCGTGCCCTTGGGGCCTTACGGTGCGGCCGCTCGAAGGGTTGACAGCCGAAAATTTCAGAGACGAGCCCGCTTCAATTTTTCAGATTGGAATTCCACCGCGGCGCATCGACAGTCTTTAGTCAATCGATGGTCTGGCTTGTGATGATGCGCGGAACGACCGGATCGAAGGGCTGGTGGACGGAGAGATCACCGCGCACATCATCTCGAAAGAGCACTTGATCCAGAACAAACTTGCTTTAGGGCGGACTCGCGATTTGGCCGATGTTGAGGCGATACGCGATCGGAATCCCGAGGCCGACGCAGAATGAGCACCAGCTGAAGGACTACTATAAAAATATGCCCAGTCGCCTATTTCAGCTTCTTCTTGCCATGTTGTGCGCCAGCTTTTGCGCGGTACAGGCTGCAGCCGCGCAGCAGTATTCCGCGGAGAAGCCTTTAGGGGCCGCAGCGCAGAAGGCTCCTGCATATCTTAAGAATGCCGGCATTGATCAGCGGCTCAATTCGGCGCTTCCGCTTGGCGATCATTTTCGCGATGAAACCGGTCAGGACGTGTTGCTGGAGCGGTATTTCGGGCCGCGTCCCGTCGTGATGGCTCTGGTGTACTTCAAGTGCAGCATGTTGTGTCCGCAGGTGCTCCACGGGCTGGCGGGCGTACTGCCGCAGACGGGTTTCCATGCAGGCAATCAGTATGACGTTGTGGTCGCGAGCATCGACCCGACGGATACGCCTGCGGATGCTGTCGAGGCAAAGCGGCATTTTATGAGTATGCTGGGGTCGGCCCGCGCGGCGGAGAATGTGCACTTTCTCACCGGGCCGCAGCAGTCGATCATCGATCTGGCAGAGGCCACAGGCTTCCACTACGTTCGCGTGCCGGGACCGGATGGGAAGATGGATCAGTTCGCGCACTCCAGCGTGATTATGATTGCGACGCCGGACGGGCGCATGTCGAAGTACCTCTCGGGGATTGAATATCAACCGCGCGATGTGAGGCTGGCGCTGATCGAGGCGACCGACAGGAAGATCGGTTCGCTGAGCGATATGGTGCTGCTGTATTGCTGCAACTATTCACCGAGCCAGGGACGGTACACGGTTGCTGTGCTGCGTGTGCTGGGGATTGCGGCGATGGGTTCAGTTGGGGCGCTCGTCGGAATCCTATACCTATTGAATAAAAAGCCGAAGCAGCTTGCCGCCTGAAGCCTGTTACCCTGAAGGATTGAATCAACAGACATTTTTCTAATCCGCGTGTGCGCGGAGTGCGATTGGACAAGTTTTGCCTGAGCAAACCATCGACATCCATGACTGGAAGCCGAGCCATAATCCATGGGCCGTGACGATGACGGTGACGCTGGCCACGTTCATGGAGGTGCTGGATACCTCGATTGCGAATGTGGCGCTGCCGCATATTGCCGGATCGATGGGCGCAAGTCCGGAAGAAGCGACATGGGTGTTGACGAGCTACCTGGTGTCCAGCGCGATTATTCTGCCCATTTCCGGCTGGCTGATGGTGCGCTTCGGACGGAAGCGCTTCTACATGGCGTGCGTGATGATGTTCACGGTGTGCTCACTGCTGTGCGGGCTGGCGCCGACGCTGCCCCTTTTGATCTTAGCGCGTATTTTGCAGGGCCTGGGCGGAGGCGGGTTGGCTCCGAGCGAACAGGCGATCGTGGCCGATTCGTTCCCGGCGGCCAAACGCGGACAGGCCTTCGCGGTATATGGGATGGCGGTGGTTTGCGCGCCCGCCATCGGACCAACTCTGGGCGGATGGATCACTGACAACTTCAACTGGCACTGGATTTTCTTTATCAATCTACCGGTGGGACTGATCTCCCTGTACCTGAGCAACCGGATGGTCGAAGATCCACCCTATCTGAAAGCCAAGAGGAGCAACCTTGCCAAGGTCGACATGATGGGCCTGGGCCTGGTGGCCGTGGGGGTCGGATGCCTTGAGTTTGTGCTCGACAAGGGGCAGGAAAAAGACTGGTTCGGCGATCCGATGATCACCACGTTTGCCATTCTTGCGGCCAGTACGCTCGCGTTCTTTGTGTGGTGGGAGTGGCGGCATCCCGATCCGGTTGTGGACTTAAAACTTTTAAAGAACCGAAACTTTGGGACCTCGGTGTTCCTGCAGTTTGTGCTAGGGATGGTGCTATTTGGATCGACGGTGCTGATTCCACAATTTCTGCAGTTGCTGATGGGTTATACGGCGGAACGATCGGGGATGGCGCTTTCGCCGGGGGCGCTGGTGCTGATTGTGGCGATGCCGATTGCCGGACGCCTGGTGACCAAGGTAGACGCCCGGCTACTCGCGTCCATTGGGTATTTCATGACCGCTGCGGGACTGTATAACCTGACCCGGCTGGACCTGGATGTGAATTTCGGAACTATTGTTTTGTGGCGCTCGATGCAGGTAATGGGCCTGTCGTTTGTGTTTATCCCCATCAGCACGCTGAACTATATCGGCGTTCCGCGAGATAAGAACAATCAGATAGCGAGCTTTTCGAACTTTGCCCGGAACATGGGCGGATCGGTAGGCACGGCGATGCTGACGACGTTCCTGCAGAGAACTCAGCAGACTCATCAGGCGGTGCTGGGAACACATGTTATTCCAGGCAGTGCAGCGTATTCGGGGTTCATCGACGCCACCAAGTCTGCGCTGATGAAGCTGGGGCACAGCGCCGATTCAGCCGCGCAAATGGCGATGGGGCAGGCATACCAGACAATGTTGCGGCAGGCCTCCATGCTGAGTTATCAAAATGCCTTCTGGTGGCTGAGCGTGATCGTCTTGTGCCTGGTTCCACTCCCGTTTGTCATGCGCAAGCCGCCCAAGGCCAAAGGTGCTCCACAAGAAGCCATGGGGCACTAGGGCCGGGTAGTCCCGGGACGATTTATTTGGCGACGTTTTTTACCGCCGCAACATCAACAGTGTGATACTTTTCATTGAGTTGGATGCGGTCAACCGCCGCCAGAGGTGTAAGAGATTGGGAAAAAGCATGGTCCCGAAGCGGTTGTTCTTTACCAAAGGCGTCGGGAAACACAAGGAACGTCTTACCTCGTTCGAATTAGCGCTACGCGATGCGGGCATTGCTGCCCAGAATCTGGTTCGCGTTTCGTCGATCTTCCCACCTCAGGCAAAATTAATCACCCGCAAGGAAGGACTGAGATACCTTTATCCGGGTGAAGTTGTATTTGCCGTGGTTGCGGAGAATTCGACGCGCGAACCGCATCGGTTGGTGGCCTCAAGCATTGGCGTGGCGATTCCAACAGATCGTGACACCTATGGTTACTTAAGCGAACACCACAGCTTTGGGGAAACGGAAGAGCAGGCGGGCGAGTATGCGGAAGAACTGGCGGCTGAGATGCTGGCCACCACGCTGGATGTGGATTTCGATCCGGATACGAGTTGGGATGAAAAGAAAGAGATTTACCGAATCTCCAATAAGATCGTGCGCACGACAAATGTGACGCAGTCTGCGATTGGAGACAAGCGCGGGTTGTGGACGACAACGATTGCGGCGGCAATTTTGATTTTTGAATAACGCGTCCCGCAGGACGCAACCAAGCTGGGCGCGGGCCGCAAAGCTTCGCGCCTTTTGTGTGTTCTGTGACAGTTAATTTGTAACGATAGCGAGAATATTTATGCCAACGAAGCTGAATTATCGAGTGGGGCTGGTGCAGATGAGCTGCGGGCCCGATCCGGATGCAAACCTAGACAAGGCTGCCGATCGCGTGCGCGAGGCAGCTCGGGAAGGCGCAGAGGTGGTGTGCCTGCCTGAGCTCTTCCGCGCGCAGTATTTTTGCCAGCGCGAAGACATCGCATTGTTCGACCTGGCCGAGCCTATACCCGGCCCGAGTACGGAACGGTTGAGTGCGGTCGCTCGCGAGGAAAAAGTCGTAATCGTCGCTTCCCTCTTTGAGCGCAGAGCGGCAGGACTGTATCACAATACGGCGGCCGTGCTGCACAAGGATGGGTCGCTGGCCGGGCTTTATCGCAAGATGCATATTCCGGACGATCCACTATATTACGAAAAGTTTTACTTCACGCCCGGCGATCTAGGCTTCAAGGCATTCGATACCGCGGTGGGTAAGATCGGCGCGCTAGTGTGCTGGGACCAGTGGTATCCGGAGGGTGCACGGCTGACGGCGCTGCAGGGCGCAAACCTGCTTTTCTATCCTACGGCGATCGGATGGCATCCCGCGGAGAAGGAAGAGTTTGGCGAGGCGCAGTATGATGCATGGCAGACGATCCAGCGGGCTCATGCGATCGCCAACGGGGTATACGTCGCTGCGGTGAATCGCGTCGGAATGGAACACGGCGACGTGCGTGGAAATCGCGTGGAGGGGCCGGGCCTTGAGTTCTGGGGCGGGTCGTTTTTCGCCGATCCATTCGGGCGAGTAATTGCGAAGGCGGCGCACGATAAGGAGGAGATCTTGATCGGCGAGATCAATCTTCCCCTGCTTGAGGATACCAGGCGGAACTGGCCGTTTTTGCGCGACCGACGCATCGATGCTTATGCGCCGATTGTCCACCGGTTTCTGGATGAGCCTCGGAGCGAGAGCAAATGAAGCAGGAGTCTGCCCAGGGTGGAACACCTCGAGAGCACGGGTTTCGCATGCCGGCGGAATGGGCTCCGCACACAGCAACGTGGATTGCGTGGCCGCACAATGCTACCGACTGGCCGGGGAAATTTCAGGCGATTCCGTGGGTGTATGCGGATATCGTGCGGCATTTGTCGGCGGTTGAAGAAGTTCACATTCTGGTGAATGATGCCGAGGCAGAGAAGCGTGCGCGCAATATTCTAAGACGTGCAGGAGCCATTCTGGCGCGTGTCCATTTTCACCGCTGGCCAACAGACCGGGTGTGGACACGGGACTCAGGGCCGATTTTTGTGAAGAATCCCCAAGGTGAGATTGCTGTTACGAACTGGAGGTTCAATGCCTGGGCGAAATATGACAACTGGCAGCTGGACGATCATATTCCGGGGCATGTGGCTCAACGACTGGAGCTGCCGGAGTGGGTGCCGACAGCAGGCGGGCATCGTGTGGTGCTCGAAGGCGGATCAATCGATACGAATGGCGCTGGTGTGCTGCTGACGACGGAAGAATGCCTGTTGAGCGAGGTACAACAGCGAAATCCCGGGTTAAGCCGCGCAGATATAGAACGGGTGTTCCACGATTATCTTGGAATCGATCAGGTGATCTGGTTGAATCGGGGGATCGCGGGCGACGATACGCACGGACACGTGGACGATATCACTCGCTTTGTTGCGGAAAACAAGATTGTCACGGTGATGGAGACGGACCGAGCAGATGACAATCATTTGCCACTGGCGGAAAACCTCGATCGCCTGAGGTCGGCGCGGACTTTAGAAGGCAAGCCCTTTGAGGTTGTGGAACTCCCCATGCCTGCGCCTGTGTTTTTTGAAGAGCAACGGCTGCCGGCGAGCTACGCAAACTTTTACATTGCCAACGGACTAGTTCTTGTGCCAACCTTCAACGATCCTAACGATCGCAAGGCTCTGAACACGCTGGCGGAGGTTTTTCCGGAGCGCAAAGTGACGGGTATCCATTGCGGTGATTTCATATGGGGGCTGGGCGCGCTGCACTGCATGACGCAACAGCAACCGTTGTAGTACGGAGTACTTCAATGCCAAGGAATCATCTTGAGTGGCTGGACGGCTGGTACCAGCGGCAATGTAACGGCGAGTGGGAGCACACACAGGGTGTGCGCCTGAAATCGCTGGACGATCCGGGGTGGCATCTGACCATCAATCTGGCGGGAACTTCGGCGGTGAATGCCCGTCCGCAACAGCTGCGCATGGAGACGCAGAGCGGCGGCTGGTTAGCATGCTCGATTGCCGACGAGTGCTTCGAAGGGTCGGGTGACCCTCGCAAGCTAGAGCAGATCATCGGTGTCTTTCGGCGGTGGGTGGAGACGGAGAGGCAGAGGGGCTCGTAGCGGCGCTGCTGGAAATTTCCTTCGATACCATTAATGGGATGTCGAACCCAGATATAGACCTTATGCGCGAGGCTCTGGCCGAGGCGCAGGCTGCGGCCGAGGCGGGCGAGGTTCCGATCGGAGCGGTGGCCGTGGTTGGCGGCAAAATCGTCGGACGCGGGCAGAATCGCGTGCTGCGCGATGTGGATCCGACGGCACATGCGGAAATGGTTGCGCTGCGGGCTGCGGCGCAGATGCTCGAAAATTATCGACTTCTGGAGTGCGAGCTGTTCGTTACGCTGGAGCCCTGCGCAATGTGCGCGGGAGCCATGATTCATGCGCGACTGAAGCGCCTGGTCTATGCGGCTAGCGATCCGAAGGCAGGCGCGGCGGGGTCGGTACTTGAGGTGCTGAACCATCCGCGGCTGAATCACCAGATGGCGGTAACGAGCGGCGTGCTGGCTGACGAGTGCGCCGAGCTGCTGCGGGGGTTTTTCAAAGAGCGCCGAGCGTGACACCTAGCTACGAGTGAGCGTACTGATGAGATTGGGAAACTGCGGATAGTCGCGATGGAGCGAATCG
Source organism: Silvibacterium sp. (assembly GCA_049588475.1). Taxonomy (GTDB): domain Bacteria; phylum Acidobacteriota; class Terriglobia; order Terriglobales; family Acidobacteriaceae; genus Silvibacterium. The sequence continues at coordinate 9,889 of JBAVYX010000226.1, read as the reverse complement.
CGGCGACCGGTTTCGTAGTCGGCGTAGTCGAAGCCGGGGCTGACAGTGCAGCCCAGGAGCGCGACCTGACCTCCGGGCAGCAGGCGAGAACCTTGCCATACGTTCTTCGGAACGATGAGCTGTGGACGCTGGCCTCGCGCAAGATCGTTGCCGAGAATCACCGTGCGCGCGGAGCCATCGGGCAGGAGCTGGAGCATTTCGACAGGATCTCCGTAGTAAAAGTGGAAAATCTCATCGGACGCGAGGCGGTGCATCTCGGAAAAGGTATCGGGCTCGAGCAAATAATAGATGCAGGTTCCGGCGCGGCGGTCGGCCGGATAGCGCGCGGGAAGCGCCGCATGAGGAATGACTTCTTTTGAGCACCACGTTTGGATGAACGATCCACCTTCGCAAGGGTGAGGCGCGAGGTTGAGGAGCTTCTTAATCTCGTCCGCTGTCATGGGGAATGATAGCCGAATCAGCCATTAGCGATTAAGGATCAGCCATGAGCACTCAACCCACAGGGATGTGAAACGGCGAGCTTCGGGAACCACGGATTGAGTCCGGTGTCTATTCGGGTAGATGTCTCGCTCTCTCGACTTTCTCGTTGGGAGAGGCCATGTTCGAAGATAGTCTGGTGGAGTCCACGGGACGCATTCGCACTCGCAGCAAATGGTTTGCGATTGGATCGTTTCTTTTGCAGGCAGCGCTGCTCATGGCGCTGATCCTGATTCCCAACTTCTATCCGGTGGCGCTGCCCAAGCAAGCACTGGCGATGATGCTCGTAGCGCCTCCGCCGCCACTGATGCGGACCCAGTTACCGGCGCATACCGCTGAAACGCGCGCGGCGGGCCCGATGATGCTGGCTTGCCTGACGGCTCCGACCGTGATTCCGCGGCACACAGCAACGGGGGACGATCGCCCGCCGGGAGCCATCGATGTGAGTGGCGGCAAACACGACTCGGGCATGGGCCTGCCGGATGCTCTATGGAGAACGGCTGGGTCTCCACCGGCGGTCGTCGAGCCGAGTCCCAGGCAGGGACCACTGCGGATTTCAGCGGGAGTGGCGGCAGGACGACTGATCGCGCCGATCCGGCCCATGTATCCCGTGATCGCAAGAAGTGCCCGCATTCAGGGGATAGTGATCATAGAAGCGACAATATCGAAGGAAGGCATAGTGGAACATGCTCGCGTTGTGAGGGGTCATCCGATGCTCGCAGACGCGGCGCTGAACGCTATCGTGCAAGCGCGCTATCTACCTTACAAGCTGAACGGCAATCCAATTGAGGTGGAAACAACAATCCAGGTTGTGTTCACGTTGAACGAGTAGATCGCCGATGTCATGAGAGACGATCCATTTATGATGAAGATATGGAGCTAGTTCTCTACTCTGCCGCCTGGTGCCGCGATTGCAGGGAAGCCAAGCGCTTTCTAGAAACGCACAACATTGCTTACACCGAGATCGATATCGAGTCCACGCCAGGAGCTGTGGCTGAGTTGCTGGTGAACGTGGGCAAGCGCGCGATTCCTCAATTTGTAATCGACGGTGAGTGGGTGCAGCCATACCGGCCAGGACGAGGCTTTCTCTATGAGGAGATGAGCGAGCGGCTGGGCCTTGTCCGGTAATACCGTCGCGACTCGAAGTCATTCCGCTTATCCGGACACCTGCTCAATTGATGTTTCTGGCGGATGGTTGAGGGGACCTGAAAAGGGCAAGCGGCGAAGGCGCTGCCGCATAGTTTCACGTCTCCAGGAAAGGGTGCGGGCATGGAGCATGTCCTGGAGCGTAATGATTCCCACGGTTCTTCCCGTTTCCGGTTCGATTACTGAGGTCTCGAATATCTGCGCCGTGGCCATACGCTCGACGACAAGGCGAAGCGTTTCTTCAGGATACGCGAACTGCTCCTCCTCGAAAGCGCGTTGATTTGCGGGCCTTTCCATGCGGTCGATGCTCTTACGCATGACCTGCGCTACCGTCATCCCTTCAAGGGGATCAACGGAATACTCACGGCTTAGGTGATAGCCTCGGCGGCTCAATCGCTCCGTAAGAATGGATCGGCGCTGTAACAGCACGGTGAATGCATGGGCGGCTACGGAAGCAGCGAGCAGGGGTAGCATCAGGCCATAGTTGTGGGTCAATTCCATCGCCAGCACAGCCGCGGTAAGCGGACAACCGATCGCGCCAGCGAGCACAGCAGCCATACCAACCAGCGCCCATGCTCCTGTTTCGAGTGGAGGCAATCCGGGGGCAAGCAGCGCCCCGAAGGCTCCGCCGATCATCAGCAGCGGTGCGAGGATCCCGCCTGAAGTTCCGGAACCCAGTGAGAAAGACCAGATGATGCTCTTAACGATGAGCACTCCGAGAATGAGATGCCAGGTGGTATCTCCACCAACCAGCGATGCGATGACGTCGTATCCAGTACCGAGCGCTTGGGGAAAGATAAGGCCGCCGATGCCGATGACGAGGCCACCGATGGCCGGCCACCACATCCAGTGGATGGGCAGATGATTCTCGAAGAGGTCCTCGCTGGCATAAACGGCGCGGCTGAGTATGAGGGCGAGCGCGCCTCCGATGACTCCTAGAACGAGCGCGGCGAAGACGGCGCGGGGCGATACGCTCACAGCGATGGCTGGCATGGAAAAGAGTGGACCGGGGCCGAGAAAGAATCGGCGCAATGCTCCCGCGGTGGTTGCGGCTACGGCAACGGGTACGAGCGAGCGGGGGCGCCATTCAAAAAGCAACAATTCGACGGCCAGCAGGATGGCGGCAAGGGGCGTGGAGAAGACGCCGGCCATCCCCGCGGCGGCTCCAGCAACGAGCAGCGTGGACCTTTCTGCGTCGCTCAGATGAAACATCTGCGCAAAAAGTGAACCCACGGACCCAGCCGTCATGATGATGGGGCCTTCTGCGCCGAAGGGTCCTCCGGAACCGATGGCGATGGCTGCGGAAAGGGGCTTGAAAAAAGCGACCCGCGCGTCCACCTTTGCGCGGTGGATCAAAATGGCTTCGATGGCTTCGGGCATGCCATGACCACGGATTTTGTCTGATCCAAAGCGTGCCATGAGGCCGATGAGCAGCCCGCCGATGATAGGCACAAATATGGCGAGCCAGCCCATATGATGGGTTGCCGGCGATACGAATTGCCAGCTTAGGCGCTGAAAGTAAAACAGATTCGTGGCGAAGTAGATAAGGTGTAACAGCAGATAGGCGAGTACCGCTCCGGCCAGACCCAGGATGAGCGCGAGCGCGCTGAGAATGAGCATTCGCGGATCAGCATTGAAGTCGCGTAACGGCGAACGAGAGGTCGAGAGCGATGGATCGCGCACAGTCAAGAAGCCCTCCTCGCGTTACGAGGGGAAGACTTTGTCTTCATGGCCAGCATCCGGCGAAGCGCGCGAATCAGTTCAGGACCGGCCTGATTGAGCTCCTCAAGGTGATAGGAGGCAAGCGCGGCTAACACGCGCTCGCCTTGCGGCGTGACGCGCAACAGAATGCGACGTTGATCGGTGGGATCCTGGACGCGCCGGAGTAACCCCTGCTCGATGGTACGATCCACCAGCTCTACGGCACTGTTGTGCTTGAGCAGCATACGGGCAGCAACATGAGCAATGGTGGGATCAAGTTCATCAGGCATCCCGCTGACGCACTGAAGAAGCTGATATTGCTGCGGACGAAGACCAGCCTGCTCTGCGGCAACATTGCTGAAATGAAGAAAGCGGCGAAGCTGAAAGCGAAATTCGGCCAGACGCTGGAATTCTGCGCGGGTCGGTACATCTTCAGCCCCATGTCCGGTTGGCGCCGGGGAGCGACCGGATTCCTCCAGAAGACGTGTTGCAACAATGGTCATATATCCATCGTATCACGATATATCGCATTACGATGAATACGAAGGCACTTCACTGTAAAGCGGCGGATTCTATTCTCCTGCCGGGGCCATCCCCGAAGCCGCTTTTGAGTTGGCTCCCGGGTCAGCAAGAATGGCGCGGGCATCGGCTTCATCTTTGGCGCTTACCTGGAGCTGCAGCGGGCCGAGACCTGGCTGGAGGATGGCAGCGTTTTCTCCGGAGAGAAATGTTTCGATGCCGGCAGATTGCAGGCGTAAGCGGGCCATTTCGGCCTCGAGCGGTTCAGTAAAGTTTGCGATGGTAACGACCTCAGACATGATTTCCTTTCCCCAGGACCTTGTTCACAGTTCAACCACATCACAATTCTAGGATGCACGAAGGATAGAATGGTGGGTTTGATATGAGTCTGGGGGATTCCTTCATTGATCGCACGTTATACACGGCCTGAGATGGGCCAAATCTGGAGCGACGAAAATAGATATCGCATGTGGCTGGAGGTTGAGGCTGCGGCGAGCGAAACGCTGGCCGAGGATGGAATTGTTCCGCCGGAAGCGGCGAAGGCGATCCGGGAACGGGGCCGGATCGACGTTGCCCGCATTCAGGAGATCGAAGCCGAGGTGAGGCATGACGTGATCGCCTTCACAACCGCGGTCGCTGAGCATGTAGGGCCAGAATCGCGGTGGCTGCACTACGGGCTGACTTCGACCGACGTAGTGGACACGGCACAGGCTCTGCAGCTGAAAGCAGCCTCGGCGATTCTGCGGGATGACCTGCTGCAGCTGATCGAAGTGCTGAAGAAGCGCGCGCTCGAGTTCAAACACACGCCCATGATCGGGCGGACGCATGGTGTTCATGCTGAGCCGACCACGTTTGGGTTGAAGCTCCTGAACTGGTATGCCGAGATGCAGCGCAATCTTACGCGCATGGATGCGGCAGCGGAGCAGATTCAAGTTGGGAAGCTGTCGGGCGCGGTCGGGACCTTTGGGCATCTGAAGCCGGAGCATGAGGAGCGCATCTGCGCAAAGCTTGGGCTGAAGCCGGCTCCGGTGGCGACACAGGTGGTGCAGCGGGATCGGCATGCGCATTACATTTCGACGTTGGCGATTATCACGGCGACGCTGGACAAGATTGCGACCGAGCTGCGGCACCTGCAACGGACTGAAGTGCGCGAGGCCGAAGAGTATTTTTCGGAGAAGCAAAAAGGCTCATCGGCGATGCCGCACAAGCGAAATCCGATTACCGGCGAACAGATCAGCGGCCTGGCGCGGGTGGTGCGAGCCAATGCGCAAGCAGCCTACGAAAATGTCGCGCTGTGGCATGAGCGAGATATCTCGCACTCGTCGGCGGAGCGCGTGATTTTTCCCGACTCGACGATTTTGACGGATTATCTGCTGGCGAAGACGGCGAACCTGGTCGAGAAGTTGATGGTATATCCGCAAAGAATGCTTAAGAACCTTGAGAGCACGGGTGGGCTGATCTTCAGCGGTCAATTGCTGCTGGATCTGGCTGAGGCTGGCATGCTGCGCGAGGATGCGTATGGGCTGGTGCAGAAGCATGCGATGAATGCATGGCAGAACGAGCTGATTTTCCGCGACCTGGTCGCGTCCGATCCCGAGATTACCAACAGACTAAGCGCGGAAAAACTGGCGCGGACATTCGATCTCCACCGGCAGCTTGGCAATGTCGATACTATTTTTGAACGTGTCATGAAGGAGGCATAGCGATGTTGCGGGCAAAGTGCATCTTGTCCATTGCAGTCATACTTGACTGTGCCGCTTCCTCGGCCGGTGCCCAGCGCGATGTTCCGGTCCCCGCCGCCTGCACGCCGCAGGTTAATCAGAAGCTCTTTGGCTTGCTTGGTTCGGGGCAACACTCGAATGTCGATAATGTGATGGTCTGCGGGATCACTATCAGCCCGTCACGAACGCAGCACGGCGGCCCGCACGGCAGTCATGAAATTCTGCCGCTGCGCGTGACCATGCCCGACGGAAATGTACGGCTGGTGGAAGTGGTCATCAACGACGAACTCGATGGCATGGTCACCGCGCCGGTGAATGCCTCTGTCTTTGCCTTTGGCCAGGCGTTCTTTCCTTCCGGCGGCAAGTTCGCCGCAGGTATTCATGACGTCCATTGCTCTACGCATCGAGGAGCGGACAATGGCTGGGTGGTAGTCAATGGCGTCAAGCATCCGGCAAGTTGTCGAAGTTAGAGCTATGCTCTTCGGGGAGGAGTACTCAGCATGGCCACCTTCACCCCGAGCAACATCGCGGCGCTGATTATTGCCACCAGCTTCGCCGCTGGTCTCAATGTCTACGCCACGGTGTTAACCCTGGGACTGTTAGCTCATGCGCATTGGGTGGTTCTGCCGCCGGGCCTCGAGATGCTCGGTAACTGGTGGGTCATCGGCGTGAGCGGAGCCATGTTTGCTCTGGAATTCTTTGCCGATAAGGTTCCTGCCTTCGACATGATCTGGAATGCGCTGCACACCTTCATCCGGATTCCGGTCGCGGCCTTGATCGCTTACCAGGCTAGTGCGGAGCTCTCTCCGCAAATGAAGCTGGTAGCGGCCATGGCCGGCGGAACCATCGCGCTCATATCGCACAGTTCTAAGACCGCGGTTCGCGCTGCCGTCACCATGAGTCCGGAACCCCTTTCAAATATCGCGCTCAGTACAAGCGAGGATGTGGTCGCCATCGGCATAACATGGCTTACCACGCGGCACCCGTGGGTGGCGGCGGCCATCGCCGCTACGCTCGTCCTGTGCGCCATCTTTGCCGTCCGATGGATTGTTCGACTTCTACGCAAGGCGTGGACGAGACCAACCGCGGATACAGCTATCATCTCTTAGCAGGTACTGAATGCCTGACAAACCCATGCAGTTTACCGTCGCCATGACCGGAGCCAGCGGAGCGATCTTTGGCCAGATATTGCTAAGAGCGCTGGAGGCGGATGCAAGAGTAGAGCGGGTCCACTTTATCCCATCGGAGAACTCGCTGCGAGTCCTCGCCGAGGAACTGCAACTGAGCGGGCGGCACGGGCTGATTGAAAAACTGCTAGATCGCGCACCGCAAAAGACGCAGCAACTTGCGGAGAACGATATTGGGGCTCCGGTTGCGAGCGGCAGCTATCCTTCCGACGGGATGATTGTGTTGCCGTGTAGCGTGGGCACACTGGCAGGAATCGCAAATGGCCTGGCGGAGAATCTTATCGAGCGCGCTGCCGATGTTTGTCTGAAAGAGCGGCGACCATTGGTTTTGTGCGTACGCGAGACACCATTCAATAAGATTCATCTGCGAAATATGACTCTAGCGGCGGATGCGGGGGCAACGATTTTCCCCGTCATTCCGGCGTTTTACAACAAGCCTGTCGATTCGGCGGATATGGCGCAGCAGTTTGTCTTCCGGGTGCTCGCGCATATCGGCCTTCCGCAAAGCGGGGCCTACGTGTGGAAGGGCGAGTAGCCTGGGCCTAGCTTACTTCCCTGCCGGTTGCGGGAATTCCTTTGTCTGCGCGGCGGGTGGCGGGTCGGCGGTCAAAAACGCAACGGTGTTCGGCCCGATGCGGTCGCTGCATTGGCGAGCAGCCAGATGGCCGCAGCCATCATAAATCTCCAGCACCGACTGCGGCACCTGGGCGTGGATCGTATAGGCAACGGAGACTGGCGTAATGTGGTCCTGTTTTCCCCAAACGATCAGCACGGGCATCTTGAGTCCGGCGAGCCTATTGTCGAGCAGGTCCGCACCGGTGAGCATGGACCCCATGCTGCGCTGGACGATCCAGCCGTTGAGCTGGACCAGACGGAAGACATCGCGCTGGATGATCGCAGGTACCGGGGGGACCGGGCCGGGCGAGAGCAGATCGTTCAGGGCTGCGAGTTTCGCGGGGTTGTCGGGCCAGAAGAGAGAGGTGTCGAAGGGGACATCATAGCGCAGGCCGGCGCTGTCATAGATGGCGAGGCGACGAATGCGCTCCGGCTCGTCGAGGGCCACGCGCATGGCGATCCATCCACCCATGGACCAGCCGGCAAGGTCGGTTCGATCGAGCTTCTGGATGGCGATGAACTTCTCGACAATCCCGGCTTCCTGGGGAATGGAATAAGCCGCGTCAAGGGGGCGGGCTGATCGGCCGTAGCCCAGCAGATCGAGGGCGTAAACGCGATGGCCCGCGTGAACGAGCTGCGGCATGAGGTTGACCCAGTCCTCTGCTCTTCCGCCCAAGCCGTGTACCAGCACAATGGGCGGGCCAGAGCCGCCGACGTAGTAGTGAATGCGATAGCCGTCGACGTCGATGAATTCGCTCTTGATTCCATCGAGTCCAAGTTTTGCCTGTACCACCGTGAAGAGCAGTTCGAGGGGACGCAGCCAGATATAAAGACCGAGGCCGATCACGAGGCAGATCAAGACGAGAAGTGCTCTCGCGCCAGGAGATTCTCGGTAGAGACGCGACGGCGGTGCAGTGACAACGTTAAAAGAATCGATCAATGGTCATCCGCTCACGTTCCAGCCGCCATAGAGATGAATCGATAAGGTTCGAACTAATCTGATTTTATATCCGGTAAGGCCTGGTTCAAGGGTAAGGCCGCGGCCATTTTGAAGGCTTTCTGGATGACCTCGACAGTGAAGGCTGCGATAGGCTCCAGTTCATCAAGAGCAGCCCAACGGACATCAGCGGCATCGGACGCGCAGGCGAGTTCGCCGTCGATCACGTGACAGAGATAGTCGACCAGCACGTAGTGATACTGGACGCGACCTTCTGCATCGCGTGAGATTCGCTCGAAGACTTCGACTATGGCGACCGGGTCAACGACGAGTCCTGTCTCTTCGAGAACTTCGCGGCGAATGCCTTCTTCAAGGGTTTCGCCGAGTTCGAGCGCGCCTCCCGGTAAGGACCATTCGCCTTGGAGGGGCGCTTGTCCACGCTCGATAAGCAAGACGCGGTGATTGTCGAGAATCACCGCGCCAACGCCTACGATGGGCCTTTCAGGGTATTCGCGAGGCATCAGAGCCCGTCTTTACTAGAGTTTGATCGGTTTGCCGTATTCGCCGTCAAAAACGGTGCTGGCCATACTGAAGCGGCCGCCGTCGAATTTGTCCGCGCCGCTCACATGCCCCAGGGCGAGCAATGCCACCACGTGATAGCTTAACGGCAACTTCAGCACCTCGCGAACCTTCTCCTGCTCGAAGCCCTCCATCGGTGCGGTATCGTAGCCGAGGACTTCGGCCATCAACATCATGGTGGTAAAGGCGAGCATGACCTGCTTGCTGAGCCACGCGGTGAGGTTGGGATGATTCGACAGGTAATTGGGAATATTCTGGCGGGCCTGCTCAGCGTAGTTTTCCGGCATTCCACCTTCGCAGCCCATGCGCAGCATTTCTTCGAGATCGCCATTGCGCCAGCCATCGGCGTCTCCGCAGGCAACGATGACAACGGAAGCCTCTTCGACCTTGGCCTGATTGAAGCTGGCCGAGCGCAGGCGCCGGCGCTGCTCAGGAGTTCGCACAACGATGAAGCGCCATGGCTGCATGTTGTATCCGCTGGGCGCATGCAGTCCAGCTTCAAGAATCTTCTTCAGGTCTGAGTTGGGAATGGCTGCCCCGTCGAAACTGGGCGTGGCTCGACGGTGCGCGATTGCCTGAGACAATGTCTTTTCCATCAAGTTCGCCATGCGGGCAACATTCCTTTTCAAATTCAGTGCGGGGATCGGAAACTTCCAACAACCTCGGAGATGTGCGTGCCTTCATTAAGGGATTTTATTCATCGGGAGTTCAATCGCATATGGGCTCTGCTTATCGGCATTCGCGTAGACCCAAAGTCCGTGAAAGCCCTGTCGCAGCTCCGGTTGCTCGGCAAGCAGGGCCTTCATCAACTCGACAATCTGGCTGTGCGTTGCGACCGGATCGGAAACGTCCTTTGCCTGATAGTTGATAACCAGATCCAGGCCGCCGGGAAAACTCTCGGTTCGCATGCTGGTGATGTTGAAGCTTTGACCGCCGCCGTTCAGAACGAGGGGCTCGGCGCCAGGACGCTCGGCGGGCCTTACGGCCTGCGCTTCCTTCTGCAGTTT
>JBAVYX010000225.1:0-16084 GCA_049588475.1 Silvibacterium sp. | reverse complement strand
TGCCATGCCCTTTGCCGTGCGCCTCAAATATCTTGCGCCGCAGGTCGTCCTCGTAGGCTCTCGCCATCCTCGTCTTCGCCGCAGAGTCTCGCCTCTTCTACATTACACCATCATTGGTATTGCCTTAAAGCTTCCCGCATAAACGAAAACGCCCCGGGTCTTCCCGGGGCGCTTTTGTGTCTGAGTCTTGTCTGGCATCGATGCGCGAGAATGTTCCTTAAGGAACGGCGGCAACGGACACTACGAGATGTGTTGTGCTTGACAACTGAACATTTTTCTTAGCCTGCGTGAGTGTAGCGGAGAAGGAGTCCTTGGGCGAGCCCGAGAGGGTGAGACCGTCGATGGGGTGCGGAGCGGTCGAGCCGCTTTGGCCGTTTTCGCCATTTGCTTTGTTATCGCCTTGTGTCCCGGGACGGTAAGAGCTGGGATCATAAGGCTTGTCGTCGCTGCCGAAGGTGGGTGCCGTGCTGGCGACACTCACGATGGTCGCCTTGATGGGAATTTCCTTGCCGTTCTTGATCTGAAGCTTGTCGAAGGTGAGAACTAGAGTGGCATCGCTCTTTTTTTCCGACGGTGTGACCGTGTCGATGTGACCCGCCAGGATGGAACCGGCAGGAACTTGAGTTCCATCGCTAAGCGCAGTTGCCGCAGTGGTCCTGGCGGTGACTGGATCGCCTGTCTTGGCTTTCTTCGTGTCGACGGCTTTCTCGAAGTTGGCCATGACATTGACCATCATGATGACGTGGTGCTGATCGTCAGCTGGTGCAGCTTGCTGAGCTCCGAAAGCTTCAGATCCTACGAACGAGACTGAGGTGAGAGCAATGGTGAGAGCCAAGACGGTAGTTTTGTTGAACATGGAGACAAACTTCCTCTTTTTTTGAAGAGCGCTATTCGGCACAAGCCGACACTTGATCTTAAAAGTCCGCTGCACACCACGTCCAGTTGCCGCCTTGTTTGTGGCAACGCGAGGTGCTCTTAAATAGGCCGCTTAGCATAATCCAGGAGATAGTTCGGAACGGATTGACTTTCGCTCGTCAGGCGCGGATCCGGCAGAGGAGGTTCCGTTTGCACGCGGAAGGGCAGTACCCCCGCCCATACGTTGAGGGTGTAGTCTTCCTCCTCATCCAAGGGTGGTCCGGAGCGAACTTTCGCCGAAGCCTCGGCAAGCGGTAATGAGAGAACCTTGGTAGCCTTCAGCTCCTGCTCCGTAGGCTGGCGGACGTCATCCCAGCGACCGGGCACGATCTGTTCAGAAATTACGCGGAGGGCTGCGGTCTTTTCCTCCAGTGATTCAACCTGGGTTGCAGTTCCAAATAGAACGACCGATCGATAGTTCATGGAATGATGAAAGGCTGAGCGGGCAAGCACAAGACCGTCGACCAGAGTAACCGTGACACAAACGTCCACGCCCGTGGCCAGTGTGCGGAGCATGCGGCTAGCGGCTGAGCCATGCACGTACAACGTGCCGCCACTGCGCCCGTAGCTGGTGGGAATGACAACCGGCTGGCCGTCGACAACGAAACCCACATGGCAGAGAAAGCCAGCGTCGAGAATGCTGCAAATCGTCGCCTCGGAGTAGTCTCCACGCTTGGGCAACCGTGTCACCTGCGTACGTTTGGTGGGTGCGTCGTAATTCATTCTGCTTATCCTTCCCGTGCTGACCTACCCATCATGCTTGCCAGCTGCTAGCCCGTCGAGGGCGACAGTACTCCAGCAAAAGCAAAACGCGCAGCACTCATGGCTGCGCGCTGCAAGATTCCACAAAACTCTAGCGGCCAAAGAACGTGGCGTTCTTCTCGGTATAACTCGTCCATTTTTCCGGTAGGTCGTCCGCCGCAAAGATCGCTGACACCGGACAGACAGGAACGCAGGCTCCGCAGTCGATGCACTCCACGGGATCGATAAAGAGCTGCTCCTGGTCACCGTGCGTAGCTTCGTCTTTCTTAGGATGGATACAATCCACTGGGCAGGCATCCACGCATGCCGTGTCCTTGGTGCCAATGCAGGGTTCCGCGATTACGTATGCCATGGGGAATTCCTCTTCCAGTAAAGGGTGTTAGACAAATTTATTGTACCGGAGCATGGGCCCGGGAATACGACTCCGGTGCAAAAAACCAAGCAGGACTCATGACCTTACGCTTTTCCTCGCTGGGCACGGCGAGCGGCAAATTCGGCGGGCGTCGGAATGGGCTCAAGCGAATGCCCGGCAAACATTTCCTCAAAGAAGCCGAGGAGCTCATCGCGCAAAAGACCGTTCGTAGCAAGCACTTCCCTGCTGTCAAGACGGAAGGGGCTGCCATCGAAGGTAGTCACGCTTCCTCCCGCTTCAAGGACGAGCAACGCCCCGGCGGAAGTGTCCCATGGATTGAGGTTGAACTCCCAGTACGCGTCGACGCGGCCGCACGCCGTATATGCAAGGTCGAGAGCCGCGGATCCCGCACGGCGCACCCCATGGGAGCGCAGCGTGAACTCCTGATAGAAGTGAATGTTTGGATTGTCGTGGCGCTTGCGGCTCGGAAAGCCGGTGGCAAGGAGCGCCTCGGCCAGGTCGGCGATACGGGAGACATGAATGCGCGCACCGTTGAGATACGCGCCTTTTCCCCTTTCAGTCGTGAAGAGCTCGTCGCGCAACGGATCGTAAACAATACCCGCGATCAACTCGCCGTCTTGTGATGCAGCCAGAAACGGTGCACGGCGCTCAAGACCCATCGAAACGCAAAAGACGGGGAAGCTGTGAGCGAAGTTCGTGGTGCCGTCAAGGGGATCGATGTACCAGCGATATTCACGATCGATGTTTGAGCGCGTGCCCTCTTCCCCATAGACTCCGTGCTCGGGAAAGAGCGCGTGCAATCGCTCGACGATGAGCTTTTCCGATGCACGATCAGCCTCGGTAACCAGATCAACATCACTCTTGTACTCCGTGGCGACACCCCGGCTGTAGTAGTCGCGCAGGAGCGCTCCGGCCTCGAGAGCAATGGCAGATGCGGGAGCCGCAAAGACAAAATCAGATGGCACGTTCACTGCTGATCCCCAGGGGGCGGATCGTCAACACCGAAACTCTCCCGATCGTGATCGGTTGCGTCGGGCGGCTTGCGCATGCTCCGCCGACGCACTTCATCTCCGCGTCGAGCATTCTCGGTGATCGTGCGAATCTGATTCTTATAGATGAATAGATTTGGCTTGCCCTCGCGTGTCAGCCGGATCATCCGGTCGTCGAAGTACTCGATCCAGCCGGAGACCGTCTCGCCATCATGCAACTTCACCGACACGCGGACCTGTTTTTCGCTGAGAAAACGCAGGTAGAGGGCCTCCTGACCGGTTTCGCCCGGAGGCGGAGTTTTCTGGCGCCGGCGCGACGTGTTCAGAGGCGGCATATCGATATTGTAGCGGACGCTTGCAGCCTTGGTTGGGTTGCCCAGGAGAGCGGGGAATCCATAGCCGCGACCGGTTTCAGGCGTGTCCTATTGGACCTCCTTGGTGGATGCAGACACAGGCGGTGGGATGCGCCGCACATTGAAGCCCATGGGTGCGGGCTGAAAACCGGCATCCAGAAGAAAGCGGGCAAGCCAGTGCTCATGAATCGAAAGTCCGTTGATGGTTGAAATTAGCAAGCCGCTGTGGCGTCCGCTTTCATCCTGACGCATGGTTTCCTGCGCACTGTTAGCGAGAAAGCCTGCGAGATCTCGAGCGCCATTCGAGCGGTCAGGTTCGTCGGCAGGCAGGAAAGTCTGCAGGTTGGGGTTGTTACGGCGCATGTAGGCGATCAGGTCACCGTTGTGCAGGATGACGGTGGCGCCTACACTGCGCGTGAGTGAGGGAGTGGAGAGGTCGTTGTTGTCCGGATCGTCGGGCACCCGCGGCCAGCGCAGGACCGAGCCGTAGACGTTGGCCGGATCGGTGGCGGCGAGCGCTAAGATTTCCGGCTTTTCGGGCTGCGCACGGTTGCGCAGGGAGCGAAGAAGATCTACCGCAGATGTCAGGGCAAACTGCGCCGCGCCTAGACCGGCGACGAAATATCCGCGACGCACGCGGCCGCTTTCTTCGAGTGCCTTGAGCACATCGTAGACGGCGCCGAAGCCGCCGTGAACGTTTTCCTGTGCTACGGTTTCGCGGCTTACTATGCCATATCTGTTTAGCAATTGCAGCGCTAGGGTATGGCTCCATTGCGTCTGTAACGCCGGAGTGGTGCGGTCTGGCTGCGCAACCAGCACCCAGCGGCCTTGTGCGCTGGGCGGTGTGGTTCTACGCGAACGAAACGTGGGCAGATTGTGCTGCCGCTTCGCCGGACGTGCGGCCGATGGTCGAGCAACATAGGCACGGAGAGCGTGAAATGTGTCATTGGTGATGAGGCCGCGCCACACCAAGGTCCAAAGCGCATCCAGTGTTTCGCCGGGATAGCCTCCACCGAGCATTTCATGTAGTTGAGCGAAGAACATTGCGCCGCTGCGAGTGAGCTGATCAAGAATCGCCTGCTCCTTCTCGCTGAAAGATGGGCCTTCGCGCTGATTGCGGGATGGAAGCAACGCCGCCATCTTGTCTGCGAGATAGAGACCGATGCGTCCGTCACGCTCACCCAAGGAATCGAGCCCGCACCAGACAACTTCTCCCGCGGCGATCAACGTGTCGAGATCGCCAGGCGAATATTTCTGGAGACGCGCTGGCAGGACAGCCGACTCTACGAGCGACGCCGGAAGCGGCGCGCCTTGTAGATGCTCGATTGTGTCCAGGAGCGCGTCAAGACCGCGCCGTTTCTGAAGAACTCCCTGCCAATGTGTTTGCAGTCGCGAGAGCATCTGCTGCTCAACCGGTTCGATCTCCTTCCGCAGCCTGGCGAGGGATTTTCTACGAATCTGGCGCAGCACTTCTGCGTCGCACCATTCGCGATGTACGCCTGCAGGGCGGAAGCCTCCTTCGAGGAGGCGCCCGTCAAGCACGAGCGTGTGCAAGGCCGCTTCTATCGGCTGTGCGTCCAACCCAAGTCGGCTAGCGACCTCCTGCGATGCGAATGGCCCGTGAGTGCGCGCGTAGCGGCGAACGGCTTCCAGGACAGGCGAGGTAACGGGCTCGAGGAGGGCTGGCGGAATTCCGGGCGGAAGGGGAATGCCTAAGGCATCGCGGTAGCGTGCAGCGTCTTCAACGGCAATCAGCCGCTTCTCTCCTGCGATCTTGACTTCGAGGATACGGCGGGCGCGGAGAAGGCGGTCGACCGACTGCATCAGATCGGGAGAGGCGAGCCGCTGCTCGAGCTCCGCACGCGATAAATCTCCGAGCCGCAGCAACAAATCGTGCATGCGATCGACGGAGCGGACGCGCTGCGACTCGCCAAGAGCCTGCAGTTGCTCTTCGACTTCAGCGATAGCGTCGGCATCGAGCAACTCGCGCAGGTCGGCGTCACCGAGGAGATCCTGCAACTGCTCCTGATCGATGGAGAGAGCCTGGGCTCGCCGCTCGGCGAGTGGCGCATCACCGTCGTAGATGTAGTTGGCAACGTAGCTGAAGAGCAGCGAGGAGGCGAACGGAGACGGCGTGCGCGAGTCGGCGACATGAACGCGGATCTCGCGCTTCTCGACGGCTCGCAGGATCTCAAGAAATGCGGGGATGTCGAAAACATCGCGAAGACATTCACGATAGGCCTCAAGGAGTATCGGGAAAGACGGATAGCGCGAGGCGACAGAAAGAAGATCGTAGGCGCGCTTGCGCTGCTGCCAGAGCGGCGCCCGGCCCTGAGCGCGTCTGCGGGGCAAGAGCAAAGCGCGCGCAGCGGACTCGCGAAACTTTGCCGCAAAGAGCGCCGTCGCGCCGAGCTGGCGCAGGACTAAGTCGATTGTTTCATTTGGATCGAGCAGCAGAAGATCGGCGTCGGGCGGGGCGTCGGTATCTGGAAAACGCAGAACAAAGCCATCGTCGGCCCACATCGTTTCGACATCGGGGCCGCCAGCTGCGCGGATTTTTCCAGTCACTGCCATGGCCCACGGCGCGTGCACCCGGCTTCCAAATGGGGTGAGCACGCAAACGCGCCAGTCGCCGCGTTCGTCGCGCGTGCGCTCGATTACGATGTTGCGATCATCCGGCACAGTGACGGTTGCAGTTTCCTGATCGACTAAGAAACGGATGAGATTTTCGGCGGCCTGCGGATCGAGATCATGTTCGCGTACCAGTCGGCTCAGGGCCGCATTGCGCGGCATCTCGTGCAGTTCGCGAACGAGTGCGCCAATGCGACGTCCGAATTCGAGGGGTCGGCCAGCGAGATCCCCGTGCCAGAACGGCATTTTCCCCGGTTCGCCCGGGGCAGGCGAAACCAGGACGCGGTCGTGAGTGATCTCAACAATGCGCCAGGTGGACGCGCCAAGGACAAACGTCTCGCCCGTTTTGCTCTCGAAGACCATCTCTTCATCAAGCTCACCGACGCGGACGGGCTTGTCGGCCCCATGGAGAAATACGCCGTATAGTCCGCGATCGGGAATCGTGCCGCCATTCAGAATCGCCAGGCTCTTAACACCCTCGCGTGGTGTGAGAAGATTGGCGACACGGTCCCAGGTGATCCGTGGCCTGAGCTCGGCGAATTCATCGGAGGGATAGCGCCCGGCAAGCAGGTCGAGTACGCCCTCGAATGCCGCGCGGGTGAGCGAGGGAAAGGGAGCCGCACTTCGCACGAGCGTGTACAGCGTTTCAACTGCAATTTCTGTAGGCGCGGGCGATTGTCCTCGCTTGCGCGGTACGGCAAGCACGGGCGGCTGAGCCACGATAGCCACAATCTGTTGCGCCAGGACGTCGAGCGGATTACGCAAATAGCGCGTGGACTCGACCAACCCTTCGTGCATGGCGCGCGTAACCGCGGCACAGGCAACGAGATCGGCGCGGTATTTGGGAAAAATGATGCCGTCGCTTGTGGCTCCGACGTGATGGCCAGCACGCCCGATACGCTGCATACCGCTGGCTACTGAAGGCGGGGATTCGATTTGGATGACGAGATCGATGGCGCCCATGTCGATGCCGAGCTCGAGCGATGAGGTTGCGACTAGCGCGCGGATGGATCCGGCCTTGAGTTGTTCTTCTATCTCAGAGCGCTGCGAGGCGGCGAGCGAGCCATGATGCGCGCGCGCCAAAGGCTCCTGCGCCAGATCGTTGAGAGCGCCGGCCAACCGCTCGGCGGTGCGGCGGTTGTTGACAAAAATGAGCGTGGACTGGCGCTCGCGAATAATTTCGAGGAGGCGAGGATGAATAGCGCTCCAGATGGACGTGCGCTTAGGAGCCGGTGAGGCCTCGTTGCTGGATGGTGCCTCTACTTGTCCGAGGCGGGCCATGTCTTCGACGGGAACTTCGACTCTCAGCTCCAGTCGCTTTGGCTCGCTGGCATTGATGATTGTTACTGGGCGGAACTTCTCTATGGTTTCCTGGTCGCTGGTCCACTCATGCTCGATGTCGGCGAGCGTGTCTTTTGAGTCGGACTTCCGAGACTTGGATGGTTCAACGCCGGCTAGAAAGTGCGCCACTTCTTCGAGGGGTCTCTGCGTTGCGGAAAGACCAATGCGTTGCAAACGCCGTTCGGTGATCGCTTCGAGCCTCTCCAGACTTAGCGCTAGGTGCGCTCCTCGCTTGGTGGGCACGAGCGCATGAATCTCATCGACGATGACCGTTTCAAGGCTGCGCAGAGCAGCCGCCGATTCCGAGGTCAGAAGCAGATACAGTGACTCCGGCGTGGTGATGAGAATTTCCGCGGGATGACGCCGAAACCGTGCACGCTCCCGCTGTAACGTATCACCGGTGCGAATGCTGATTTCCGGAGTGTGGATGGCAACGCCCTGTTGCCGGGCCGTATCGGCAATGCCGGCAAGCGGCGAGCGGAGATTGCGTTCAACGTCCACAGCGAGCGCCTTGAGCGGGCTGATGTAGACAACGCGGCAGCCTTCTGTTTTTGCGCCTGCGCTTTGCAGCATGAGCCGGTCAAGACACCAAAGAAAAGCGGTGAGCGTCTTTCCGGTGCCGGTTGGAGCGAGGATCAGTGTACTCTCGCCACGCGCAATCGGAGGCCAGCCGAGGCGTTGGGGGGCTGTGGGTCGATGGAAGACCGTACGGAACCACGCCGCGGTGACGGAGTGGAAGAGCGCGAGCGCCGCATCGTTCTCTGCGGCCGCATCGGGCATCGCTTTGGCGCCTGCTTTCGCGTCGCCGGAGGACTGCTTCTTTCCGCCATTTCGCACTGTCTGACCCCCTGTTGTCCGCACGCTTTGAGGATATCTCGCATACAGGACAAGATGCGCACCGCGGTTTCATCAGGCGGATTCAGTGGAGGGAGGTGGCCTGTAGTAACAGGTATTCGCCGCCAGCACCGCCTGGAAATGATCGAGTGGATCCGGCTGTTCGCTCGACCACAAAAGGAGGAAGCCGTCGGGATGCAGTATGGAATGCATCTCGTGCAATAGCTGCCTTCGCTTCTCGATGGAGACGTAGAGCAGGACGTTGCGCAGCAATATGCCGTCATATTCTTTAAGCAGCTTCCTGGCCTTCCATCTGCAGCCGCACCCGCTTGTCGAGCTTCTGCGACAGATCGCGAACCAAGCGCGGAAACTTCGAGAAAACATGACTCACCGGTTTTTGCATGCGAGCCTTCATTACGGCCTCTCGCAAATCCGCCGTAACCATGTCGAAGCGGCGTGCAAGCAGCGTAAATCCGGCGTCTACACTGTTCGCCTTCCATTATCTGGTTGCGCGTCAAAACGGCTCGCCAACCAAATTCATCATCTGGTTCAGCAAATCGACATCGACGCGCAGGTTTGAGTCGACCGCACTGGATTGAGTGCGGGCCTGGCTGGAGGCCAGCTCATTCTTGGGGAATGGCTCCAACGCGGTTTTGTTTGCTCAATTCCCATACATGCCATTAGCCTCAATACACTATGCCGGACTCTTTGCCCTTGATCGATGCAACCACCGCTGAACGACTTCAGGACGCAGCGCAAAAAGCCGCGGCGAACGCTTACGCTCCTTACTCCAGGTTTCGCGTGGGCGCCGCTCTGCTTTTCGACGATGGATTCATCGCGACCGGCTGCAATGTCGAGAACATGTCGTACGGATTGACTAGCTGCGCGGAGCGGAACGCGCTATTCAGTGCTATCGGCGAGCGAGGGGCCCATCATAAAATCGTCGCCATCGCGGTTATAAATCTGAACGACGCACCCAGCCCGCCCTGTGGGGCCTGCCGGCAGGTTTTGAGTGAATTTGTCGCCGACAATGCCGTTGTTTATTTTCCGGGCGATAACGGGCTCGAGTCTCGGTTTTTTACCGAGCTTTTTCCGTTTGCCTTTCATCTCGACGCGGAGTGATTGGACCGGTTCTCATGCATGCTATCGATCTCATCCTGAAAAAGCGCGACGGCCGCGAACTTACTCCGGAGGAGATTACCTTTCTGGTGACCGGAGCGGCGGAGCAATCGATTCCGCAGGAGCAGCTTGCAGCTTGGCTGATGGCGGCTTTCCTGCGTGGACTCAGCATGGCCGAGGTGAACTCCCTGACCATGGCGATGCGGTACTCGGGCGAGGTCTTCGATCACACAGGGCTGGGCCGTGCGACTGTCGATAAGCACTCGACGGGCGGCGTGGGCGACAGTACTTCATTCCTGGTTGCGCCACTTTCCGCCGCAGCCGGAGTGGCGGTGCCCATGATCAGCGGTCGCGCCCTGGGGCACACCGGCGGAACACTGGACAAGCTCGAGAGCATTCCCGGATACCGCACTCAGCTTTCGCTTCGCGAAGCGCGCCGTGTCCTCGATGCTCATGGCGTTACTATGATTGGCCAGACGAGCGATCTGGTTCCCGCCGATCGCGTGCTCTACGATCTGCGTGACCGCACAGGTTCGGTGGAGAGTCCATGGCTTATTTGCGCATCCATTATGAGCAAAAAACTCGCAGAGGGCCTGAACGGCCTGGTCCTCGACGTGAAGACCGGCTCGGGAGCGTTTCTGAAAAACCTTGCCTCCTCCCGCTTGCTTGCCGCGCTGATGGTAGATATCGGTGAGCGCTCGGGCACACGCACGATGGCGCTGCTGAGTTCGATGGATCAGCCGTTGGGACGCTTTGCCGGCAACTGGGTGGAAATATGGGAGGCGCTCGATCTTCTTCGAAATCAGCGCCATCCGCTTACCGAAGACCTGCGGGAGCTGTCGCTGATTTTGGCCGGATGGATGATCTATCTGGGAGGCAAGGCCGAAAGCGCCGATCGAGGGCGAGCAGTTGCAGAGGCTAGGCTTGTTGACGGTACAGCGCTCGAGATTTTTGTCCGGATGGTCGAAGCGCAAGGGGGCAATACTCGCAGCTTCGCGGATCCCGGGCGCTTTCACACGCCGAAATTCTTGCGCCACTTTCGTGCATCACGCAGCGGCTACCTGGTGGGCATGGACTGCGGAAAGATTGGCTGGGCCGTACAAAAGCTGGGCGCGGGGCGGGAGCGGGGTGGGCAGGCGGTCGCCGCGCATGCGGGTCTTGAGATGCTTGCTAAACTTGGCGCCCGCGTCGACGCAGGACAACCGCTATGCGCGCTCTTCGCCGACGACGAAGCTTTGTTCGCAGAACCCGAGCGGCTGCTGGCCGAAGCGATCACGATCGATGAGAAACCCGCGGAAACCCCTGATCTCGTCGGAGAAATTATTACGGTCGAGAACAAAAATCAGTACCTGGAATCCCCGCCTCACCCATAGGATGGACTCACAAAGGAGAAACATTGGCACGATTCACGGGGGTCCTTGGCCTGCTTACCATGCTTTGGCTGGCATGGATCTTCTCGACGAACCGGCGCGCCATCCGCTGGCGCACCGTGGCCTGGGGACTCAACCTGCAAATTGTCTTCGCTTTTCTGGTTCTTAAGTGGACGGTTGGGCAGCGCGTCCTCGCCTCGGTTGGGGGGGCCATTACACGCATGCTTGGCTACTCTTTCGCCGGCTCTCAGATGGTCTTCGGCGAGCTGGGGAAGCAGCACTCTTCCTTTGGGATGGTTTTCGCCTTTCAGGTGCTCCCAACTATCATCTTCATCTCTGCGCTCTTTGCTATTCTCTACCACATTGGCGTCATGCAGTTGGTTATCCGCTTCTTCGCGCGGCTTATGCAATGGACGATGAAGGTCTCGGGCGCGGAGAGCCTGAATGTGGCCGCCAGCATTTTTATGGGACAGACGGAAGCGCCGTTGACCATCCGTCCGTTTTTGCCGGGCGCGACCCGCTCCGAATTGATGACGATTATGACTAGCGGCATGGCACACGTCTCGGGCGGCATCATGGCTGCGTACATTTTGTACGGAATTGAGGCACAGCATCTTCTTGCCGCCGTCATCATGACGGCTCCCGGCACCATTCTTATTTCAAAAATGCTGGTGCCGGAGACGGAAACGCCCGCCACGGAGGGCGTTGTCCACATGCCGAAAGAGGCCGAGCATAAGGAAGAAAACCTGCTTGGCGCGATTGCCCGTGGCACCATCGATGGCGGACGCCTGGCATTCAACGTAGCCATCATGCTCATCTCCTTCCTCGCGCTTATCGCCTTGCTCAATGGCGTGCTTGGTGGAATACACAACTGGTTCATCAAGGAGCACTTTCCCTACTTTCCGTCGAGTCTCGATGCCATTCTGGGCGTGATGTTTTCTCCGATCGCATGGCTCATCGGGATTCCCTGGAAAGACGCACGTATCGTCGGTGACCTGCTGGGCACGCGCATGGTGATCAACGAAGTGGTGGCTTACTCGTTGCTCGGCGCGCAAAAGGCCGAGCTGGGGGTGCGCTCCTTTACCATCGCCACCTTCGCGTTGTGTGGATTTGCGAACCTGAGTTCGATTGGCATCCAGATCGGCGGCATTGGAGCGCTGGCACCGAACCGCCGCAACGAATTGGCGCAGCTGGGTCTGCGCGCCATGCTTGCCGGGACCATGGCCAATCTAATGTCTGCTTCCATCGTTGGAATTCTGCTCAAATAGATACGTCCGGACCATGCCAAATTCGAGCCATCCAAACTCCACTTCATATGACAAAGCCAGCGAAGCGGCTCTTTTCATAGCCAGCCGTACCTCCCTTCAGCCTGCGATCGCCGTTGTGCTCGGGTCGGGATTGGGAGGCTTTGCTTCCCAGCTTGCGAATCCTGTGACCATCCCCTATGCGGGGATTCCTCATTTTGCACAGTCTACGGTCGCCGGCCACAGCGCGCGTCTTGTGATCGGGACGTTGAATGCAGTACCCGTCGCGGTCATGCAGGGCCGTGTTCATGCCTATGAGGGCTACTCTTCGGAGGAGGTCACGTTTCCCATCCGCGTGTTGGCTCGCTGTGGAATTCACACTCTGATCCTCACCAATGCCGCCGGTGGAATTCGCGAGAGCTTCGTACAGGGCCAACTCGTCCTGCTCTCCGATCACATCAATTTCACCGGCAGCAATCCTGTCTCCGGACCCAACGACGAGCGCTTTGGCCCACGTTTCTTCGACATGACGGAGGCTTATTCGCGGCGCCTTCGCGCGCTGGCCCGGAATGCGGCTAAAGAGGAGAGCTTCACACTGGACGAAGGAGTTTACCTCGGACTGTTGGGGCCGAGCTTTGAGACACCTGCGGAGATTCGCGCCTTTCGAACACTAGGGGCGGATCTGGTCGGCATGTCCACCGTGCAGGAGACTGTCGTCGCACGGCATATGGGTCTTGAGGTCCTCGGGATCTCGTGCGTCACCAATATGGCAGCCGGTATCCAAACCGAACCTCTCAGCCATGAAGAAGTCATGGAAACCGGCAAACGCGTGGAAGGATTGCTGGCGCGACTGCTCACCCGGGTTATTCCTGCGATTGTCAGGCAAACGTCGGGAATGCTAGCGAAATGAATGCGCCAGTCGGCATTGCGGGCTGTTCAGGCTCTGGCAAGACGCCGCTCGCCGAAGAGTTGGCGCGCGAGCTGGAGGGTACGCACTTTCATCTCGACCACTACTATCGCGATTTCGCCGGCTTCGGCTACGAGGAGCGCTGTCGAAAAACTTTGACCACCCCGGCCAGCTCGAATCCAGACTGCTTATTGCCCAGTGATCAGTGAGGCTTACTCACGAAGTCAGAGTGTATTCAGGGTTTTGCTGCCGGAGAGGCTCTCAGTCGGGGTAGTGTCAAGCATCGAGCCGTTCGAAGAGATATCTCAGAATGATATTGGCTCTTAGGCCGAACCAGAAAATGAAAACCTATTGACAATCTGATGACAGCTATCAACTACGATTCCGTTAACTTTTCCACGAGGGATCCTTGTTTTATGCCTAAGCTGCTTCTGGATTCAACCGGGAGAAATGGAGTGACCGAGAGGTTCATCTCCCGATCCAGCACGGTACCCGACGCGCAAGGGGCAAAGACCCTTTTTGGAAGAGGCCAACTGAAAATCCGCGTTGCCCGGCTTGATGAAGCGCAGGCGATTGCCGACTTAACCAATACCCTTTTCTGTGGGGGAGAGCACTACTCCCGGATTAGCTTTTCCAGCAGAAGCGATGTCGAGCAATTGATGTCACAAGGCAAGTTTATTTTGGCGGAGAACGACACGGCGATAGTTGGATACGCATATCTACAGCCATGTATGGAGGCTAGCCGACTGGAGTTTCTGGCTGTCTCTCCGCAACAGCAACGCACCGGTATCGGCTCTCAACTTTTAGAGGCTGTCGAGAGACTAAGCAGCAGTATGCGATGCTTATTTATGCATGTTCAGGTAGTGAACCTGAACTGGGAGACACTCAAGTTCTGCCGCCGCCGAGGCTATGTCGCGTTCGCAATTGCACCGCTGCACAGGCAGCAAACTGTCTCGCCCCATTGCCATATCGTGCGAATGTGCAAACAACTAGACAATGACCGCTCGGAGTTTTAGAGCTTACTTTTTAGATTTTTAAAATAACCTGCAAACACACAGTTGACTCGGCCGAAAAGAAATCTCAATATGGCAAACCCAGATAATCCTGACCAATTGCCAGTACCGTTGCCAGAACGTCGGTCGTTTCTCGGTTTTTTGTTAGCCGCCATCGGCGGCCTCGTCGGCGCGGTTCTGGCTGTTCCGCTGGTGCGGTTCGCTACATTTCCACTGCGCGCCCCGGCAGAAGAAACATCCTGGTCCGACGTAGGAAAGATCGACGAATTCGCCGCGCTCGCTGAACCTGTTGCGCGCACGATCGATGTGAAAAGGATTGATGGCTGGCGCAGCTCAGTCGCACAAAACGGAGTGTATGTCGCTCCCGCAGGAAACGGCGAACTGAAGGTGCTTTCTTCTGTATGTCCGCATCTGGGCTGCGCAGTGCGCTGGATCGAGAAACAAGACAAGTTCATCTGTCCCTGCCATGGCGGCACCTTCACGAGCCTGGGAGTGCGCGTCTCTGGGCCGCCACTTCGTGCAATGGACGAGCTCGAGAGCAAGGTTGAAAACGGTGTTCTCAAGGTCCGCTTTCAATACTTCCGCCAGCTGGTTGCCAGGAAGGAACCGCTCGGCTGAGATTTGGAGAAATCATGTCGGACACAGAAAACCCCTTGCCAGCAGATAACCGGAAGCCCGTTTCTGGCTGGAGGGAATGGTTGGACAACCGCACCGGCATTCATTCTTTATTGCATGAAGCGCTCGACGAACCGATTCCCGGAGGGGCCCGCTGGGCCTATATTTTTGGATCGGGACTTCTCTATCTTTTTTTGTCACAGGTCATCACCGGGATTTTTCTCGCCCTGTATTACGTGCCATCTTCCGATCACGCACATACAACCGTCTCTTATATTTCCAAGGTGGTCAGCTCGGGCTTATTTCTGCGAAGTATCCATGCCTACGGCTCGTCTGCCATCATCATCTTCTTATTTTTGCATATCTCGCAAACGCTTCTTTACGGCTCCTACAAAGGACGGCGCGAGCTACTTTGGCTTTCCGGGTGCTTTCTTCTTGCCCTGATGCTGGGGATGGCCTTTACCGGTTATCTATTGCCGTGGGATCAAAAGGCATATTTCGCTTCAGCAGTTGGAACAAACATCATCAGCGAAGTTCCGATGATTGGAGCGCCTTTGCAGGAACTGCTCCGCGGCGGCCCGCAAATGGGAACGCTGACCTTGTCGCGCTTCTTTGTCTTGCATGTCTTCGTTTTGCCCGGGCTCTTGATAATCTTCATTGCCGCGCATGTCTTCTTATTTCGGAAGGCGGGCGCTGCTGGTCCCTTCAAGGAAGATCCTCTTCAACCCACACTGCCGACACAAACGTTTTACCCTCGGCAGTTAATCATGGATATGATCGCGAGCTTGCTGATTATTCTCGCTCTAGCGCTTGTGGCATACCGCCTTCCATTTCATCTCGGCCCGGAAGCCAACACATCCGATACCAGTTACATACCTCGGCCTGAATGGTACTACCTGCCAATGTTTCAATGGTTGAAGATGGTGAGTGGCAGATGGTCTCTTTTTGGCGGAATTGTCCTGCCAGGACTCCTCGCCTTGCTGTTTGCCGCAATTCCTTTTATCGACCGTGGACGCGAGCGCAGGCCATGGAGGCGTCCGGTTGTTGTTGCTGGATTCGCTATCTTCGTTGCTTGTTATGCCGGCCTTGGGGCTCTCAGCTATCGGGATGATGCACGCGATTTGAATGTGGCTGCGCAACTATCCCGCCAGAAGCAGGCCGAAATCGACTACATGCGTCAACCATTTCAACCGGTATCAGAATCTAGCCCGGTACTAGTAGCGCATGCACAGACCGCGCTAGCGGCTGTCGATCCGCTTATCGACAAGGGTGCAGTCATTTTTGCAGCCCAGCCATGTGGTGGCTGCCACGGAGACAAAGGCGAGGGGTCAGAAATAGCACCAAAACTTATTGGCGTTGGCCAGAAGTATTCATCCGACCGCCTTGCCTTTTTGTTGCATCACCTAACACCTCAGATGGTCCAGGGCGGGATGCCTCCGGTTGACCTGAATCAGGCAGACACAGATGCTCTAGTCGCCTATCTTCGCAGTCTTGTCGGAAGCAAGTGAAAATGTCCGCTTTTGAGAACAAATGAAGTGTCCGGTTTCATAAGTTAGTAGCCGTAGAGGCGGTGGGAAAGTGCGAATCCCGCGCAGTGTGCGGGATTTGCAAGTTGAGA
>JBAVYX010000224.1:0-30227 GCA_049588475.1 Silvibacterium sp. | reverse complement strand
TCACTGTCGAGAGATAGAGTGGCGCGCCATCCACTTTGCCATCCGTCCCGTAAAAGCCAACCTTGCCGAAACTCGTCGCGTTCACATTGGACGGCGTTAGCATCGTCTCATTGGCATTCAGCCCGTCGCGAGCATTGTCGTAGTGATAGGTCCTAACATCCACTCCCGTAACGGCCACCATATTCACTGTCAGTTGCAGCGTAGCCGGGGGAATTCCGCTTACGCTCGCCGTAGCAGTCAGAGCTCCGGTAGCAGTGGCTGTTGCGACGACGGAAGCTTGGCCGTTCGAGCCGGTCACGACGGGGTTGCTGGAGAACGTGAGGCTGGAGCCGCTGAAGGTGACGACAGCGCCCGGGACGAGCCGGCCATTGGAGTCTTGCACCTGAACCACAAGCGGCAGGGCGAAAGGCGAGCCTTTCGTTGTGGTCTGGTACGAACCCGAGCTCACGGTGATGCGTGCGGGAGGACCAAGAATTGTCTGGTCGAGGCTGGCGCTGCTGCCGGAGTCGGTGGCGCTGCCAAGATACATCGCCGTGATGGTGTATCTGCCCGCACCGAGAGCAGAGTTCGAGTAGCTGGCATGTCCGGTGTCACCGAGTGGAACTGTGGCCTCGACTTTTCCATCGATGCTGAAGACTACCGACCCAGTTGGAATCGAGCTGCCAGTATTCGCTACCACATCGGCGGTGAACGTGACGGCGACGCCCGTCTTTTGCGGATTGCTATCGGAAACAAGGCTTGTTCCGGTGACTGTATTCACCATGAACTTGCTGAAGAAGGCGGTGCATCCGGCGCCTTTATTGACTGCTTGAAAGGGAGCGCCGGCAAGCGGGAAATCGGACGAGCAGGTCGTGCCGGTGAGATAGGCGTTGCCGAAAGCGTCAACGGCAATCCCGTTGCCGGTGTCGCCGTAGTCCACGACGATGCCGGCGCTGCCGCCAAGATAGCTTGAGTAGATCAGCATCGAGCCAGTGGGATCGAGCTTGCTGACAAAGGCATTGCCGGTGTAAGCACCGTTAGCGTTGGGCGCATGGTTGGCCTTGCGGAAGGCGTCGGGGGTCACCGGGAAGTTTAGGGAAGTCGCATCGCCCGTGACGTAGGCACTGCCAAAGGCGTCGAGGGCGATACCGTTCGCGGAGTCGAACCGACTACCGCCCAGAAAAGTGGAGTAGATGAGCGCGGAACCGGTGGGATTGAACCTGGTTACAAAGGCATTTTCGCCACTCCCATCACCAGATCCGGCAATCATTTTCTGGAACGCACCCGGGGTTGTGGGAAAATCCGGCGATTGGGTGAACCCGGTAACGTATGCATTGCCGGCCGCGTCAAGCGCAATGGAACGCCCTCCATCCCAGTAACTGCCACCGAGGTAAGTGGAGTAGACGAGAGCGGAACCCGTCGGATTGAGCTCGGTGATGACTCCGTTGGTGCCGGCAGCACCGTACTTAGGAGTATAAAAAGAGCGATTGACCTTCTGATACGCATTCGCGGTCACCGGAAAGTCTCTTGAATAGGCTGTTCCGGTCACATAAGCATCTCCCGCCGGGTCGATGGCTATTCCGCCTGCAGTGTCCGCGTTTATCTCGCGGCCGTCGTCGACTCCGCTCCCTCCAAGGTACGTGGAGTAAATCAGCCCGGAGCCGGTTGAGTTGAACTTCGTGATGAAAAAATTGAATGCTCCACTTCCGGCATTATTGACCTTCTGAAAGGCATTGCTCGTAATGGGAAGATCAGGGGACCCGGTACTTCCAGCGACATAAGCGTTCCCGGCGGCATCAATAGCAATGCCTGCCGGAGTTTCTCCGTAGAATTCGTTGCCATTTTCCGAAAAGCCCCCGCTGCCACCGAAGTAGGTGGAATAGATAAGCGCCGAGCCTGTCGGGTTCAATTTGGTCGCGAATGCATTGTTTCCGACTTCACCAGGGTCACCAGGCATACTAGCCTTGTTTACCTTTTGATAGGCGTTGCTAGTAACAGGGAAGTTATACGCAGAGGTGTATCCCGTAACATAGGCATTTCCAGCGGCGTCGATAGCAATGCCTGTAGCAACATCGCCGGCATGAGTGCCAGGGACTTCGTCTTGGGTCGTGCCACCAAGATATGTCGAATACACAAGCGCAGATCCCTTCGAAGTGAACTTCGTGACGAAGACATTATTTAGGTAGAATCCGTTATGAAAGAACATGCCATTATTCACCTTCTGGAAAGCGCCGGACGTGACCGGGAAATCGGCCGATTGGGTGCCCCCGACAACGTAGGCATCCCCAGCGGAATCGACGGCGATGGCGTTGCCGGTGTCTCCACCAGTTCCGCCGAGATAGGTTGAGTAGGCGAGAGCCGGATCGATCACCAGTGTGCGGGCGTGATCGTAACTTCCCAGCCTAAAACCGATGTTATTCCACG
Organism: Silvibacterium sp.; assembly: GCA_049588475.1. GTDB lineage: Bacteria > Acidobacteriota > Terriglobia > Terriglobales > Acidobacteriaceae > Silvibacterium. The sequence continues at coordinate 27,824 of JBAVYX010000224.1, read as the reverse complement.
CCAGAATCTGGAAGCGGCCCTCCACTGGCTCGCGAAGACCGTTCCTCAGCTGGTAGACCGCCGGTTTGTGGAAGGCGATCTCCCCATTCTTTGCGACGATGGCCAGGTCGCCGCCAGGAGTCAGGCGAAGTCTTTGTGCTCCGGCGATGTGGAGGCGCAGCGGTTTGGGATCGGCATGGGGGGCAAGGATAAAGTCGAACTCCAACTGGCGCTGGTTGCCGTAGTAGACTAGGTCGACGCCGTGATAGACATCCTCGTACCTGACCTTGGCGAAGGTCGGCACACTCGCGTGCCACTTAGCCGGGTTCTGGCCAATGAAGTAATTCGCGGTGCCCTGTAGTTGTTCCGCACCGGTGACGCGAAGATTGGGCCTGGCTCCAGCTAACTCCATTCGAATTACATCTGTCTTAAAGGACTTAGCCCCGGACAGCGGCGTCTTCTGACTGAGCCCGGATGGGTTGAGTCTGTTGCTGGAAGAGGGCTTATCCATCGAAAGCGCCAGCACTGCAGAGGAATCGGTCAGGAAAAGAGAGTAGCGGTTGCCGCGGGAGAGGAACTTAACCCGCGGATCCGTCTGTCCCCGGTTTGGCTCGAAGCTGAGCGGGAGTCTGCCATAGGCCGCTGCAAGGGACGGCTGGGAGGCCGGCCGAGAAGAGACAGGAGCAGGGTTTGAGGTCTGGGCCGTAGCTGTGGTCATGATGGCCAAGGGAAGCAGACAGAACGTGAGAAACCGGGGGAGAAAGAATCGACTCTTCATAAACGCTCCGAATGGGCGCAGATGAGAGGGGGAAAGGTATCCCACGGCTGAAGAGGATTGCAGAAACCCGGCTGCCTGAGGTCAGCAGACTGTACAGAAGTGTCCCACCGGCGGCGGGAGCTAGTCAATCACCTGCGCAATAAAATGATGGGCGCGCATTGGATCGGATACGGCCAAGACCCGGCTGGAATCAAGGTCACCTTGCATTGGGAAGCAGACCCTGTTCGACAAGCACTGGCGGCCTGCGATGATGGGTAGCCTCCTCATAGGCATATGCCCAACTCAACAGGTCACCGTCTCTCCACGGCCGAGCTGACAGTTCCAAGCCGAATGGGAGACCGTCGGCGTAGAATCCACCCGGAACGACCACGGCCGGAACTCCGATCATGTTGACCCAGCTGGTATCACTGTGGGGGCCATCACTGATGCGTCCGTTCTGCAGCATGGTTTCATCGGGCGGGGGCATCTGTGCCGCAGGATAGACAAACCCATCGAGATGCAGCCGATCCAATGCTTCGTTGTAGGCGTCGAGTGCTTTCTGCCGGGGAATGAGGACGTTGGCTTCCGCCTCAGGATCGTTCTCAAACCTTGTCTGGACCACGTAATGCCTGTCTTTTCCCGCAACGCCTTCCGCGCCGCCGATGATTGTGTGCGGCAAGGACGATCCGACCGCCTTCTCATATTCTTCCGCCGAGTGGTATTGAGCCGGGCCATACTCGGCGAGGAACTTTTCTGTTCCCTCACGGACGTAGGACATCGTGCTGACGTGAGCCACGGTCTCCGCAAAGCTGATGGGGAGGATCGAATCGTCGAAGACGACGGTTGCACCGGCGGCGCGCAGCCCTTCTATCGCCTTCAGGAATGCGTCGCTCGTTTCCGGCCGCAGCGGGACACGAGCGGCGGCAATATCTGCTGAAGCCTGGCTCGCCGACTCTGTCGGTGGGACGCCCTGGAACGGTACTCCTGCTCCCTGGAGGATGAATGCGGGTACGCCGAAACGTTTGCCCTTGAGCGCGTCGGCTCTGAGGTATTGCGTATATGGCCCGGGCTGAGCTTTAGCGGCAGACCCGAGCGTGCGGGGATCCATGGGGTCTTCCCCGGCCATGACGTCAAGAGCTATGACCGCGTCGGTTACAGTACGGGCTATCGGTCCGGTGTTGTCGAGCAGCCAGTCGAGGGGCGCGATGCCGGCGATGCTCACCAGGCCACGCGTCGGGAAGATACCCACCACAGAGCTGGTGGCAGCCGGCATCCGGATCGAGTTGCCCGTGTCGGTTCCGTTGCCGAGTACGGCAAAGTTTGAGGTAATCGCGGTGACGGTTCCTCCGGAAGAGCCTCCAGGGCTAAAGCGTACGTCATAAGCATTTCCAGTGCGCCCATAAGCAGTACTGCGATTCGTATCGCTCGCCGCGAAGTCCGGCATATTCGTTTGCCCGAGGATGACAGCTCCAGCTGCACGCAACTTCGCAACGATCGTCGCATCCCTGGGCGCGACCAGTTCGTGGCCAGGGATGAGGTAGCCTTGCCATCCATCCGTAGTGACCAGCCCCTTGACCGAGGTGTTCGCCTTCAGAACAATCGGAACGCCCCACATGGGGCCGCGGCTGAAACTGTTGCCGCTCTCCGCTGCTTCCCTGTCCTCGCGAGCAGCCGTTGCCATGGCACCGGGAACATCAAGGTTCTGCACCGCGCGATAGATTCCGTTGTATTTCGCAATCCGCGCCATGTACCAGCGCACGACTTCGGTAACGGTGTACTTATGGTTGCGGTACAGTTTCTCCAGCTGAGGGATCGTGACCTCCATCAGGTCGCGATTCATGGCTTCCTGTGAAGCGCTATTTATCGTTGATGGAGTCGGGGTCTGCGCTCCGGACGAGCCAGATCCCAAGACGGTAAGTACAACAAGTAAGAGACTGGCCCGCATCTTCATGAAATCCTCTGAATGGAATGAATAAATTGTGATTTCTATAGAAAACACACGGCCAGCGCGCAGGTTATGACTGAACGGAACGCATCTGAAATACACCAAGCCGTTGATATCTATTTATTCAATAGTAAATTAGTTAACTTTGACTTCTTTCGCTTTCGACCTACAATGATCCCGGTTCGGCTTGAAGCAAAGTCGATCATCAGTCACTAGGATGGATTGAATATATCTTCGCCAAGAAATTGTAACTGCGATTCGATGGAGATACTGACCCTATTTGGATTTGTGCGCATCGGGGCGTTTTAAATTCTCTTCGCCGAGCGACCGCACAAACCCTGGCCCTGGCTTAGTCGTTGACTAACACATATATAAGTGTCGGCTGATGACATTTCCGGTGGTATTGGTTTAGTCCTCAGAATTCTCGATCAGCCGTCGAATGTATCAACTTCGCTGTCGGTTCCTCAACTTTAAGTATTCCGGAGATCAGAAATGGCGCGCCGAGATGTTCCTTCACGCAGTCGTGTGCTGTGGACTGTTTTCTGCCTCATGCTATGCAGTCTCGTTTTTTTAGGGAACGCCTGGGGGACGACGATCCCTGTTACGACCACGGCGGACAGTGGAACCGGCTCACTGCGCGAGGCAATTACGACGGCCAATGCGGATAATGCCGGCGACATTATTAACATTACGGCGACGGGGACCATCACCCTGCTCAGCACCCTTCCAGCGATCACCGCCAACATGACCATAACCGGGCCGGGCGCGGCCAGCCTGACTGTCTCGGGAAACAACTCGGCCACGGTCGGCACGGTCTTCACGATCAACTCCGGAACGGTCAGCATTTCCGGGCTGACCATTGCGAACGGCGTAGGCAGCTGCGGTGGAAGCAGTGACGACCGAGGCGGCGGTATCTGCATCGTTGGCGGCACGGTGACGCTAAGCAACAGCGCCCTTATCAACAATTCGGGCAATGTAGGCGGTGGCATATATAGCCAGGGCACTCTGACGGTATCGAACAGCACATTCTCCGGCAACTCCTCAAGTGTGAACGACGGTGGGGGCATCGAGAACGACACTGGTACGCTGACAGTGACGAACAGCACCTTTTCGGGCAACACGGCGGCCACTATTGGCGGCGGTATAGCCAGTACCGGCTCGATGGCACTGACGAACGTTACTATCTCAGGCAACTCCGCCTCTACCAGTGGTGGCGGAGTCTACATCTTCAGCGGCACGGTGACAGTGGCGAACACGATCGCCGCGGGGAACACGGCTTCCTCCGACGCCGACATTGACGGCACCTTCACCGGCGGCGGCAACGTCGTTACTCCTGCCACCCCCATCAACCTGGCTCCGCTGGCCAATTATGGCGGCCCAACCCAGACTATGCTGCCAGCGCCCAACAGCCCGGCTATCTGCGCGGGCACAGCCAACAGCCTGACCACTGACCAGCGCGGTTTCACGATAGGTTCCGGCTATTGCGCCTCAGGCAAGATTGACGCGGGCGCGGTGCAGACTAAATACACGGCGATCCAATTCACCAATCCCAATACGGGCATCGGCGGCTATGCCGCTGCCGTGAGCAGCGCTATCGCCTTCCCGGCGAACCCGATCGTTTCGGTCAGAGAGAATGGCCTGAATCAAGGCGGCGTGCCGGTGACCCTGACTTCCGATGCGACGGGCGCGACCGGACTGGGACCGGTGACAACCGTAGCCGGAACCGGCGCGACCTTCGACAGCATCAAGGTACCCGAAGCGGGCAGCTTCACGCTCAGCGCGACATTGACCCCGGGCTCCGCAACTCTCAATACTTCCGCCAATCTCAAAATTGTTTCGATTACGGTGTCTCCATCCACCCTCGCGGGTGCGACCGTGAACCGGCCATACACCGTGACGTTCTCGGCATCCGGAGGCTCAACATCGACATTCACGTTCAGCCTTACGGGCACTCCCCCACCAGGAATCACCTTTAATGCGGGGACGGCAACGTTGGCTGGCACGCCGACGGCGACGGGAACCTCCACATTCACTGTGACGGCAAAAGACGGCAACGGATTTACCGGTAGCCAGAGTTACACACTGACTGTCAACCCTCCGGTGACGGCAACGCCGTCCATACCTTCGAAGACCCTGACAGTAGGCCAACCATCGACAAATTTCATGCCGGTGACTGGATCAGGCGGCACAACGCCGCCACCGCTGACGTACGCCATGTCTCCGACCACTCCTCTGCCTGCGGGTCTGACCATGGGTACGTCAGGCATGATCACAGGAAGTCCAAAGTTTACCAGCCCGGCAACGAGCTACACCGTTGTGGTTACCGATGTCAACGGATCAACGGCCTCGGGGAGCTTCTCTCTTTCGGTAAGCAGCGGGGTGGTGGCGACGACGCTCATACCGTCGATTACGCTGACGCAAAACCAGCTGTCGGTGACACCATTCACGCCGGTAAGTGGCTCCGGCGGCGCAACGCCGCCGCCGCTGACGTACTCCATGTCTACCACGACCCCGCTCCCTACGGGCATGAGCATCAGTCCGTCGACGGGCACAATTTCTGGCATTCCAACGGTGTCCGCGCCTACGGGTAGCTATACAGTCGTGGTGACTGACTCCAATGGGGCATCAGCATCGGCAATCTTCAGCCTGACCGTCAACCTCAAGGTGACGGCAACAGCGTCCACACCATCGAGCTATACGTTGACGGTAAACCAGCCATCGGCCAGCTTCACCCCGGTGACTGGCTCCGGCGGCACAACGCCGCCGCTGCTGACGTACGCTATGTCGCCCGGCACTCCCCTGCCCGCGGGCCTGAGCATTAATCCATTAACGGGCGCGATTACCGGCATTCCGACGACTCCCAGCTCTGCGACGACTTACACCGTCACGGTCACCGACGTTAACAAAGCGACGGGCAGCGCAAACTTCATTCTGGCGGTGAGTACTAAGGTGGTAGCGACGGCGTCCGCACCATCCACCTATACGCTGACGCAAAACCAGCCTTCGGCCAACTTCACGCCGGTAACCGGCTCCGGCGGAACAGGAACGCTGAAGTACTCTATGTCGTCCACCACTCCCCTGCCCGCAGCCCTGAGCATTAATTCATCCACGGGCGCGATTATCGGTATTCCAATGGTTTCCGGCTCTGCGACGTACACGGTCGTGGTTACTGACGCTAACGGCGCGACGGCGTCGGCAAACTTCACTCTGACCGTGAGCACCATGGTGGTGGCGACGGCGTCCCTACCATCGACCTATACGCTGACGCAAGACCAGCCGCAGATCACACCATTCATGCCCGTGACCGGCTCCGGCGGAACAACCCCACCGCCGCTGAAGTACGCCATGTCTACCACCACTCCTTTGCCGATGGGCCTGAGCATGAGTTCGACGGGCATGATTTCTGGCATTCCAACGGTGTCCACCCCGGCGATGAGCTATACGGTCGTAGTCACCGACAGCAACGGCGCTGCGGCGTCGGCAAACTTCACTCTGACCGTGAGCACCAGGGTGACGGCGACGGCGTCCACACCATCGACCTATACGCTGACGTTAAACCAGCCATCGGCCAACTTCATGCCCGTGACCGGCTTCGGCGGAACAGGGACCTTGAAGTACGCCATGTCTGCCACCACTCCCCTGCCTGCGAACCTGAGCATTAATTCGTCCACGGGCATGATTACCGGCATTCCCACGATATCCAGTAATGCAACAAGCTATACGGTCGTGGTTACAGACAGCAACCAGGCGACAGCGTCGGCAAACTTCACACTGACGGTGAACAGTGCAGTGATGGCGACGCAGAAAATAGCAACAGAATCGCTAACACAAAACCAACCATTGGCCAACTTCACACCGGTGACCGGCTCGGGCGGCACTGGGACGCTGACCTACACTATCTCTCCGCCTCTCCCCGGAGGCTTGACCCTGAGCCCCTCGACGGGCATGATTAGCGGCGTGCCTACGGCGACCGCTCCTGCGACCACCTACGCTGTCACCGTCACAGATAGCAACAACGCGGCGGATGCAAAGAGCTTCTCGCTGACGGTAAACACCGCAGTGACGGCAGCAACATCCGTAGCTGCAAAAGTACTCACGGTGGGTCTCGCAGACCCATTCATGCCGGTAACGGGCTCCGGCGGCACAGGAACGCTTACCTACAGCGTCTCTCCGCTTCCTCTGCCCGCCGGCCTGACACTGAATCCATCCACAGGCGCAATTGCCGGCACTCCCACGATGGCTAGCCCGACTACGACTTATATGGCCACGGTTACTGACACCAACCAGGCGAAAGCTACAGCGAACTTCTCTCTGACGGTCCAGGACTTCTCGCTGAAGTTACAGGGGCTGCCGTCCTCGGGTCAGATAACTGTTTCCCAGGGATTTACAAACGGCAACGATCCGATTTTGCCTCAGCTAGTCAACTTGTCAGCGATTTCCATTTTCGGGTTCGCTACTGCGCCCGGAAGTTCTCTGACTGTAACTTGCAGCCCCGGCAACCCCGCTCCGGCCGGCGCGCCGACCTGCTCGGCGCCGCCGCCGGCTACTTTAGCCGTCTCGTCCTCTGCCGGCACTCAGCCTTCCGTGCCGATCATTGTCGACGCCACAAATGCTACGCCTGGCTCTTATCTGCTCACTGTCGAAGGATCTGATCCGACGACGGGCTTAAGGCACATCGTGCAATTCAATGTTTACGTGGGCTCCTTCGTCTCCGCGCAGTCCATCCCATCCGGCTCCACAACACAGGCGTCCGTAAACTTCACTCTTCCCGCTGGAATGGTATTACCCATTACTTGCACCTACGCCGTAATTGCGCCCAACAACACACCTGTTCCGATTCCCAGCATTCCGATCGGATGCACCTTAAGCGCCTCCTCCATCGGATCGTCAGGCTCGAACACAGCGCAAAGCGTGTCGGTGACAGTTACGGTCAACACGGGAGGCACCACCACTGCGCAGCTCGCGACCCAGACCACTATCTTTGCCGCCAGCTTCCTGGGAGTTCCAATTCTGGCTCTAATCGGATATTTCTCTCGCGGCAAGCGGCCGGGCAGGAGCTTCGTCCGGTTCCTGGCTGTGGTTTTCCTGCTTGCCGGTGTTCTGCAGAGCATTGGCTGCGGCGGCAGCTTTAACAGAACCACGACTGTAACAAATACAACTCCGGCGGGAACTTACTACCTGCTGGTCCAGGGTCCAGGCTCCGGAACTACCAAGCAACCCTACCAGGCAGTCGTTCAGGTCAACGTAATTCGTTAACAGTCCGGCGGCAATGAGGATTCGACAGACTTTTGTTGTTGAAGGAATTCCGTTTTATACCGAGGGACGCCGATGAAAAAGCGCACTTTGCAGTTGCTGCTGCTCTCCTGTATATCAAGCATGGGAGCAATGGGGCAGATTGATTGCTCCACCTCTACCAAACTCGTCTGCCAGATACCGTTTTCAACCGGCGTGTTAAACAGGGCGGGCTCCTCAGTGACGGGCGCGAATAGTGTTGCTGCTGGGTTTAATTCTGCTATAGCCACTCAGGTGAGCCAGCTACCGCTGGCCAGTTCTTCATCCGGTACGGTCGTGTTGATCAGCAATGGTGTTCCCCAAACCTACAATAACCTTGGGCCGATCCTGACCGATCGCGCATCCACCGTCGGCAAACACCACTTATTTCTCTCGTTCACCGCAAGCCAGTTCGTTTTCACTGACATTGATGGAATCCCGCTTGGTAACGTGCCGTTCTCTTATTCGGCTGTAGGCTGCCCCAGCTCGGTCCCGCCAAGCCAGTGCACGGTGACCACCCCAGGATCAAGCACGGTCTCTATCAAAGAGGATCTTGATATCCATTTCAAAATCAACCAATACGTTGCCATCGCTACCTATGGAGTAATGGACAAGCTCGATGTGTCGATGGTGCTTCCAATCGAGAGGGTTTCGATTGGGACTTCTTCCTTCGATACTCAAGAGTTCATAGTGGATAACACATCGAATGTCGGCCAAGGACCTTTCCCCGGCCAGCCGATAAGCTCCCGCGGGATTGCAAGCGGCATCGGAGATATTTTGTTTGCCGCGAAATATATCGTTAAGAGCGAGGAGCGCGGTACGTTCTCAGTGGGATTAAACATGCGAACCCCCACCGGGGATGCTCGCAACTATCTCGGATCAGGCGCGTGGGGCACCAATCCCTATGCCGTATTTTCCTACGTTTCGAGAGTTTCTCCACACGTGAGGTTAGGTTACCAATGGAATAGCGAGACGGAACTAAACCCTAACTTAGTGCGTCCCGGCAGCAACTTAGCGCTACCGGGAGGCCTTCAGTACGACGTTGGTGCAGACTGGGCGTGGACGAAGAAATTAACCGTTGCGGGAGATTTGATGGGAAATCAGTATCTTAATGCGCCCAGGCTCACTCCTAGTTCAACCACGCTCACTTATGAGAACACTTTGGCAGCTCAGCCCCCACCAACGACAACAGTTCATTTAGGTACTGTTACTTCGATCAGTTCGAGTTATTGGATCAATGATATAAGCACTGGCGTGAAGTGGAATCCATATCGCGAACTGATATTGACTGGCAATGTGCTATTTCAATTGAATAATGTAGGCATGCGGAGCAGACCGACGCCTTTGGTGGGCATCTCTTACAAGTTTTGAGATTCAACCAGGTGGGAGCAGGCGTTTGTAGATTGAGAGAGTGTTTTCGTCGAAGCAGACGAACTTCACAACTTCAACACCCTGACCCTCCGCATTGGCTCTTATCGATTCGATAGCAATCCTAGCGGCTCGCTCAGCGGGGAATCCATAGACGCCAGTGCTGATCGCTGGAAATGCGATTGACTTCACGTGGTGATGTCTCGCCAGCTCCAGGCAGCGCCGGTAGCAGCTTGCCAGCAAGTCGTCTTCCCCATGTTGTCCATCCGTCCATATGGGGCCAACAGCATGAAAGACCCAGGTTGCTTGGAGGCGAAATCCTGGCGTCGCTTTCGCATCGCCCGTCGCACAACCCTTCAGCCTGCTACAAGCCTCCTGCAACTCCCGGCCTGCCGCGCGATGGATGGCCCCGTCGACTCCTCCTCCGCCCAGCAATGAGTTATTAGCGGCGTTCACGATTGCATCCACCGCCAGGCATGTGATGTCACCATGGATTGGCTCGAGCTGCGTCATGTGTACTCCCTCCAATGCTATAATCCGTTGCCATCGGCGGGAAGGACCTAAGTCTGGCGGGTTCTGTGCCGTGGAGGGGAAGATGGCGGCTCCCGATGTCGTCTGGAAAGGCGGCAAGTTTGGCCAGACGTCGCGGCGCGATGCGTGGTGGCTCTCGCCGTCGGCGGTCTTTCTGGGGTTCAGTGCGTTTCTGGTATATTCCACCTGGGCGGCGTGGCAGAACACCCATTACACCTTCGGTCCCTACCTCTCACCTTTCTATTCACCGGAAATCTTCGGTAGCTCGCCGCACGCCCTGTTCGGTCCCAAGCCAGCGTGGTATCCGAGCTTCTTGCCGTTTTCTCCGGCATTTTTCATTCTCTGGATCCCGGGTTTCTTCCGGCTGACGTGTTATTACTATCGCGGCGCATACTATAAATCGTTCTGGGCCGACCCTCCGGCGTGCGCGGTGAGCGAACCGCGCAAGAGCTATCTCGGTGAGCGGAGCTTTCCACTAATTCTGCAGAATTTTCATCGTTATTTCCTGCGGCTCTCTTACCTGGTCTGGGGATTTCTGGTCTACGACGCGGTGAGAGCCTTTTTCTTTCCGGAAGGTTTTGGGATAGGCGTTGGAAGCCTCGTTCTGGTGGTAAACGTTGTGCTTCTGGCCGGATATATTTTCGGTTGTCACGCGTTCCGGCACCTGGTGGGAGGGACCCTCGACCGGATTTCGGAACATCCCGTGCGGCACAAACTTTACGATTGCGTGAGCTGTCTGAATGCAAGACACATGAAGTGGGCGTGGGCGAGTCTTTTCTGGGTGGGATTCTCGGATATCTACATCCGGCTGTGCTCGATGGGAATCTGGCATGACTGGAGAATCCTGTAGATGCCGGAATTCGAGCGGTTTTCCTACGACGTACTAGTGATTGGCGCGGGAGGCGCCGGACTGCGCGCCGCCATTGAAGCCGCAGCCTCCGGCGCCAAGGTGGGAGTGGTGTGCAAGTCGCTGCTCGGTAAGGCCCACACCGTGATGGCCGAGGGTGGCATCGCCGCTGCTCTGGGCAACGTGGACGATCGCGACAACTGGCGCGTACATTTTGCCGATACCATGCGGGGCGGGCAATACCTCAACAACTGGCGCATGGCGGAGTTGCACGCCAAGGAAGCGCCGGAGTGTGTGCGCGAACTCGAGGCATGGGGAGCGCTTTTCGACCGGACGAAGGATGGACGGATTCTTCAGCGGAACTTCGGCGGGCACAAGTATCCGCGCCTGGCTCATGTCGGCGATCGCACTGGGCTAGAGATGATCCGCACGCTACAGGATCATGGCATTCATACCGGGATGGAGGTCCACATGGAGTGCACGGTGCTCAGCCTCCTGATGGATTCGGGGCGCGTGGCGGGAGCCTGCGGATACGACCGCGAGAAGGGTCTTTTCCGATTGTGGCAGGCGAAGGCGGTGGTGCTGGCTACCGGGGGGATAGGACGTGCCTTCAAGGTCACCAGCAATAGTTGGGAATACACGGGCGATGGGCTTCAACTGGCATACCACGCGGGCGCCGAATTGCAGGACATGGAGTTCGTGCAGTTCCATCCCACCGGCATGGTCTGGCCGATCAGCGTGCGCGGCATTCTCGTTACCGAGGGCGTGCGCGGCGAGGGTGGTGTGCTGCGCAACAGCGAAGGCCGCCGCTTCATGTTTGACGACATTCCCGACCTTTACAAAACCCAGACGGCGGACAGCGAAGAAGAAGGATGGCGTTACACGCAGGGTGACAAGAATGCCCGCCGTCCTCCTGAACTGCTTACGCGCGATCATGTGGCCCGCTGTATCAATCGCGAGGTAAAGGCAGGGCGCGGGACGCCGCATGGTGGCGTGTATCTGGATATAGCCTGGATCAAACAGCGCCTTCCGAAAGCGGAGGAGCACATCAAACGCAAGCTGCCGAGCATGTATCACCAGTTCAAACAGCTTGCGGATCTGGATATCACCAAAGAGCCGATGGAAGTTGGACCAACGACTCACTACATGATGGGCGGCATCCGCGTCGATGGAGATTCGCAGATGTCTACAGTCCCCGGCCTCTTCGCGGCCGGAGAAGCTGCCGCCGGGTTGCACGGAGCGAATCGGCTGGGCGGTAATTCCCTTTCCGATCTTGTGGTATTTGGACGGCGCGCAGGCCGGTTTGCGGCTGAATTCGCAAGGAGCAATGGTGCAGCCACTACCGTCAATGACGAGCAGCTGCAGGCAACGGCCGCCGTCGCCCTGGCGCCCTTCGAGCGCGGTCTTGCCGGTGAGAATCCGTATCAGGTTCAATACGACCTGCAGGAAGCGATGCAGGACCTGGTTGGCATTGTTCGCGTCGAGAGCGAAATGGAGCAGGCGCTCGAGAAGATCGCGCAGCTCAGGGCGCGAGCGGAACGGGCGGGTATCACGGGCAACCGCCAGTACAACAATGGATGGCACACGGCCATGGACCTCGGAAGCATGATGGTTGTCTCCGAGGCCGTTACTCGTGCAGCGCTGCTCCGCAAAGAAAGCCGAGGCGCGCAGTTTCGCGAGGACTTCCCGAGCAAAGACGCCGAGTGGGGTAGGTACAACATCATCGTCAAGCGTGGGGAGGATGGAGAGATGCTCGTCGAGAAGCGCGGCTTGCCTCCGATTCCCGATGAGTTGAAGGCCGTGATTGAGGAGATGAAATAGATGGACACGCAAGCGACGTTTCGCATCTGGCGCGGAGATTCGACAGGCGGCGAATTCAAGGATTATGTCACGCCGGTGGAGGAAGGCATGGTTGTTCTGGACGCTGTGCACCGGGTCCAGGCTCAGCAAGCGCCCGATCTTGCGGTGCGATGGAACTGCAAGGCCGGCAAGTGTGGCTCGTGCTCGGCTGAAATTAACGGTATGCCGAAGCTCATGTGCATGACGCGGCTGAGCAATCTCAACCTGGAGACGCCTGTCATCATTGAGCCGATGCATACTTTTGCCGTCATCCGCGACCTGGTCACCGACGTCTCGTGGAATTTCCGGGCCAAGATGACTATCAAGGAATTCAAGCCGCGCTCCCCTGATTTCCCGGACGGGACATGGCGCATGCAGCAGGTCGACGTGGAACGGGTGCAGGAATTTCGCAAGTGCATTGAGTGCTTTCTCTGCCAAGACGTGTGCCACGTGCTGCGCGAGCACCAAAAGCAGGACGAGTTCATCGGCCCACGCCTGCTGGTTCATGCCGCGGCCCTCGAAATGCATCCGCTCGACGCGGAAGACCGTGTGGGCGACTTGAAGAAAAAACACAATATCGGCTACTGCAACATCACTACTTGCTGCCGAAAGGTGTGCCCAGAGTCGATTACGATTACCGAGAATGCAATCATTCCGCTTAAAGAGCGGGTAGTGGATCAGTTTTTCGATCCTCTGAAGCAACTGTTTCACATCCTCTAATTGGAAGGAGATTCTATGTTCACGCTAAAACCGATTTCTCCTGACAGCGTGGATGGCGCGCTCGCCAAGGCCGAACGCTACCGCCTGTTGAACGAGCCGCACGAAGCCGAAAGCATCTGCCGCGACATCCTCGCTGTTGACCCAGCAAATCGGCACGCGCAGATCAGCCTGATCCTGGCCCTGACCGATGAGATTCCTAACGACCCGGGCGCATTTGCTAACGCCCTGGGCGCGATGCCTGGCCTGGAGACTGCATACGATCGCGCCTACTATTCCGGGATCGCATGGGAGCGGCGTGCGAAGGCATCTTACGACTCCGGTGGACCAAGGTCGGGCAGTTGCGTCTATGATTGGATCGTCAAGGCGCTAGGCCTCTTCGAGGAAGCGGAGCGTTTGCGGCCCGCAGGCAACGACGATGCCATTCTGCGCTGGAACGCGTGTGTTCGTTTTCTTAGGCAACACAGAGATCTTGAGCCGGAGATGGAGGAGACGCCGGATCCGATTCTTTCAGAGTGAATAAGCGGCCAGCGCGTATTGGCAAGTAGTACCGCTCTATCTCTGTAACGTTGTATCCGCCTTGCTCGGTTTTTGTGAAACCTGTGCGGGAGTGAGCAATTGCGTGCGGTCCCATCCGCCGCCCAGGGCCTGAATCAGTTCGATTGCCGCGGTCGTTTGCTGTACGTGCAAGGTCGCAAGCAATTGCTGGTTGGTGAGCAATGTATTCTGCGCAATCACTACATCCAGATAAGGATCGAGGCCCGTCTCGAACCGCCCGGTTTGGAGGGTAAGGAATTGCTGCGCCGCATCGACCGCTTCCTGCTGTTTCAGAATCTGCTGCGAAAGAATCCGGGTCGCGGCCAGGTAGTCCTCGACCTGCTGAAACGCGGTGAGGACGGTCTGGCGGTAGGTCGCGACATCGCCATTGTAGATAGCCGTGTACTGCTGGAGTTGGGCGCGATATAGACCTCCATTAAACAGGGTCTGCGAAAGCGATGGGCCAATCGACCAGAAACGGCTAGGCCCCTCGAACCAGTGCGAGAGGGTCGATGCCTCGAAGCCTCCACCGGCAGTGAGCGTGACATCCGGAAAGAACGCTCCGTAACCGATGCCGATGGTTGCATTGGCCTCGGCCAGAGTGCGCTCGGCGGAGGCGATGTCCGGCCTCCGCTCCAGCAATTGTGAGGGCACTCCAACAGGAATGGGCGGCGGCACGACGAGTAGCGGCTTTACTGGAATAGAGAAATCCGTAGCCGGTTTGCCGATCAGCATGGCTATGGCGTGCTCGAATTGCGCGCGCGCGACGCCAAGGTTCAGAGCTGTCGACTCCGCGGTTTTCAATGTCGTCTGAGCCTCGACCACCGTGAGGTAATCATTGATGCCGGTGTCGTAGAGGGCCTGGGTCAATTCGAGTGATTTTCTGTCGGCAACCACGGTATCATTGAGGATTTTCTGCAGAGCGTCCTGTCCTCGTATCTGAAAGAAGAATTCGGCGAGGCTGGCCTGTTCGAGCAGCCGTTCGTTTTCAAGGTCTGCGGCGCTGACCTGCGCTCCATATTGCGCCTCGCGAACCTCGGCACGGATTTTGCCGAAGAAATCGGGCGTCCATGAAACCTCCAGCGGGAGAGACCACAAGGTACTTTCGTGTCCAGGATTTGCGGTACTTGAGGTGCCGAGATTCCCCGAAGTCTTGGATCGGTTCCAGGACAAACCGGCATTCACGGTGGGCCAATACTGGGCACGCGCCTCGCGAATGAGGGCACGCGCCGCCATGAAGTTTTCGAAGGAGACTTTGATGTTCTGGTTATCGATATTGAGCTGCTCTTCAAGGGCATTCAATTCGGGATCGTTGAAAATCTCCCACCATTTACCGCGCAGCATAGCGTCCTGGGGCTGCGCGACCTTCCAGCCGTCGGCATCCTGGAAATTCGCAGGCGACTCCTTGTAGCTGGGAGCGGTCGCCACGGGCGCCGAGGGCTGATGATATTTCGGCCCGGGTGTACACCCTGCCAGCACGCCGCAAAGAGCCAGCGCGCACAGTGCCGGGTGAATTGAGCGGACGGACTGCAGAGACATTCTCTTCATACGCTTCTCATCTGAAACAAATTCCATCCGGGCTGGCTTCATGAGGTGGCCTCCTCAGCTTCGGGGTTGAAGGTGTCGTGATGCTTGCCGAGCACGCGGAGCCGCATGCGATCCAGGAACAGATAAACCACCGGCGTGGTGTAGAGGGTGAGCATCTGGCTTACGATCAGGCCACCGACGATGGTGATGCCCAGCGGCCTGCGCAGCTCGGAGCCTGTGCCGGTGCCGAAGGCCAAGGGTAGCGCTCCGAAGAGGGCGGCCATGGTGGTCATTAAGATGGGGCGAAATCGCAGCATACAAGCCTCGAAGATCGCTTCATCTGTCGTCATACCCCGCTCGCGCTCGGCCTGCAAAGCAAAGTCGATCATCATAATTGCGTTTTTCTTCACGATGCCAATGAGCAATACGATGCCAATGATCGAGATAATGTTTAGGTCGGTTTTGAAGAGCATCAGCGCCATGATGGCACCCACGCTGGCGGAGGGCAGTGTCGAAATAATAGTAAGGGGATGCACGAGGCTCTCATAGAGGATGCCAAGTACGATAAAGACCGCCAGCAACGCGGTAAGGACCAGGATAGGCTCCGTACTGAGCGACTGCTTGAATGCCTCCAGCGTCCCGGAGAAAAATCCCTGGACAGTGGATGGAGTTCCGAGGCGTTCCTGCATCTGGGTGATAAGCCTGGTGGCATCACTGAGAGAAACGTTGGGCGCCAGATTGAAGGAGACAGTCACCGAGGGGAAGAGCCCGGTGTGATTCACGGCGAGCGGCGCGGTTGTCGCTTCCGAGGTCGTAACGGCGGCCAACGGGATGACCCCGTTGCTGGTGGTGTGCAGATAGATATTTCTCAGCGCTTCGGGCGATTGCCAGAAAGGAGGAGCCAACTCAAGCACGACGTAGTACTGATTGAGCTGGGTGTAGATGACGGAGACTTCCGACTGGCCGAAAGCGGAATAGAGAGCCGAATCGAGCGACTGTGCGGTTAGACCCAGTTTCGCGGATGTGACACGATCATAAGTCAGAAACTCGTTAAGGCCGCCATTCTGCTGGTCAGAGTTGACATCCTGCAGCTCTGGGATCTTTTTCATTTGCGCAAGGAGGATTGGACCCCAATGCGACAAATCCTGAACATTGTCTGCCTGGATGGTGTATTGATACAGGGCATTGCTGCCTCTGCCGCCGATGCGCAGGTCCTGCGCAGCCTGTAAAAACGCAGATGCAACCGGCAACCGGTTCAGCTTGGGCCGGAGCCGATTGATAATATCCGGCGCAGTTATTTTGCGCTCATTCAGCGGCTTGAGAGCAATGTAGATGAATCCGGTGTTGCCGGTACCGACATAGCCGACGACGTTTTTTACCGCCGGATCGGCCTTGATGACTGCGACCAGCCGCTGGATGGAGTCATTCATGACTGCGAAAGACGCATCCTGGGGACCCTGTATGCCGCCAACCAGCGCGCCAGTATCCTGTTGCGGGAAAAACCCTTTGGGGATTTTGACGATGAGCACGACATTGAGGGCCACGATCATAATGAGGACAACCAGGATCAATCCCGGGTTCTCCAGCACCCATTCCAGGCTGCGGCGATATCCCAACAGCATGCCGTCGAAGAATTTCTCACTTATGCGATAGATGCGTCCGTGCTTCTCCCCTTTGTGGGTCTTAAGCAGGTAGGCGCACATGGTGGGCGTGGTCGTGATCGAAATGACCATCGACACGAGGATGGCGGTGGAAAGGGTGACGGCAAATTCGCGGAAGAGGCGGCCTACGATTCCACCCATCAGCAGGATGGGAATGAAGACGGCAACCAGCGACATACTGATGGAGAAGACGGTAAAGCCAATCTCTTGTGCGCCCTTCATGGCAGCCGCGAAGGGATTCATTCCAGCTTCCAGATGGCGGGTAATGTTCTCCATCACCACGATCGCATCGTCAACGACGAATCCTGTGGAGATGGTGAGGGCCATCAGAGACAGGTTATCCAGGCTGTAGCCGAAGAGGTACATTACCGCGAAGGTGCCGATGAGAGAGACCGGCACGGCAACGCTGGGGATAAGCGTGGCGCGGGGACTGCGGAGGAAAAGAAAGACAACCAGAATAACAAGAACAATGGAAAGGATGAGCGATCTCTCGACATCGTTGACGGATGCGCGGATGGTCGTGGTCCGGTCCATGACGACCGTCATGTCCATTCCCTGCGGGATTGCGGCCTTGAGAAAACCTATCTGGCCATAGACGCGATCGACGGTCTGAATAATGTTGGCGCCGGGCTGCCGAAAAATAATCAGAACGACCGACTCTTTACCATTGAGATAGCCTGCGCTGCGGAGGTTCGACGTGGAGTCCGTGACGCTGGCGACATCAGAGAGGCGGACCGCAGCTCCATTGTTGTAACCAATGATAAGAGGAGCATATTCCGCTGCGTGGGAGATCTGGCCGTTGGTCAGGATGTCACTGGTGGTTTCATCGTCGGCGAATTGGCCTCGAGCTAAAGATGAATTCTGTATGCTCAGCGTGGATTGCACGTTCGACAGCGTGAGCCCCTTGCTGTTGAGCTGCGTAGGGTTGACCTCAACGCGCACGGACGGCAGCGCACCCCCTCCCACAACCACCTGCCCGACTCCCTGAATCTGCGAGAGCTTCTGCTGGATGACGGTGGAGGCCGAGTCATACATGCTCGCTCTGCTATAGATACTGGAAGTAAGCCCAATGATCATAATGGGCGAATCGGCCGGATTCACTTTCCGGTAGGTCGGATTTCCAGGAAGATTTGCGGGCAGATATGTGCGCGCCGCATTGATTGCGGCCTCGACGTCTCTGGCTGCAGCATCGATGTTGCGGTTCAGGTCGAATTGCAGCGTGATCGAGGTGCTTCCCAGCGAACTCGACGACGTCATCTCGGTGATACTAGCGATGTGCCCAAACTGCCGCTCCAGCGGCGTAGCGACTGAGGACGCCATAATCTCCGGACTCGCTCCGGGCAGGCTTGCCTGGACAGAAATTGTGGGGAAATCCACTTGCGGCAGAGGAGAGACGGGGAGCACAGTGAATGCAATCGCCCCGGCAATGGCGATTGCGGAGGTCAGCAGCGTGGTCGCCACCGGCCGATGAATAAATGGCGCTGAAATGTTCATGGCCGAGCCTCGGCTTCTGCCGGCGGTGGATTCCCTTCGGCTCTCTCCACGCGTTTGCCTGAAATTTTCTTCCCAAGGTTATCGAAAAAGATGTAGATGACCGGCGTGGTGTAGAGAGTAAGCACCTGGCTAAGCAGCAATCCACCCACCATGCAGATACCGAGTGGACGACGCAACTCCGAGCCGATGCCCTGCCCTAATGCCAGGGGAAGTCCGCCGAGCAGCGCGGCCATGGTGGTCATCATGATGGGGCGAAAGCGGAGCAGGCTGGCCTCGTAGATCGCATCCGTCGAGTTCTTTCCGCGCTCCCGCTCCGCTTCGAGCGCAAAATCCACGATCATAATGCCGTTTTTCTTGACAATGCCAATCAGCAGAATGATGCCGATGATGGCGACTATGCTGAGCTCCTGACCGAAGAGCATCAGAGCCAGCAGCGCGCCCACGCCGGCAGAGGGTAGCGTGGAGAGAATCGTAATGGGGTGGATGAAGCTTTCGTAGAGTACTCCGAGCACGATGTAGACCGTGACCAGCGCAGCCAGAATGAGCAAGGCTTGATTGGCTAGCGAGTTTTTGAAAGCGGCCGCTGTTCCCTGAAAATCCGCCTGCAGGCTGGGTGGGAAGTTCATTCCCTGGGCGACCCTGTCGATGGCAGTGATCGCGCTGCCCAATGCGGCTCTGGGGGCTAGGTTAAAAGACACCGTCACCGCTGGAAACTGCCCCTGATGCGTGATCGAGAGAGCCTCCGTCGTGCGCTCGCGGTGGCTGAAAGCACTGAGGGGCACCGCATTTGCACCGGTGGATGAAGTCGCGGTGTTTGGTGCGTTGTTGTTCGAAGTAGGTATCGCACTTCTCGGAGGGGTGAGCGTATTTGCCGAAGGGGTGTAGAGCAACGGACCGGTGGTCGCATTCGAACCTGCGGAGGCTGAACCGGAGGCGGCAAACGACGTCGCGGCTCCTGGGCCGCTTGTTCCGGTGGCTGCGCCTGCCTGAATGTAGATCTTGTCAAGTTGATCCGGATCCTTTTTGAATGGAGGCATGGCCTCAAGGATCACGTGATACTGGTTGAGCTGCGTATACATCGTGTTGATCTGCCGCTGGCCAAAGGCGTCATAGAGCGTATTGTCCAGGGTTGCCGGGGCTACACCCAGCCGCGACGCGGTGGCGCGATCGATCATCAGCGATACGGCGCTCGCGCCGGTCTGCTGGTCGGTAGCAACGTCGGCCAGCTCGGGCAGCTGCTTGAGCTTCGTCACAAAACGGTTGGTCCAGTCATTCAGCTCATCGATGTCAGGATCTTCAAGCGTGTACTGGAATTGCGTGCGGCTCACCCGGTCGTCGACCGTGATGTTCTGCACCGGCTGCATGTAGAGCGTGATGCCCTGCACCTTCGCCAGACTTTTCTGCAATCTCCGGATCACGTCAGAAGCGCTTCCGTCACGCTGATTGAGCGGCTTCAGGTTAATGGCGAAGCGTCCGCTATTGAGCGTGGTGTTGGTGCCGTCGGCTCCGATGAAGGAGGAGAGACTTTCAACTGCCGGATCCTCAAGAATGATCTTCGCCAGATCCTGCTGCCTCTGGGCCATCGCCGTGAAGGAAATGGACTGCGGCGCCTGCGAGATGCCCTGGATCACGCCGGTATCCTGAGTGGGGAAAAAGCCCTTGGGGATGACGATGTAGAGGAAGACCGTCAGGGCCAACGTGGCCAGGGCTACCAGCAGCGTGATGGTTTGATATCGCAGGACAAACGTGAGCGTGCGTCCATAGAAGGCGATCAGGCGGTTGAAGACATGTTCGGATGCCCGGTAGAATCGCCCCTGCTCGGCCTCAGGATTGTGGCGCAGAATGCGCGAACACATCATGGGCGTTAACGTGAGCGACACCACTGCCGAAATGATGATCGTGGTCGCCAGCGTTACAGCGAACTCACGGAAAAGGCGGCCTACCACGTCGCCCATGAAAAGGAGCGGAATGAGCACGGCGATCAGCGAAACGGTCAAGGACACGATCGTGAAGCCGATCTGTTCGGCGCCGATGAGCGCTGCCTGCATCGGGCTGTGACCCTCTTCGAGGTAGCGGGAGATGTTCTCGATCATCACGATCGCATCGTCCACCACGAATCCGGTGGAGATGGTGAGGGCCATCAGCGACAAGTTGTCCAGGCTGTAGCCCAGAATGTACATCACACCGAAGGTGCCAATCAGCGACAGCGGCACAGCCACGCTGGGGATGATAGTGGCATACAGATTGCGCAGGAAAAGGAAGATGACCATCACTACCAGCCCGATGGTCAGCATCAACTCGAACTCAACATCATCGACGGAGGCCTGGATTGGGACGGTGAGGTCGGTGAGCGTTTTGACCTGAATGCCGGCGGGCAAGTTGGCCTGCAGCTGGGGCAGCAACTTCTTGATGCTCCTGACGACGCTGATGGTGTTAGCGCCGGGCTGCCGCTGTACATTCAGAATCACGGCAGGAGTCTGGTTCATCCACGCTGCCTGCTTGTTGTTCTCGACGCCGTTGACGATCAGCGCTACGTCCTTCAAGAACACTGGAGCGCCGTTACGAAAGGCGACGACGACGTTGTAGTATTCGTCGCTGGTTTCGAGCTGATCGTTCGCGTCGATCTGGAAGTTCTGGCGAGGCCCGTCAAAATTGCCCTTTGCGCCGTTTACGCTGGCCTGCGTCAACGCCGTGCGCACACTCTCCATATCGATTCCGTAGGAGGACAATGCTGCAGGGTTTACCTGAATGCGCACCGCGGGCTTCTGTCCGCCGCCGATGCTGACCAGTCCCACCCCGTTGAGCTGCGAAATTTTCGGTGCAAGCCGCGTGTCGACCAAGTCCTGGACCTGCGGCAACGGGATCAGGTTCGACGTGATGGCCAGAGTCAGTACGGGCGCGTCGGCGGGATTCGTCTTGCTATAGACGGGAGGCGCGGGCAATACCGCCGGCAAAAGGCTCTGCGCCGCGTTGATGGCCGACTGCACCTCCTGTTCGGCGACATCGATGTTCAGTTCCAGGCTGAACTGCAGAACGATGACGGACACGCCTCCTGCGCTGGTCGAGGTCATCTGGCTCAGTCCCTGCACCTGTCCGAACTGGCGCTCGAGCGGAGCCGTCACCGTCGTCGCCATAATGCGCGGGCTGGCGCCTGGGTAAAATGTCACAACCTGGATGGTCGGGTAATCGACCTCGGGCAGCGCCGAGACCGGCAATTGCGTAAACGCAACGAGGCCGACGAGCAAAATTGCGGCCATCAACAACGAAGTTGCGACAGGCCGCAGAATAAATGGGCGGGACGGACTCACGGGGCGTTGCTCTCACTCGTGCCTGGAGACGCCGGCTTTTTGGCAATGATCGTCTTTGCGCCGTCCTGCAGCCTCTCGAAGCTGCTGGTCGCAATTACGTCGCCGGGGTTTACACCCTCGACCGCTGTTATTCCGCCATCGGTCGTGCCTGGCTTCACATTGTGCACATGGGCGGCGCCGTTCTGGATGACATAGACGAAGGAGACCTCTCCGTTGTGCTGGATTGTCGATGACGGAATTAGCGTCATGTCATGCTGCGTCGTTACCAGGAGCCGCGTATTTACGAATTGGTTCGGGAACAGCATGTCCTTTTTGTTATCGAACAAGGCACGCAACTTTACGGTCCCGGTTGTGGTGTCGACCTGGTTGTCGAGCGCCAACAGTTTTCCGGTTGCGATTTTGGTCTCCTGGGTGCGGTCGTAGGCGTCGACAGTCAGCCCAGCTTTCCTGCGCACCTGGGGCAGCACCAGCCCCAGGTGATCCTGCGCCAGCGTGAAGACAATGGTGGTCGGCTCCATCTGTGTGACGACGGCAAGAACCGTGCTGCCGCTGGACTGAACGAGATTCCCCGGATCGACAAGGCGCAGACCTACGCGCCCGGTTATCGGCGATGTAATGTGGCAATAACTGAGCTGCACGTTGTTGAAGTCCAGCGTGCCCTGGTCGGCCTTAACGAGGCCTTCAGCCTGCAGAACTGTCTTTTCCTGATCATCCAACTGTTGCTTGGGGATAGCGTTCTTCGCCCATGCCTGGCGATACCGCTCCAGGTCCATCCGCGCCAACGCCAGAACGTTGGTATCGTGCACCAGATTGCCTTCCGCAGTCAGTACCTGCGCCTGGAACTGCCGGGGATCGATATCGACCAGCGGGTCACCCTTGCGCACCATCTGCCCTTCACGGTAGTGGACCGCGCTCACGACTCCCGTTACCTGGTTATAAAGGGTGGTCGTAGCTATCGGAGTTACCGTGCCGATCGCGTCCAGATAAACGCCGATATCACCCTTTTTCGCCGTTGTAACTGTCACTGTTACCGGCCCACCGAAGGCGCCGCGGCCGCCCGCTCTGGTCGCCGTCTTGTCCTGATGGCGCAAAACGAGCACGAAGATCAAGGCAAACACAAGCAACAGGACGACCCAAACCCATGTTCGACGCTTCTTCGACTGTTTCGGCGGATTGCCGTTGGGAGGGGGCAATTGATGATCGGGTGAAATAGGCGAATCAGGCGGTTTTTCTTCCATCTTGTCTTCTTGCACCGATTACCGCAGCTGGCTGCGGTGAAAGTTTTTGGAGTGTGGCGCGATCCACGGTGAAAATCGCTTCCCGTGGGCGTATGTTGTTAATTTCGCGGTGCAAGCACTTCTACACCCGGCTTAAGAAGGGACACAGCATCGACGTCAGACCTGATACTTACTGTGCCAAATTTGGCGTTCTGTTATGGACGGTGCAGCGGTCCAGATGGTTGCAAGTCAAACTCATGTAAAGGTTATCATTGACCCAGTGTTCTATCGAAGACGAGTGCTGATCGTTGCCATGCTCGCCCCTTCCTGCAGGATTCCGGAGCATTTTGCAGAAGACTTGCCATTTGGCCTCAATCTATGAAACACAGGTGCGTCGGAGAACATTGCTAGCCCATGGCCTTCATCCTCGCACTCGATCAGGGAACCACCAGTTCGCGCGCCATCCTCTTCACCCGGGAGGGCAAGATTCATGCGCAGGCACAGCAGGAATTCAAGCAGATTTATCCGCGAGGGGGTTGGGTCGAGCATGATCCATTCGAGATTCTGACGTCGCAGCTCAGCTCTGTCGTCGAGGTTCTGGGAAAAACCGAGGTGAGGCCGCGCGACATCATGGCCTTAGGCATCACGAATCAACGTGAGACCACGCTCGTCTGGGATCGCGAGACGGGCAAGCCTGTCTACAACGCCATCGTTTGGCAGGATCGCCGCACTGCCGAAGCCTGCGAGAAGCTTATCAGGGAGGGCGCGGAGGTTACTGTCCGGGATAAGACCGGCCTGGTGATCGATTCCTATTTTTCCGGCACCAAGGTTGCGTGGATTCTCGACAACGTGGCCGGCGCCCGGGAGCGCGCTGAAGCCGGTAAACTCGCCTTCGGCACGGTCGACTCATGGCTCATCTGGAACCTGACAAGCGGGAAGAAACACGTTACCGATCAAACGAATGCCTCTCGCACAATGCTCTACAACATCGTCGAGGGCCAGTGGGACCCAGAGCTGTTGAAGCTGTTCCGCATCCCTGAAAGCATGATGCCGGAGGTCCTATGGTCGAGCGAAAAGGTCGGTGCGGTTACTACTACGCTCGGCCTTGGCTCCGTCGAAATTGCCGGCATTGCGGGAGATCAGCAGGCGGCCCTATTCGGCCAGCTCTGCCTGAGTCCCGGCGATGCGAAGAACACTTACGGGACCGGTTGCTTCCTGCTCCAGCATATCGGCGACAAATTTGTCCTGTCGCAGAAGCGCCTGATCACCACGCTTATATGCAGCCTCGACAAGAAGCTTGAATACGCCTTTGAAGGCAGCGTCTTTATCGGCGGCGCCGTCGTCCAGTGGCTGCGGGATAGCCTGCGTCTTATTCGCACTTCAGCCGAGGTCGAAGGGCTGGCCGCGACCGTTGAGAACAGCGATGGCCTCGTGCTGGTGCCGGCTTTCGTGGGACTGGGCGCACCGTACTGGGACCCTTACGCGAGCGGGCTAATGATTGGACTGCGCCGCAGCACGCAGCCGGGGCACATTGCGCGCGCCGCGCTCGAAAGCATCGCCTTCCAGGTCGCCGACTCGCTGGAAGCGATGAACGCCGATACCCAAGCGCCGTGCCGGGGGTTGCGCGTGGATGGGGGGGCCGCAGCCAACAATATGCTCATGCAATTTCAGGCTGACCTGCTCAGTGTTCCGGTTGTTCGCCCTGAAGTGATCGAGACGACGGCGCTGGGTGCGGCGTATCTAGCTGGGTTGGCTACCGGATTCTGGGAGAGTCCGGAAGAAATTCAGAAGCTGCGCGATCCGGGCACGCGCTTCGAGCCGAGGATGCCAGCTTCGGAAGCAGCCCAAGCCCGCGAACGGTGGAAGAATGCCGTGGGGCGGTCAAGAGACTGGAGCCCTGCTAAGTCATGAATACCGTCAAAATGAACCGGCACGCGATGCTTGATCGGGCACGCAATCACAGCACGCAATGGGATATCGTCATCATCGGCGGCGGAGCAACGGGTGCCGGCGTCGCCGTCGATGCGGCCTCCCGTGGTTTCGACGTGCTGCTTGTGGAGCGCGAAGACTTCGGCAAAGCGACCTCCAGCCGCAGCACCAAGCTGGTTCACGGCGGCGTGCGTTATCTCGAACAAGGCAACGTGTCGCTGGTGATGGAGGCGCTCAAGGAACGGGGCCTTCTGCGGCAGAATGCTCCTCACCTGGTGCATGACCTGGCCTTCGTTGTGCCCAACTACTCCTGGTGGGAGGCGCCGTTTTACGGAATCGGCATGAAGGTCTACGACTTGCTCGCCGGCAAATTCGGTTTCGGCAAATCGCGCATCCTCTCCCGGGAAGAGACGCTGGAACGCCTGCCGACGATCCAGACGGAAGGCCTGCGCGGCGGCGTGATGTACTTCGACGGCCAGTTCGACGATTCGCGCCTGCTGATTCACCTCATCATGACGGCGGCTGAGCACGGAGCAACGGTCGTGAACTACGCTGAAGTCACGGAGATTCGTAAAGGGAGCGACGGGTTTGTCGAGAGCGTTGAGGTCGTTGATCGGGAAAATGGGGATCGGTTCTCCGCCACAGCGAAGGTCATCGTAAATGCGACTGGCATCTTCACCGACCGGGTACGGCAACTGTGTGAGCCCGAAGCGCTATCCATGGTTGAGCCCAGCCAAGGCATTCACCTGGTCTTCGAGCGGTCGTTCCTGCGCGGCGAGACCGCGATCATGGTCCCCCACACCAGCGACGGGCGCGTCATGTTCGCCATTCCCTGGCATGAGCATACGCTGGTGGGCACGACCGATACGCCCATCGATGGCCCATCGTACGATCCACTGCCCTTCGAGCAGGAGATCGATTTCGTGCTCGACACGGCATCTCTTTATCTGAGCCGCCCTCCCACGCGCGGCGACATTCTGAGCGTCTACACAGGAATTCGTCCTTTGGTGAATGCCGGCGGCGCAGGCGGCAAAACCTCTGCGCTCTCGCGTGACCACACCATTCACGTCGACAGCTCAGGTTTGCTGACCATCGTGGGCGGCAAATGGACTACCTACCGGCGCATGGCTCAGGATTGTGTTGATCACGCCATTACGCTCGGCAGCCTGCCCGAGACCGAGTGCCTCACCCATCATTTGAAAATCCACGGCTACGACGACGAAATCGATGGCCTGAGCAGCATGGGAGTATACGGATCGGACGCGGCGGCAATTCAGAGGCTGGTGGATGAGGATCCGGAACTGGGGAAACCGCTGCATCCAGCGCTGCCTTATATTGCCGCCGAAGTGGTGTGGACCGTGCGTCACGAAATGGCGCGAACGCTTGACGACGTGCTTGCCCGGCGGACGCGCGCACTCTTTCTGAACTCAGGCGCGGCGATGGCGATGGCTCCAGCTGTC
This sequence comes from Silvibacterium sp., assembly GCA_049588475.1. Lineage (GTDB taxonomy): Bacteria > Acidobacteriota > Terriglobia > Terriglobales > Acidobacteriaceae > Silvibacterium. The sequence continues at coordinate 1,437 of JBAVYX010000224.1, read as the reverse complement.
GCTGCGCTGATGGCCAGGGAATTGAATCAGGACGATGCATGGGTCGGCGCTCAATTGGCAGCCTTTCGCGCTTTGGCCGCCAGCTACCAGCCGGATTCCGCAGTGAAGCAGGATTGAATCTTGAAAGCGAGACCCATTTGATGCGATCTCCGTTTTTAGGCGAGTTTGTTGGAACCATGGTGATGATTCTGCTGGGCGACGGCGTTGTAGCCGGGGTGCTGCTGAAGCGTACCAAGGCAGAGAATGCCGGATGGCTGGCCATCACGACGGCCTGGGCATTCGCCGTGCTCTGCGGTATCTTCACCGCCAACCTCTTTGGCAGCGCCGACGCGCACCTCAACCCGGCCATTACCCTCGCGTTCGCGCTTAAGACGGGAAATTTCCACAATCTCGCACCCTTCGCACTCGCACAAATTTCAGGGGCGTTTTGTGGAGCAGCGCTGGTGTGGCTGCACTATCTGCCGCACTGGAAGGTCACGGAAGACCCTGCGCTCAAGCTGGGCGTTTTCTGCACGGCGCCCGCTATTCGGAGCCTCGCGGCCAATTTTTTTTGCGAAGCCCTCGCCACGGCCACGCTCATTGTGGTCGTAGGCGCAATCAGCTCCAAGCTGGTGCTCTCGACGGGAGGTGCTGCTGGCGTAACTCCCTACCTGGTAAGCTGCGTCGTCTGGGGAGTCGGTCTTTCGCTAGGAGGAACCACTGGCTACGCCATCAATCCCGCCCGTGACTTTGGCCCGCGACTCGCGCATGCGGTGTTACCCATTGCCGGTAAGGGTGCCTCCGACTGGGGCTATGCGGGTATTCCGATTCTTGGCCCCGCAGTCGGTGGAATCTTTGCGGGATTGATTCTTCGCATGATCGGCGCTTAGAGCCGAAGTGCTATGCAATGGTGTAGAGAGGCGCGAACTCGGGTACCCCGGCGGTCTGGCCGGCGATCCAGCGCAGGACATATATCTCGGCCGGGGTTGGTCAACGTGTAAGTGAGAGCGTTGGGATATAGGAACGCCGCCATATCGAAGAGTCGCTGCCGGTCGGGGTTTGGCAGAACCCAAAATAACCCTGCCAACCCTGAAGGTAGCGGCCCACCTCTGTAGACTGACTGCGGCAGCTCTATCTTTCAGCCGTGGCCGCGCTATCTCTGAGCTACGGTGAAGCTATCTCTGAGCTTCGCTTAAGCTATCTCTGAGCTTCGCTTAAGCTATCTCCGAGCTTCGCTGAGGTTATCTCCCGGCCAGTCGTCATCCGCGATGAATCGCTTGTGAAATAGAGCCATCGCCTGTATCTAACAATAGAGCTAGTCTTGAATGGGCTAAGGCAATACCAATGATGGTGTAATGTAGAAGAGGCGAGACTCTGCGGCGAAGACGAGGATGGCGAGAGCCTACGAGGACGACCTGCGGCGCAAGATATTTGAGGCGCACGGCAAAGGGCATGGCA
>JBAVYX010000223.1:0-10910 GCA_049588475.1 Silvibacterium sp. | reverse complement strand
GGGCGGTCGTCATACGCCGTTCTTCAACGGCTACCGTCCGCAGTTCTACTTCCGGACGACGGACGTGACGGGATCGGCGAAGCTGCCCGAGGGCACGGAGATGGTGATGCCGGGCGACAATATTTCGTTGGAGATCGAACTGCATACGCCGGTAGCCATGGAAAAGGGTCTGCGGTTTGCCATCCGCGAAGGCGGACGCACCGTAGGCGCAGGCACCATCACCGACATTCTTCAGTGACGCTGGTAAGACGGTCGGCGAAAGTCGGTCAGCTAAGCGGTTAGCTGAAGAGCGGTCAGCAAGTTAGTGGTTTTGCCGGGGGTTGATTGGAAAATCGCCCCTCAGCTGCTAGAAAGTCAAGTTTTTGATTGCCAGGGCAGCAGTCCCGTCAATCGGTTAGGATAAAGAGATGCGCGAAATTGTGACGTTACAGTGTCCCGTGTGCAAAGAGCGGAATTACTCGACGACGAAGAACAAAAAGACGACCACTGGCCGTCTGGAATTCTCGAAGTTCTGCAATCGCTGCCGCAAGCACACAGCACATAAAGAAACGAAGTAGGGCGGGCCGTCGGGCGATTGCGCCTCGCGGCGCTGTCTCCTGGACATTGAGGGTCAATGGCGGAGCGAGCGCGGATAGAGCAAGCAAAGCCAGAGAGGGCGAGAGCCGTTTCACCGCGAAGGCTCTCGAATACAGGGGCGTAAGCTCAACGGTTAAACTGTCGGTCTCCAAAACCGAACTTGGGGGTTCGAATCCCTCCGCCCCTGCCAGACTTGATGTGGCAAGAGCAGTTGAGCGGTAACAGGAATACGACGTTAAGGAATGGCTCCGAGCCGTTCCCGCAAAGAAGGATTTTATGGCGAAGGCAATCACAGTACCGGAGAAAGATCGCACGCAGCAGGGCCTCGGCCGGGTAACGGGGTTTTTCAACCGCACCCGCGATTTCCTGAAGGACGTGCGCGGCGAGATGCGCAAGGTGGTTACGCCCACGCGCGCCGAAGTGCGTGCCACCACTACCGTGGTGATCGTTACGGTATTCGCCTTTGCGGCGTTCTTCTATGTAGTGGATTCAGCGCTCGACCAGGTGCTGCGGGCGTTACTGCACTCATTGGGGAGTACCCAGTAAGGGAGTGCGAAGAGGATGTTGATGGCGGAAGAAATACAAGACGGCAACACCGGTGAAGCGCCCGAACCTCTCGGGCCGTCGGCGAACGAGCGCTTCAAATGGTACATCATCCACGCCTATTCGGGCTTCGAGCGCAAGGTGCGCGAGTCGCTTGATAGCCGCATTCAGGCCTTTGGCCTGCAGAACAAGATCGGCCGAGTGATGATTCCGACCGAGCCGGTTACGGAGATCGTCAACGGCAAGAAGCGCACGGTCGAGCGTGTCTTCCTGCCCGGTTACGTCCTCGTCGAGATGGATCTCGACAATGATCTGTGGCATGTGATCAAGAACACCCCTCGGGTCACAGGCTTCCTTGGAACCGGCGATAAGCCGGTCGCGTTGAGCGAAGAAGAAGTCAGCTCGATTCTCTTCCGCAGCGAAACGTCCAAGGACAAGCCGCGGCTCAAGATCAAGTTCGAGAAGAACGAGTCGGTGCGCATCACCGAAGGGCCCTTCGCGAACTTCAACGGCATTGTCGATGAGGTCAACGAAGACCGTGAAACGATCAAAGTCATGGTCACGATCTTCGGACGCTCGACTCCGGTGGAGCTCGAATTTGGCAAGGTCGAGAAGGTCGAGCAGTAGGAACACTGCCGCGCTGGACGATTCGCGCGCAAACAGAATTCATGTAGCAAAAGATGGCTAAGAGCTATTAGCTGGAAGCTGATAGCTGCCGTAAAGAAAGGTTTTCAGCAATGCCACCGACAAAGAAAGTACAGACTCAGGTAAAACTCCAGATCGAGGCCGGCAAGGCCACCCCTGCGCCGCCGGTTGGTCCGGCCCTTGGCCAGGCCCAGGTCAACATCATGGAGTTCTGCAAGCAGTTCAACGCCCGCACGCAGAACAAGGAAATGGCCGGCCTCATCATTCCGGTCGTCATCACCGTCTACGTCGATCGCACCTTCACTTTCATCACCAAGACTCCTCCCGCAGCCGTCCTGCTCAAGAAGGCAGCCGGTCTGGCAAAGGGTTCGGGAGTGCCCAACAAGACCAAGGTGGGCACGGTGAGCGAAGCTCAAGTGCTCGACATCGCCAAGCAGAAGATGCCCGATCTCAACGCCGCTTCGGTCGAAGCCGCCATCAAGAGCATCAAGGGCACGGCGCGCTCGATGGGGATTGACGTCGTCGCGTAGACAGAATCTTTCAAAGATCAGAAGCACCTTTGGCTTCGGATAGCAGGTGCTTCGTTCTGCGAGGGGCTTCCACAATATAAGGTGGTTGCTGGAGATCTGCGTGTACCTCTCTTTAAGAATTGCGATACGACCAAGGGCCAATTCGGGGAAGAGTTCTAGCTAGCTCACACCGTTGACGATCATCGAAAACCCGACCAAATTCAGCAGCTCGGTTGTCAAATAGCATGCTTGGTGAATTACGCTAGGCGAGTATCGGACTCCCGACGACCCTCGGCGGATCGATCTACGGGGACAGCGAATGACGCAAATTTCAAGCCGCCCGAAGCAGTCACCTCTCTTTGGAAATGATCGTATTACACGACTGCCTTTCCGCGCCGCTACGGCGAGTGTTCGCGACTGGGTTTGTGCTCTTCTTGCGAGCGATGACAGGTTCTGGCCTTTTTTTGCCTGCGGAGTAGGACTGCTCGCGTTCTTTAGGGGGGTGCGGCTACCTGGAAGCTGGGCTGCAACTCAAGCGCAACTCGATTATTCATTCGGTTTTGTAAAGCGCGGACTTTTTGGTGAGATGATGGACCTGCTTAATATCCATCATTATCTGCCATTCGTTTTACTTTGCTATGTCATTCTCGCGGGCTTTATTCTCCTTCTATGGAAATATAGTCTCGGCAGAGAGGCAGAATCAAAGGACTTTGTCATCGCTGCCGTGTTCTTTTCCAGCTTGGCCTTCACCTACTTCGTTAACCTTGTCGGTTACCTGGAAATATTTCAGGGACTCCTGGTCATCGCGACACTGTTCATTCCTAAAATTTCAATTCGCGCTACCATTGCAATCGCCGTAGCTATCTGCGGTACCCTGATTCACGAACTGTTCGTGGTTGTGTATCTTCCTCTCCTGCTGCTTGATGGTATTCTTGCCAGCAACACTGTCGTCGCGGAGAAGAGAGTCGCCAAAAACTTTGCAATGGCGTATGCAGTGTCGTTGATGGCCTTTACGGTCGGTGTGGCTTTGATTGCGGCTAGGCGCCCATCGCTGAGTGGTGCAGAGATATCACTCTATTCGCGACTTGTCTCTCAAAAGGTCGATTTTCCAATCCGCGGGGGCTGTATAGAAGTATTAGGCAGGTCGTTGCGAGATAACATGGCATTCATGCACAGTTGGGTCCACAATCGCGTATGGCTGCATAACCAGGTCGACGGCTTCCTCGAATTTGCCCCAGCGTCTCTGTTCTTCCTCTTTCTTAGTTTCAGATTGGTTTACAGGGAATACCCGTGTAAGTCGAAAGCATTTCTGCTGACCTGTATTTGCCTTGTCTCTCTTTCGCCCCTCACCATGAACCTGTTCGGCGTCGATATTTATCGTTGGTTTGCCCTTGCGTCGCTCAATACATTTCTGGCTTTTGTAATGGTTAGACGCTATGCAGGCGGCTCAGGAGCTCTCGCCGGACGGGGAGGGATATCGGTTTCGCTAAGGAATGCAGCGGTGCTATTGATTGTGATCAATCTCTCCTGCGGTTCTGGGCTGATGGACGAGTATTCTGTACGGACCTTTCCGTTCACGCATATCGTGAAATTGTGGATAAGCAGTGCGCGCCATCGGCAATTTCCTCTTCCCCCGAATTGACATGCGCTGGGCCGCATCGGGCTCCAATTTGCTTGACTCACCAAATCGCCCAAAACGGGAGGTTTTCCTAGTGAAATCAAAATCGCTTCCGTGCAGTCTACGCAACTTAACCCTAAGCACTTTAAATCTAACGTCTTCTACAAGGCTTCTGTAAACTCTGACCCGTCTCGGTGGCTCAAGTATATTAACCCGCTGCATCCGAATACGAGCATAACCACCACACTCGAAAACTGCCGTACTTAAAGACGATCCAAGACCGTTTACAGCTTGCATCGAGAGTGAAAATCCACGATAATTTGAGATGCGGTATTGCAATAGGCGTAGATACCATACCACGGCCAGCAGGCGGGAATGACTGAGCGGTGGGAGACGAGGAAGCATGTCGAGAAAAATCAGCAAGAATGTTGCGAAGGCGCGCGCGGCTATTGAAAAGCGCCCCTACGCACTCCAGGACGCGGTGCCGCTCCTGCAAAAAGTTAAATTCGCAAAGTTTGATGAGACAGTCGATCTGACGCTGCGTCTGGGCGTCGATCCCAAGCATGCCGACCAGATGGTTCGCGGTACTGTCGTCCTGCCGCACGGCCTGGGCAAGACCAAACGCGTGGCTGTGATCACCTCGGGCGACCGCCTGAAGGAAGCTGAGGCAGCGGGAGCCGAGTTTGTCGGCGGCGAAGATCTGGTCGAGAAGATTCAGAAGGAAAGCTGGACCGATTTTGACGCCCTGATCGCCACGCCCGACATGATGAAGTCCGTCGGACGCCTGGGCAAGGTTCTCGGTCCTCGCGGATTGATGCCGAACCCGAAGACCGGTACGGTGACCAGCGATGTCGCCGCGGCAGTCAGGGAAATCAAGGCCGGTAAGATCGAATTCCGTACTGACAAGACGGCTCTTGTACACGTTCCCGTTGGTAAGCTTTCGTTTACTCCGGAGAAGCTGGTTGAAAACGCGCAGACAGTCATCTTGAGCGTGGTTCGCGCCAAGCCTTCGGCAGCCAAGGGCAAGTACATCCGGGGCATCACCCTCAGCTCGACCATGGGTCCTGGAATTCCGCTTGATAGCTCGATTGCTGACTCAGCGGCCAAGGCGTAAAAACTCAGCTTCCAGCTGTCAGTCCTAGCCGCCAGGCAGCGAAAGAAGCAATTTTTGGGTGTGATTTTTTCAGCTAACGGCTAGTAGCTAGAAGCTAGAGGCTTTTATGGCATTAACCAAAGCAAAAAAGGCAGAGAAGGTCGAGCAGCTGGCAAAAGAGCTCGAGGGTTCGACCAGCGCCATTGTCGGTACCTTCGCGAAACTCACGGTTTCGCAGGATTTTGAGCTGCGTAAGACGGTTCGCGCGGCAGGTGGCCGTTATCGCGTACTGAAGAACAAGCTCGCAGCCCGCGCCTCCAGGGGTTCGCAGATTGAAGCCGCCCTGCAGGGTCTGAAGGGTGTTTCGTCCGTGGCTTATACCAGCGGCGATCCGGTCGCGCTGGCCAAGGCTCTCTCGACCTGGGTGGCCGAGAACGCGGAGTTCACCTTCAAGCTCGGTATCGTCGATGGCAAGGTGATCGACGTTCAAGAGGTAAAAGCCCTGGCGACCATGCCGGGCAAGGAAGAGCTCTTCGCGAAGCTCCTCTTCCTCATCAATTCTCCGGCGCAGCGTCTGGCGACGGTCATCAATGCAACCGGTCGCGACCTGGCCGTGGTCATCAACCAGGCGGTCGAGCAGAACAAGTTTATGGGCGCGCAGGCTTCGGCGGCAACGCAGGTAGTTGAGCAACCAACGGTGGCTGAAGCCGCTGCAGTCGTAGAGCCAGCTCCTGTAGCCGACGCTGCTCCTGTAGCCGACGCAGCTCCTGTAGCCGGAGCTGCTCCTGCGGTCGAAGAGCCGGCCGCGTCGGAAGTTTCAGGCGGAGAAGCAGCCGTCAGCGAATAGCAGGATGCTATTGGCTAAGTGTTGGGAAGTTTCAGCCGTGAGCAGGCTTGAGGGGTGCTAGGTCTGGGCACATCGGAAACCTCAGGATGGGCGAGCGGCAACCGGAACATCGATAAGCTGAAAGGCTGAGGCGCTCCGGCGGGCAACATAAAAATTTAGTAACAGTGGAGAAAATCATGGCGGATTTACAGCAATTGGAAGATCAGATCGTTGGACTGAGCCTGCTGGATGCGGCAGCTCTGGTAAAGAAGCTCGAAGAGCGTCTTGGCGTTTCGGCGGCAGCGGCGGCTCCGGTCGTCGTGACCGGTGGTGCGGGTGCGGGCGCGGCGGCTCCGGCTGCAGTAGAGCAGACCGAGTTCACCGTTATCCTTAAGGATGCCGGCGCGAACAAAATCAGCACCATCAAGGCCGTTCGCGAAGTTACCGCGCTCGGATTAAAGGAAGCCAAGGACCTGGTCGACGGCGCTCCCAAACCTCTGAAGGAAGGCATCAGCAAGGAAGACGCTGAGGCCATCAAGAAGAAGTTTGACGGCGTTGCGACTGTTGAAATCAAGTAACTTGAAGATCCTGCTGGGCTTTTGGGCGGGGTTAGGCCTGCCCTGAATGCCCGGATCGGTCTATATCTGACCGGACGGGCCGCCCCGGCGGAAGCAGGTCCCGTTTTGAACGGACAGGGCAAGTTGCATGCCAAACCGGAATGCGCTACTCTTGTAGAGGTGCGTTCCGGTCGGCTTTCTCTTGTGGCTACTCTTTTGGTAGACAGTTTTCTGGGTTCGGTAAACCGGACGCGGTCTTTGCGTTTAACTCTGACAACTCGCGACAGGACAGAACATGGACAAGCTCACGTTTAATTGAGCTTGGCAGTCTGCGCGAGATTTCGAGAGCATCGTTATTCAAGTTCATCCGGTAGATATTCATACCGGCGTATCGACAGGATAATCGGCGGGCCTGTGGATATGATTTGCGATCGGCTGTAAGGCGGCGAACACGCAGTATTGTAAGCGGCGGGAATCAAACATTCTGTCTATACTCAGTGCACAATTCGGTTGTCGCGCTCGTGGGACGTTTTGTCTCAGCGAGCCTTTTGCCGTTTTATCGACAGATCTTTCTCGGCGCTTAAGTGTATCGCGCTCCTTTCGTCCCGATCCCGCCAGACAATTCGCGTTGTCGACCTCTTAGGTCGGCAACTACCCCGCTGGGACGCTGGCCTGTCCCAAGGGGTTGTCTTAAGCAAAGCGGAAGCCTACGCCCACGTGGCCTTCCGTGCAAGCAAAAAACCGTCGGCAGCGCAGGTCTTTGTTGCCGGGCGTAACGAAAGAAGCGCGATGTTTTCTCCGAACGAGGCGGAGCGAACACGAATCGCGTGAAAGATGCAACACCAGGGGATGCCGCGTGACTCGGGCGGTGTCCTTTCTTCCGGCGTACATTGCCGGAGCCTCGTGTCGACGAGTCTTGAGGAGTGAAGCATGCCAAACGAGAACCGCGCCATTCGCAGCCGTCTCGATTTTTCCAAAATTCCTACTTCGATCCAGATCCCTAACCTTATTGAAGTTCAACGCCGCTCCTATGAACGCTTCCTGCAGATGGACAAGCTGCCTTCGGAGCGTGAAGACAACGGTCTGCAGTCTGTCTTCGTTTCCGTATTCCCCATCACCGATTTCCGCAACATCTCGCAGCTCGATTTCGTCGATTATTCGATCGGCAACTGGGAGTGCAAGTGCGGCCACCTGAAGGGTCTGCATCACCTGCGCACTTCGTGCGTGAACTGCGGCAACATGGTCATCACCGATCCGTTCCACCCTGGCGATGTACTCTGCTCGAAGTGCGGCACCTATAACAAGAACACGCCCGACTTCTGCAACAAGTGCGGCGACCCTGTAGGTTTGCAGCTCAAGTACGACCAGGCTGAGTGCGAAGAGCGCGGCATGACCTATTCGGCTCCGCTCAAGGTCACCGTGCGGCTGACCATCTACGACAAGGACCCCGAGACCGGCGCAAAATCGATTCGCGACATCAAGGAACAGGAAGTCTTTTTCGGCGACATTCCGCTGATGACTCAGAATGGCACGTTCATCGTGAATGGAACGGAGCGTGTGATTGTGTCCCAGCTGCATCGTTCCCCCGGAGTCTTCTTTGAGACCGCGAACAACCGTACCTACTTCCTCGGCAAGATCATTCCTTACCGCGGCTCATGGGTGGAGTTTGAATTCGATCAGAAGAACACACTCTATGTTCGCATCGACCGTAAGCGCAAGTTCCTGGGCACCATCTTCCTGCGCGCACTCGGTCTGCGTGCCGACGATGAAATCCTCAAGACCTTCTATACCGTCGACAAGATCGCGGTGAAGGACGGCAAGCTCTTCTGGACTATCGACGAGAATGCCGAGAAGGCAACACACCTGCTGGGCGCAAAGCCAGCGCACGCCATCGTCCACAAGGGCGAGGAAATCGCTCACTCCGGCCGAAAGGTCACGCCCTCGATTCTGAAGGCGCTGCGCCACGCCAAGATCTCCGAAGTTGAGATCGAGGCGGCCGAGCTAGATGGCGCCGTCACTGCTTCCGATGTGGTTGACACCACTACCGGCGAGGTCCTAGTCGAAGCAAACATCGAACTCACTCCCGACAAGCTCCATAAAATCGTCGAGAGCGGCGTCACGTCGGTCGAACTCTTCTTCCCTGAGCGCGACGACGTGGGCAACATCATCACCAATACTCTGCGCCGCGATTCCGTCCGGAAACCGGAAGAAGCGCTCATCGAGATCTATCGCAAGCTGCGTCCGGGCGATCCGCCGACTCTGGACACTGCGACCGCGCTCTTCGAAGGCATGTTCTTCGATCCGCGCAAGTACGATTTCTCGCGCGTGGGCCGTCTCAAGTTCAACATCAAGCTCCATGAGAACCAGGACTACACGCCGCTCGATCGCCGTACCCTGACACCCGACGATTTCTACGCAACCATCCGTTATCTGCTCAAGCTGCGCAAGAACATCGGTAACGTTGACGACATCGATCACCTTGGCAACCGCCGCGTTCGCGCTGTCGGTGAGCTCATGGAGAACCAGTTCCGCATCGGCCTCGTTCGCATGGAACGCGCCATCAAGGAAAAGATGAGCGTCTACCAGGAGATGTCGACGGCCATGCCGCACGACCTCATCAACGCGAAGCCGGTCATGGCCGCCATTCGCGAGTTCTTCGGCTCTTCGCAGCTTTCGCAGTTCATGGATCAGACCAACCCGCTCTCGGAGATCACGCACAAGCGCCGTCTCTCCGCTCTTGGGCCGGGCGGTCTGTCGCGTGAGCGCGCGGGATTTGAAGTACGCGACGTTCACCCCACTCACTACGGTCGCATCTGCCCGATCGAGACGCCGGAAGGTCCGAACATCGGCCTCATCAGCTCTTTGTCGTGCTTTGCGCGCATCAACGAGTATGGCTTCATTGAATCGCCGTACCGCCGTGTAGCCGGAGCCCGCGTACTTGACTTCGTTCAGGTTTCCAACGCCGGAGAAAGCGGCCTGCGCGTGGGCGATCACCTCGAAAAGTCCGAGGCGAGCAAGCTCAACACGCAGCTCAAGAAGGACAAGAAACGCCCGGTCGAATATGAGCCTTTCTCCTTCTATCTGTCAGCTTGGGAAGAGGACCGTCATACCATCGCCCAGGCGAACATCGATCTCGACGAGCAGGGTCACATCACCGAAGAGCTGGTCAATGCCCGCCGTCAGGGCAACTTCGTGCTCGTGAATCGCTCTGAAGTCGACTATGTGGACGTAAGCCCCAAGCAGCTTGTCTCGGTTGCCGCGTCGCTCGTGCCTTTCCTGGAGCATGACGATGCCAACCGCGCGCTGATGGGCGCGAACATGCAACGCCAGTCTGTGCCGCTGCTGGTTTCCGAAGCGCCGTTTGTGGGTACCGGCATGGAAGGCGTCACCGCTCGCGACTCGGGAGCCGTCATCCTCGCACGGCGCAATGGCTTCGTGGATTCGGTTGACTCCGAGCGCATCATCATCCGTGTTGAAGGTGAGCACCACCCCACGCAGCTTTCGCGTGAGGTTGGTTCGGACATCTATCAGCTCATCAAGTTCAAGCGGTCGAACCAGAACACCTGCATCAATCAGAAGCCGATTGTCCGTCAAGGCGACCGCGTGCTGAAGGGTCAGGTTATCGCCGATGGTCCCTGCACGGAGCAGGGCGAACTTGGCCTCGGACGTAACGTGCTCGTCGGCTTCATGCCCTGGCGCGGTTACAACTTCGAGGACGCGATCCTGATCTCCGAGAAGCTCGTGCGCGAGGACTACTACACCTCCGTGCACATCGAGGAGTTCGAGATCGAAGCGCGCGACACCAAACTGGGTCCGGAAGAGATTACCCGCGACATCCCCAACGTCAGCGAGCATGCGCTGCGCGATCTTGACGAAAGCGGAGTCATCCGCATCGGCGCCAAGATCAAGCACAACGACATCCTCGTCGGAAAGGTGACTCCGAAGGGCGAAACGCAGTTGACCCCTGAAGAGAAGCTGCTTCGCGCCATCTTCGGCGAAAAGGCCGGCGATGTTCGCGATGCTTCGCTCACCTGCCCTCCGGGCATCGAAGGCACGGTCGTCGACGTTCGCATCTTCTCTCGCAAGGGTCAGGAGAAGGACGAACGCGCCAAGCAGATCGAAGCCGACCAGGTTGCGCAGCTAGAGAAAAACCTCGCCGATGAGATTCGTATTCTCACCGACGAGCGCCTCAAGCGCCTGGAAGCGATTCTCGGCGGCAAGACGGTGCTGGCCGATCTGCATGATGAGCGCACCAACAAGCGCCTCCTCGTCAAGGACGCCGTTCTCGATCGCGATGCCATCGAGCGCATCTCGACCAAGAACCTCAAGCGCATCCGCTACGCCGACAAGGATCCTCGTGTGAACGAACAGATCGACGAGATCGAAGAGATGACCTCGCGCCAGATTGATGTTCTGCGCAAGATCACCAACGAGAAGATCGCGAAGCTGCAGAAGGGCGACGAACTTTCGCCGGGCGTCATCAAGCTCGTCAAGGTCTACAGCGCCATGAAGCGCAAGCTCTCGGTGGGTGACAAGATGGCCG
>JBAVYX010000222.1:0-9645 GCA_049588475.1 Silvibacterium sp. | reverse complement strand
AATCGCGAAATGGTAACCCGACCCGCGATCTTCAAATGGCGACAGACCGAACCCGGATTCATACTTTGTGCTGTAGCTCGTCAAAAGTTTAGATGTAACCGCGATATAAAAACGCCCTGCCTCGATCCATTGAAACGGAGAGGCAGGGCAGCCCGTGTACCGTTTTGACTATCTATTCGCCTTGCGCTTTCTGAGATGCGAGCGACCATCCACGGTTTGCTTCCCGTCGCATCCTAAGGCACAAAACAACCTGACCACCACAGGAACCCTCCAACAATGGAGGAGTTTTGATTCATGGTTTCCGAATGCAGTCTCGGACTGTCACTTCGTACGGACCACCAAGCCGCATTTGAAAAATGCCGTAGTAGCGGATGGTACGCATCAGTCATCAGAAGTTCGCACACATCTCAGACAAGCGGCTCTGATCGTATTCGACGCTTTGCGGGAACATGACGAACATTGCCCGATCTGCGTCGGGCAGCACAGTGTCGCTTGCACCGGAGGGAACGGTATGCCTAATCACGAAGTCACCATCACACCTATTTCCAGACAAAACGGGATTTCACGGTACCAGATCACGATTGTTGGCGATGGAGCTCTGACTACGCATGGGTTGTATGAAACGTTGGAATCAGCCCTCGACTCCTTCGAGCCGTCGCTTTCAGCCCGCGTTCGAAGTCATATCGTCGAGGGCGTGCGCGGAGAGGGTAAGGCTGTAATGTTCTGCCTGGAAGACTCCTTCGAGACCTGATTCCTTACTGGTATGTAGTAATCAAAAGCTTCACCAGACACAGCATCAGAGCAGTATTCGATGGAAACATGGTCCACTCGATACCGACTCATTTGCATGATTCAACGGCAGATCGCTATTTTGGCGAGGAACAAGATCAGCGGCGCCGCCAACCGTGGGGCCAATCAAAAGACTGAGTACTGCGACGCGCATCGCCACCCATACGATGTGGCTGCGAGACGATCCCAGAGCTAATCGGATGCCGAACTCCATTGTGCTCTGCGCAACGCTGTAAAAGACCACGCTGAAAAGTCCAACGAGAGCGAGGAGCAGCGCCAATCCAGAGAAGACGCCAAAGAGGATGGAAAAAAGATGTTCGCGGCTCCATTGCGGATCACGGGCAAGACCGGCTTCCAGGTCGTAAGCACCGTTAGCGATCTGGGCGCCCCCGGGCTTTTGAGGGTTATAGGGTTCTTGATAGATCTCACCTCGGACTCTTTCAAGAGAACCACCCGACACCATACTAGGTGTGCAAATGAGTCGGCGGATCGACGCTATATATTGGTTGCGCTATGAAAAAGTTTCTCAATCGTCCCGAGACAGTTGTGGAAGAAATGCTGCAAGGGCTGGCCGTGCTTCACGCGGACTTGATTCGTTTGTCGGGACACAAAGTTATGGTCCGCGCAGATGCGGAACAAACCCGTGACCAACAGATAGCGGTGATTTCTGGCGGTGGCAGCGGCCATGAACCAGCACATGCGGGCTACATTGGCGCTGGCATGCTGAGTGCTGCCGTGGCTGGGGAAGTCTTTACCTCGCCAAGCAGCGACTCCGTCTTTGCTGCTATCAAGGCAGTTTCGGGAAAGCCTGGTGCTCTTCTGGTGGTCAAGAACTACACCGGAGACCGGCTGAACTTTGGCCTGGCGGCGGAAATGGCGCGCGCTGAAGGCATTCCGGTTGAAATGGTCATTGTGGATGACGACGTTGCCCTGAAGGAAACTGGGCAAGCTACGGGCGCACGCGGTCTTGCCGGCACGGTGTTCATTCACAAGCTTGTGGGGGCCGCCGCGGCTGAGGGCAAGAGCTTGGCGGCGGTTGCGGCGACGGGCAGAGCGGCGGTTGAGTCATTGGCGACCATGGGTGTTTCGTTTTCTGCAGGTACGTCGCCTGCGGTGGGAAAGCCCAGTTTTGAGCTCGCCGATGAGGAGATGGAGCTTGGCCTCGGAATTCACGGAGAACCCGGCGCGAAGCGAACCCATCTGCAGACCGCAGACGAGCTGACTGAGACGTTGCTTAGAACAATTCTGAAGTATGGCAAGTTTGGCGACCAGAAGCGCGTGGCAGTGATGGTGAATAATCTTGGGGCTACCACGACGATGGAACTCGCGATTGTAAGTCGCCATGCTATTTCTTTTCTTGAAAGCAAGGGATTTGCAGTAGAGCGAATCTATGCCGGAACCTACCTGTCATCGCTGGACATGGCGGGAATCTCGATTTCTGTTCTCGGTATTAACGATGAGCGTTTACGCTGGCTTGACGGAGCTACCACGGCTCCCGCGTGGCCCAACGTGCTGAAACAACGCCTGGGCACGCGGGAAGCACAGATGGCTTCGAAGGTCAGCGCGAAGGTGAGTTTTCCGACTGGTAAGGAAGTGCAAACGGACGGAGGCAGAAGAGCCAAGCGGGCCATTGAAGCGGCTTGCCAGGCGCTCATCGGAGCCGAAGGTGAACTGACCGAACTGGACCGCGTAACGGGTGACGGTGACCTGGGCACCAGCATGAAGCGCGCGGCTGAGGTCGTGCGAGGTGCGGTCGAGTCGTATCCTCTAGATGATGTTTCCGCTACGTTGAGAGAGCTCGGTCATACCCTCCGGCGCGAGTTAGGCGGATCATCAGGACCGCTCTATGGGGTGCTTTTTTTGCGTTGCGGCCATATTCTGGAAGACTCCGGTTCCACCGGACCGGCGCAGTGGGCCGAAGCGATCGATCAAGGTTGCCGTGCCATCGGCGAATTGGGTGGGGCAAAGCCCGGTGATCGGACCATGCTGGACGCGCTCGATCCGTTCCTAGAGTCTTTGAAAAGTAACCAAGGAAATTTGTCACGCCAAGCACTTCTGGCTGCGGTTGAAGAGGCGGAACGAGGTGTCGACGCTACCGCCCGGATGATGCCCCGTCTGGGAAGGTCAAGCTATCTTGGGGATCGCGTGCTCGGCCATCCCGACCCGGGAGCGAAAGCCGTCGCTATCTGGCTGCGTGCAGCCTCCGAGGCGCTTTTCGCACGCTAAATGACCGCGACGGCGAGGAAGCCGCGCAAAGAAAGCAGGTAATTAGCATGAATCCTCTCGTTACACCCTCCTTGGTGGCTGCACGTCTCAGCGATCCCGGCATGGTCATTCTTGACGCCACGCTTCCTCCCGCCGGAGCCACCGCACCGATTGACACACATGCTCGATATCTTGCGAAGCACATTCCGGGCGCGGTCTTCTTCGACATACAGAAACTTTCAGACGATTCCACCGCACTGCCCCACATGTTGCCTAGGCCCGAAGCCTTCTCCCGCAGCATGTCGGCTCTCGGTGTTGGCGATCAAATGTCGATCATCATCTACGAACAGGAAGGGGTCTTTTCCGCTCCTCGGGCCTGGTGGATGCTTCGTACATTCGGGGCACAGGATGTCTACCTTCTCGATGGAGGTCTGCACGCCTGGATCGAAGCCGATCTCCCCACGCACACGGGTCACGTTGACCGAGCACCCGCCGCCTTCCAAGCCAGGCTAGACCACGATGCCGTGAAAGGTTTTGTTCAAATCAGACAGATGATTGCGGAGCATGCGCAGATTCTGGATGCCCGCTCTGCGGGTCGCTTCACCGGCGTCTTGCCGGAGCCGAGGCCTGGCATAAGCTCTGGCCACATGCCTGGCGCTATCAATATTCCCTTTACTGAACTTGTAGAAAATGGGCGATTGAAGTCTGCGCACAAGCTTCGCGAATACTTCACCGCCAAAGGCGTGAACATGGAACAGCCAGCCACCACTACGTGCGGCTCCGGCGTAACTGCAGCTGTCATTGCGCTCGGTCTTGAAATCGCCGGGGCAAGGCAAGTCAGCTTATATGACGGCTCCTGGGCCGAGTACGCGCAACAACCGGAAGTAGTGATCGAGAAAGCCAGTTAGCCGGCGATCCTCTGTGCCTTGATGCGGCAGCCTGCGACTCTGCTGCATTCTTCTCTTCCTAGAGAGATTCCAGATCGCGGGCCGCTCGCGCGGCGAGTTCAACGCGGTATGCCATGTTTGCGGCGAATCTCGTCAAAGGCCTCTTTCCGCCGGGCGCGTGCGTCCGTGAGCTAGGTCATGAAGCCCTTGGCGGATATCCTCCTCCGCACGGGCGGCCTCCGAGTTCAAGCACCTTTTAACGTGCTACCAGAATACAAACAGGCGAGTGAAGGACAAAATAGGCCGTTGGCAGCACGCTGCAATCGATCGCACTGGCCCGACAGCCCAGCGGCGATCACGTGTTCGATTATGAGCGCGACGACATCCCCGCAGAAATCCGGGATTTGATTACGTCTCGACAACTACTGCTCGGACCTCACGAGCGAACTATCCACCTCTTCCTCGATTTGCGACACCGTCGGAGCGCGGAGATCGAGGAGGTGAACGAGGTCCTTGCTGAAAAGCAAATCAAGTGTCCAATCCAAGGCCACTCGGACCTTCTTCTCCAAACGAGGCAACTTACTCAGATAGATCGTGCGCCACAGGAACCAGGCAACGAAACCAGAGAAGTTGATTCCAAGAATATTTGCCACACCGCTCCTTCGGCCTATCGCTGCGAGCAGACCCAATGTGGAAAATGAGAACCGCGTCTTTGTGCCGCCACGAAGCGCCGCGGTTACGTTCTTCGCGACAGTTTTACCCTGCCGCAGGGCATGTTGGGCGGTAGGCGGATATGGCCGAGCCGTTTTGCTGTCCATGATGGAAGCGCAATCGCCCAGCGCCCACACGCCCGGCAAATCCTGTACTTCCAGGTACTCATTTGTCACAATGCGGCCGCGGCTCAATTGGCATGGCAGTGTCGCAATGAGAGGGTTCGGGGATGTTCCTGCGGTCCAAATCACTGTGTCCGTCAGAATATGAGAGCCGTCGCTCAGCTCCACCGCGTCCTGGTCTACCCGAACCACCTTCGTATTGACGCGAATCTCCACTTTTCGTTCTGCTAGTTTCTTTTGAGCGTACGTGCCGAGTTTGGGGCCTAGTTCCGGAAGGATGACATTCCCTGGATGAACCAAAACCACCCGGACCATATCTGCCGAAAGATGTGGATAAAAGCGAATCGATTCGCGCATAAAATCGTTCACAGCGGCGATGGTCTCGACACCTGCAAAGCCTCCGCCGGCAACAATAATCGTTAATAATTTAGGTCGTTCACCGGCTGCACATTCAAATTCTGCCTCTTCCAACATATCGATCAGTTGATTTCTTAGATGAATTGCATCGCTCAGCGACTTCATGGTCATAGCCCGATGCTCGAGCTCCGACAGGCCAAAAAAGTTCGTCGTCGAGCCTAGAGCGAGAACGAGATAGTCGTACTTGAGTTCGTGACTATGGCGCTTCGGACCGTGTACTACGATCACGTGCTTGGAGGTGACGTCAATATGCTCCACTTCTCCATGGAAAAACTGCACACGCCTTAGGAGTTTTCGGACTGGGTTCACGATGTGTGTCATATCCAGATCGCTTGCTGCAACCTCATGCAGCATGGGTGTGAAGAGAGAGAAGTTCTCCCGATTAACCAACGTAATTTGTACATCGCTGTCGCGAGCGAGCGTCTTTTCCAGCCCGAGGGCGGTATAGAGTCCACCGAACCCACCACCGAGAATCAGCACCTGTTTGCGCGTATTTGCACTCATTGGTTCACCATAACTTTCTGTCGAGCCGGATCACAGCGATCTCAAAATACATTCGCACGCACTTCTTATGCCTTGTGGCCTTTCGTTGGTATTTCACTGGAAGCCCGTCGGTAAGTGATTCCCCGACTTCTCCTCGCAGTCGTGATTGCCTCGTTCGAAAAGGCAGCGGGCTGGCTGTGTGTCCGCTATCGCGTCCCGAAGTCAGGAATTTGATTCGGCAAAGTTGATTCCTGTGATTGACCTTGATCATGGAAGAGCGGGCCAGCGGAGGCGTTGGAGGCGCTTCCGCTGTGCCCTCATTAGTCTTTGAACAGGTGCGATGCGTGAGTGACCGCCGCGCCCGCGCGCATCGCAGCGGCGACCATCGCAGCTTCGGTCAGCATCACGTCGCTTGCGCCGGCTTGACGGGCAGCTCTTACATGCAACTCAATGCAGTATGGGCATTGCGTGGTCAACGCGACGGCCACCGCCATCAACTGCTTGTGCAAGACATCGATTGCGCCCTGTTTGAACGCCTCTTTGTCAAAAGCCCAAAAAGCCTTCATCGTTTCAGGTGCGTTTTCATCCAGCTTCTTCAGTCGAGTGAGATTCTTCATATCAAACATGTGGTTAACTCCATTTCGGTCTTGTGTAAGGCGTTTCCCAAGGATGAGAAGTACGGGAAGCGCATTTGGTTACACGTTTCAGGGCTTCAAGAGTGAATCCCCAAAACGCGCGGGAATGGCAAAATTCGATCCGCCGAAGTTACGTACCATGGCAAAGTTGATTCCTATGACCTGACCTTGATCGTTGAAGAGCGGGCCACCGGAACCGCCGGAAGTGGTCTGGGCGTCATAAACGATCTTGTCGGGCAGCACATCGCCGATGTGTCCCTGGGTGACGATGGGCTTGATTAGGTGATGGCGTGCGAGCTCTTCCCTCACCTGCTTCGGATCAACCTTCGACGAAGCTGCGATGGGCGCGGGATACAGGCGCCCAGAAATGGCTGCGGGAGCCAGCCTCACTGAAGGCGAGAGTGGATAAATGCCGGCCTGCACCGATCTCCCGCAGTATGGGCTTGACTGCCTGAGCAGCGCTTGGACGCGTCGCCGAGATCGTCGCGGTGCCAAGGATGTGCATCAGGTAAACCATGGCGACAGAAGCGTCTGTCTCGGCAAGCGTCGCCGTCACGACGGCAAACGCGCGGGACCTAAACCTGAACCGCCAACATCCACGGATAGCAGCAGCCCAAGCAGTCCAGACTCACCAAGCGACTCGACAGCCTCGGTAGAAAATCGTCCCACCTTGTCGTTTTTGCCCTGCAGATGGCGCCAGCACGCGACTGGCGATCTCCTGGGCTTTCAAAACAGCTGCGTCATGAGTCATTCGTCGCACCTCTCATCGATAAACCTTTGCCTGCAACGTTTTCGCTGGGAAGAAATTTGATGACAGCACTGAAATGACTTGGTCGGCGGAAAGAATAACGGTGAAGTATGTCGCGTACATCGAGAATCTGATTGCCGCGCACCTTCACAAGGTACTCCCAAACCTATTCCACAAAGCCCTTCGACTTTATACGCCGCCAACATAGGGCTACGCCACCTCAAGGAACTACGACGGAAGTGTTGCAACTTCAGGGTTGCTGTGTGGTGACGTGAAAGAATCGTGAAATGGTAACCCGACCCGCGATCTTCAAATGGCGACAGACCGAACCCGGATTCCTACTTTGTGCGGTCCAGTGGTATCTTCGCTATTCTCTTTCACGGCGCGATGTTGAGGAGCTGCTGGAGGAGCGTGGTCTCAACGTCGATGACACCACGGTCTGGCGCTCGGTGCAGTATCACAGCCCTGAGCTGGAGCAGCGACTGCGACGGCATCTTAAGCCGACGAACAAATTTTGGCGGGTGGACAATGCGAGGTTGGTTTCATCGCAATCATCACTGACGCGAACTCCGTTCATGGGGAGTGATCCAGTTTCTTAACGTTCCGAAGATCTTGATCACGGCTCTGCCCACATCGCCTATGGCTCAACACCTTCTACCGGGAACTCTTTCGGGGCCCCAGAGCGGCCGTTCAGCCCGACTTAAACTTGGAATATATGGACCAAATATCGGTCGGTCCTTCGAATGGAAAGCCTTTCAGCGTCCGGATGCTCGATTACGATGGAATGCGACAGCATCAGTTACAACCTTTGGTTGGAGAAAATGCATGAAAACAGCTTTCGGACTCCAGGTGCCTGAAAATCTGCAGGATATCGTGCAATCTTCGCGCTGCGCTTTGATCGTCTACGACATGCAGGCAGGCATCGTTCCTCAAATTTCTTCCGGGTTAGAGATCCAAGGGCAATGCGTCTTGCTCTTGAACGCTGCGCGCAAAGCTGGCTTGAGAATTTTCCACACACGCCATTTCTTCCTGCCGTCTGCCGCAGCGGGTGTTGCTCAGCTACGCCGAGCGATGGTGTGGCAGCGCAAGAAAGAGCCGCAGGAGACAACATGCTTTATTCCGCAAGGTTCTCCAGCATTTCAGATCGTGCCTGAACTTGAGCCGCGTGAAGGTGAAGTTATCGTCGACAAAATCACGATGTCGGCCTTCGAGGGCACGTTTCTCAATCTGGCTATGCGGGACGCCGGCATTGACTCTTTTCTGATAGCTGGGATTGCACTGGAAATCGGCATCGAGCCCACGGTTCGACAAGGCTTGGATTTGAATTACTTACCAGTTGTCATCACCGACGCCTGCGGTTCAAAGACAGAAGAGTTGAAGCATCGGTCATTTGCAACATTGAACGAGACCGGCGAGGTGTTTACAGCCTCGACTGCCGAGATTGCAGAAATCTTGCACCAGCGCTAGTCCGGTTCTTTGTGCCTTCACGCCAGCATCAAACGGCATCTAAAATTGGCAAAGCTTGCGAGGTATGTTTATGAAAGCGGTTGTGCTCCACGAGTACGGCGGGCCCGATAAGCTGAGATATGAGGAGTGGGATGATCCCCAGGCTGGTGACGGCCAGATTCTTATTCGCGTCAGCGCGGCCGGAATCAATCCCATCGATTGGAAGATTCGCAGCGGCGCGATGAAGACTTTCATGCCGCTGGAATTGCCCACTATTCTCGGTTACGACTACTCCGGAGTTGTTCGCTCGGTTGGCAAGGGCGTAGAGGGATATGCTGAGGGCGACAGGGTCTTCGGCCGCGCTGGCAAGTGCTACGCCGAGCTCCTTTTGGGTGATCTCGCAGGCTTGGCGAAACTTCCAAAGGGCCTTGATCCCATTCAAGCTGCCGCACTCCCGGTGGTGCTCAACACTGGTCAACAACTCATCGTTCAGGCCGGCAAGGTTCAGTCAGGCCAGACTGTCGTCATCACCGGCGCACTGGGCAGCGTAGGCCGTACCGCGGTCTGGGTGGCAAAGAAGCTCGGTGCGCGCGTCATCGCCGGTGTCCGCAGTTCACAGAAGAAGGCGGCAGAGGAGCTCGAGGCCGATACCCTTCTCGCGCTCGATAATCGCCAGGAGATGGACTCACTGGGCGTCGTAGAGGTCGTCGCGGATACGATTGGCAGCGACGTCGGCAACATGCTCATGGCTAAAGTCAAGCCCGGCGGAACCTATGCCTCCGTCGTAGGGCCTCCCCCAAATGCCAAACTTCACCCTACAGTAAAGGTGGAAGCCTTCGGCTCGCATCCTGACGCAGCGAACATGCGTTCGCTCGCTGAAGAGATCGCAAGCGGAAAGTTCAAGATTCCTATCGATCGCGTGATTCCGCTTGCCGACGCGGCGAAAGCACACGCTGAAGCGGAGAAAGGTGGCATCGGCAAGGTTCTCCTTTTGGCGTGATCGCCGCAGGCCTCAGGTTCTTTGTCTGGGCACCTGGTTCGATGCTGCGATTGCTGGAATGTCGGTGCGCTGAAGTCTCCCCAGAAACTCCATTTCGGAGAGTCTGGTGTTTAGGCTACAGCTTCAACAATGCGCAATCCCAACTTGGCGGCATTCCATTTGAGCTGTCCGATCTGTCGTTGGCGGTGTTGGGCCTCGTAGA
>JBAVYX010000221.1:0-19601 GCA_049588475.1 Silvibacterium sp. | reverse complement strand
ATTCAAGGCTACGAAGCAGTCCACCTGATCCGGAAGGGGCAGATGCGATGTGTGGCAGGAGAGGATCTGCCTCGAAAGATCGAGTTCATCGAACATCTCTTCGATTTGGCAGCCTGAACATACCTGCAGGGCATGCAATGATCTGTCTGCGACTAAAGGTTGCAACACTGCCGTACACCCTAGGAGCCAAGCCAATATTTCCCGTACAGGTACCCGGTCCATTCGCACCAATACGTACAGGACCGATCCCAATAGGCTGCAAACGGATGTTTAACCGCTGACCGCCAACACCCAAAGCTATGAGCCATTTGCTCCGGATTCTTGGCGGAGTTTGAGCGACTCGTGCGTCTCATTGAAGAAACTGCGTCGTGAACGCCGAGTTCACTTCGATTGGCTTTTTCAATACGTGCAGATCGAGCAGCTGCGCATACATTTGTTGCCATCGCGCTACATCGAACTGTCCTACACCCGCTCCGCTATCGCCGTTGCCAGTGATGAAGTTACCTTTTTTGAGCGCGGAGTAGCTGTACTGCATCCAGTCTGGACTCAGCGCCGGATTCAGTTTGAGGATCATGGCGTTTGCCACGGACGGGTCTTTCATGTAATCGCGCCATCCGCGGACACTGGCACGCACGAACTTTGACACAACTTCGGGATGATCCCGAAGAAAATCTGTGGAAGTGTAGAAGACCCGGTATGGGTCGTAGCCGGCATCGCTGTTCATCAGCATTCGGGTCGGGACGCCGGCCCTCTGCGCGAAGTAAGGCTCGGAGGTGACAAACCCCTGCTGAATGTAGTTCGGATCCTGCAGGAAATTGGCCAGGCTGTAAGTTGCCGGGATTTCATGGACGCGTTCCAGGTGAAACTTGTTGACCAGGAACTCCCACCATGTGGAACCAGGTTTTACTGCGACGGTACGCCCGTTCAGATCGGCCCAGGTATGCACAGGGGAATCAGTTCGAACCAGGATTCCCTGCGGATCGTGCTGCATGGTCGCACCCACCGCAATGATCGGCTCATTCGAGTTGGCAATCGACTCCAGAACATGATCTGAAGTGTTCAGGCCAAACTGTACAGCTCCGCTCGCAACCAACGGCTCACTTGAGATATAGGGGCCGCCGGGTAAAATCTGCACATACAGGCCTTCGTCCTTATAGAAGCCTTTGACGACAGCATCGTAAAAACCCCCAAGTTCCGGCTGCGGATACCAGTCCGCCTGCAGCTTTACAGGTGTAAGGCCACTGGCTTTTTGTGCGGATCGACAACCAGCGCTGCTGAGCAGCATCACAAGGAGAGCCGCCGCGAGAAGAGCGCGCGCAATATCCATGCCAGCAGCCTAGCATCGATTCTATGGGGAGAAAACAGCCTTAATCCTGCCGTTGCGCATACTCCGCGAGCGCCGCACTCACTGCGAGTAGCTCGGCATCACTGTTCAGTCTGCCTACGAGCTGGGGCCCTCCCCTGCGGCTCGGCAATGTGACAGCAGGCCAGCCGAGCAGGCTCACGGGAGTGGTATAGCGCAAAATCCTTAATCGCATTTCAGAGTGGTCCTCACCGGCACACAGCCGCGCCGTTGGGGAATTGGGCAGCAAGAGAAGATCAAAGGATGCCAATCGCCGCTCGCTCTCCTGTTTGAAGCGGGTGAGCCTGTTGCGTAAGTCGGCGAGCTGCTCGGGTGCCAGCGAAGCCCCCCACCGCAGCCGTTCTACGATTGCCGGCTCAAAGCCGTCGCGCGGTTCCAGATGCAGAGCTGCTGCTTCGCTTGCTTGCAGAGGCACGTAGAGCTCCATTGCTTCGTGCCAAATCGATGTATCAAACTGCGCGACATGTGCTCCCTGCCTCAGCAGCACAGATGCCCACTCTTCGAGCGCGGCGAGTACCGCTTCTTCGCAGTCGTGCAGAAACGATGCATCCGCCAGTCCCACACGAAGTCCTTGCATGCCGCGCGCGGCTACCTCCGGCAGACCGAATAGCGCCGCGCCCAACAGCGGTCCGTCAGAGAGATTGCGATACAGCCATCCAATCGTGTCGAAGCTTTGCGCAAGATGTTCGCCACCATGCCAAAGGTCCATTCCATTCGCTTGGCTCATGGTGATCGACGCGCGGTATCCGGCCAGCCCGCACAAAGAGGCGGGAACACGGATGGAGCCACCGGTGTCGGTCCCAATGGCTGCCATCGCCGAGCCCTCCTGCACGCTCGCCGCCGCACCGCTGGACGATCCCCCCGTCAGTCGCTTAGGATCGGAGGGCTGAAGGCAGTCGCCGAAGTCCCGGTTCTCTCCCGTGATGCCATACGCAAGCTGTTGGAGATGGGTCTTTCCTGTGATGATTGCTCCAGCAGTCCTGAGCCGGTACGCAACTGCCGAATCGACGGCCGCGGGGGCGCGCGATCTGCCGAGAGCCTGTGACCCGCACGTCGTCGTATATCCCTTCAGGTCGAAACAGTCCTTAAGCGAAACCGGTATTCCCCAGAGTGGCTGGCTCTCAAATGCCTCGGAACCTCGCCGCCCAGGAATCAGCAGTTGCTCCGCATCATGCTGCGACCAGGCCTCGTTCAGTGCCAGATAGACGTTTCGACCGGCATTTAAATTGGCGTTTTTTAGCGCTGTCTTGACTGCCTCGCACGGATTTGCCAAGTCCGCCCGGTAGCGCGCGCTCAAATCCCGGATTGAAGAAGGCATTTCAAAACCTGATGGCATACGTGCATTCTATGCAGGTCAGATTAGGGATCGCAGCGGCTCGCTGAATCGCCGTCGAAAGGGCGGCAACGTGTGCTAAGTTCAACTATGGACGCTCGCAGCCAGGCAGACCCGGCGCATGGCCCGACGCCAGGTTTGATAACCGCTCTTGATCACCAGCGCATGGCATCGCTCGCTCGCTGGACCGCACGCACGCTTGCGACCGATCATCCTGTGCCATTTGCGGCGGAAATTGTCCACAGCACAACCGGTGAGCGTTTAATCCGGGCACTGAATGCCGTAGTCGTGCAGAATGATCCCAGTGCCCATGCCGAGTTGCGGACGGTACGGCGCGCCTGCCGAAAGCTCGGCTCGTACTCTCTAAGGGGTTACACACTCTACTCCACCTGTGAGCCGTGCCCCATGTGCATGGCCAACGCCTTGTGGGCCGACCTGGACCGCATTGTATACGGTGCCACAATTGACGATGCGAACCGCTTCTGTCGTCAGATTCGTATCCCAGCCAGAGAGGTCGTCGAACGATCTGACATGTCTTCAACCATCGTCACCGGCCCTGTTTGCCGCGACGCATGTCTCGCCATTTTTACCCATCCGAAGATGCAGGAGACTTTCAAAACCTGGAGCACCGCAAGAGAAGCAACCGCTGCCACATAAGAATTGCAGGCCTGCAGTACCGTCGTTCAAAAGGAGGCAACCTGATTGGAGACGCTCGCAACGCAGTTGGCTAACGTGCTTGGCGATCCATCTCGCGTTATCACGCAACCCTCCGTCGTTGAACGCCTGTCCCGCGACTTCTACTGGTACTCGCCTGTCCTTCGTCCACTGCTCGATGGCAAATACGCCGATGTGGCTGTGCAGCCGTTGTCCGCGGAGGAGATTTGCGCAGTGCTGCGCCTCTGCTACGCGCTCGACGTACCAGTCACGACCCGAGGCGCGGGCACAGGAAACTATGGCCAGGCCGTGCCACTGCATGGGGGGGTCGTCCTAGATCTTGCGCGGATGGATCACATCGAGGCCGTCACATCCGATGGGGTTGCGATCTGCCAACCCGGCGTTCGCCTTGGCGCGCTCGAATCGACGGCGCGCGACGTTGGCTGGGAACTGCGCTGTTATCCCTCCACAATCGTCAAGGCAACAGTGGGCGGCTTTCTTGGCGGAGGTTCGGGCGGCATTGGTTCGGTGGCACACGGCGGCCTTCGCGACTTTAACACCGTGCGCGCCTTCGAAGCGGTGACCATGGAGTCTGAGCCCCGGATTCTCTTGCACGAAGGAGCAGAGGTACACGGGATCCTTCACGCCTGGGGCACAAACAGCGTGATAACGCGCATCTGGCTTGCGCTGACGCCCGCGGTGGAGTGGGCGCAATGCGCTGTCTGCTTTCCCAGCTTCGACGCGGCCTTCGAATTTGGCACTACAGTGGCCATCGATTCCGAGTGGATGAAGCGGCTGATCACCGCTTTTGAGTGGCCGATTCCCTCGTTTTTCTCGCCAATTCGTTACCTTACGCGCGAAGGAGCGGCATTGGTCTTCGTGCTCATCGCAAACTCCCAGGCCGCAGAACTCGAAAGATTGGCCGTAGCCGCTGGAGGCGAGGTGACGTTCTCTGCTCCCTACCTCGGATTGCGCTCATCGCCCCTTCTCTCGGATTACACATGGAATCACACTACCCTCTGGGGGATGAAGTCCGATCCGGCCTGGACCTACCTGCAATGCGGCTTTGACGCCGATCCCATCCGCGCCCGCGAGCAGCTGGGAGTTCTCAAGCAGCGCTTCGGCATTGATTTCGTTCACCACATCGAGTGGATGAAGAACGGTACGGGCACTGTCTTCGCGGGCGCGATTCCAGTCGTCCGCTTCCGCACAGCGGAGTACCTCAACGAAATGATTGATACCTGCCGGGCGAATGGGGTGTTTGTGGCGAACCCACACGTGAACTATATAGAAGGCGGCGGCCGATACCGCGCAGACAACGTCCAGCTTCAGGCCAAGTATCGCTACGACCCAAAAGGTCTGCTTAACCCGGGAAAGATGACCACATTTCATCGGACAGAGGAACCCGCGCCACCTGCAGCTCAAGAGGAATTCCTGGCATGAGGACTCCCCTCACAAATCATCGAAACTTTGCCTATCTGAACTGGAAGCAGGTCGATGCTCTTCCTCGCGACCGTACCCTTCTCGTCCTGCCCACTGCTGCCATCGAACAGCATGGTCCACACCTTCCACTCGCGACCGATACGCTTATCAATAATGAGCTGCTCGGTCGTGCGCTCGACTTGCTTCCGGCGGATGCGCCTGTGTATGCTCTGCCGCTGGTCTGTTATGGCAAGAGCAACGAGCATCTTGGCTTTCCCGGCACGCTGTCGGTCTCTTCCTCAACCTTCATGGCGGTTCTACGAGACCTGGGCGCGAGTGTGGCTGCTGCGGGATTTCGCCGCGTCGCGATTTTCAACACTCATGGCGGTAACAACTCGCTGGTCGACGCAATGGCACGCGATCTCCGAGCCGAATTTGGATTGCGTACCTTTACTATCTTCGGGTCGGCGGGCGCCACCCTTGAGGGACTCAGCGCGCAGGAGCGCACTTATGGCTTCCACGCCGGCGAGGTTGAAACCGCATACCTTCTCGCCGCCACACCCGAACTTGTGGATACTTCGGCTTACACTGCCAACTACATCGCGTCAATTGAGGATAAAACGCTGCTTGCACCCGAAAATGGCGCCGCAAACTTCGCCTGGCTTACCCGTGACATTGCCGTAAGCGGCGTGGTGGGCGACCCGCATCCCGCCACTGCCGCCAATGGCGAGCTCTGGCTTAGCGCAGCGGCCAAAAGAATCGCTGCCGTGCTAAGCGAGATCCTCGAATTCCGTGAACCCGGCGAGCAAGCCGGGGGTGAAGCCCGGGCGTGAGCGGTTTGCCGGCCATGCAGTCCTCAAAAGCCGCAGCACGCATTGACTGCGGCGGCGGCGTAACGCTTGAACGGGGCGTTCGCTTTCAGCTCTGCGACGGAACCACTCTCGTCTCCGATCACTACTATCCACTGGGCGGCGAACCGCAGCCCACGCTGCTGATGCGTCAGCCCTATGGACGCGATATTGCGTCCACCGTCGTCTATGCCCATCCTGCATGGTTTGCGCGACGCGGCTATAACGTCGTCATTCAGGACGTGCGAGGCCGTGGCGGCTCAGAAGGCTCCTTTTATCCGTTTCGCCATGAGGGCCGGGATGGTGCGGAGACGATTGCATGGTTGCGCAGCCGTCCGG
This sequence comes from Silvibacterium sp., assembly GCA_049588475.1. Classification (GTDB taxonomy): domain Bacteria; phylum Acidobacteriota; class Terriglobia; order Terriglobales; family Acidobacteriaceae; genus Silvibacterium. Next base: position 13,642 of record JBAVYX010000221.1, on the reverse strand, counting down.
AATCGAACGGCCGCATCGGGATGTACGGCTTCTCCTATCAAGGTGCAACCCAGCTGCTAGCTGCCGCCGAGAGGCCCGAAGGTCTCGAATGCATCGCACCCGCGATGACGGTATGCGATCTTTTCGCCGGGTGGTTCTATCACAATGGTGCCCTCCGGCTTTCCTCCTCGCTTGTATGGGGTCTGCAGATCCTCAAAGAAGACGCGCGCCGGCTTGGATTGCATGAGTCCAGCGCTTGCCTGGAGGCTGCGTGGCTGAATGTGCGTGCGCAGGCTACGCACTTGCCATACGGCGCTCATCCCGCGATTACCGATCCCGCACTGCCGTCGTATGTTCGCGACTGGTTCATGCACCCTGAGCCGGGCGAGTACTGGTCTGCCATGGATGTCAGCCAGCGGGCACATTACATCGAGGTTCCCGCACTTCACGTATCGGGATGGTATGACGCATTTCTCGAAGGAAGCATTCGAGGATTCGATCTTTTGCGGCGGAACGCTGGCACAGCGCATGCGCGGCAACACCAATATCTTCTTGCAGGTCCATGGTTGCACATTCCATGGAGTGACCGCGCGGGTGAAGGCAGATTTGGTCCAGAGGCGCTCTTTGACACTGATTCCTTTCTCGTTCGCTGGTTCGATCACTGGCTGAAGGATGCCGGTACCTGGCCGAGCAAGCCTCGCGTACGCCACTTCGTCCTTGGCCTGAATACCTGGCATGAAGCTGACGATTGGCAGGGGGGCTCGGGGGTGACGCTCTACATTCATAGCAACGGCCGCGCCGAGTCGCTCAAGGGCGACGGCAGTCTGAGCGTTCTGGCGCCCAATGGAGCGGAGCCGCCTGACCTCTTCGTTTACGATCCGGAAGTGCCGGTCGCAGCGCCCGGAGGGCCTTTATCGCAACCGGGCCTCTTTGACCAAGCTGCAATTGAAGGCGGCAATAACGTGCTCGTCTATACGAGCAAACCGCTCTCCGATCCCTTGCACGTCTTTGGAGCCCCTCGTGTTGCTATCTATGTCTCCACTTCTACTCCCCGGGCTGACCTCACGGCCAAACTCGTCCGTGTGCTTGCTTCCGGCCGCGCCGAGTTCATCTCTATCGGAATTGCGCGCTCCTCGTTTCTTTTCGGCGACAGATATATCGCCGATTCAATTCATCTCTGGGAGTTTCATCTCGAACCCACTTCCTGCATGTTCAGCGTGGGCGACCGGCTTCGGCTGGAGATCGCCGGGTGTGCGTTTCCACTCTACGACCGCAATCCAGGCGCCGCCGACACGCCGCCGCGTGAGATGACGCCCTTCAACTGGAGACGCTCCACGCACACCGTCCACCACAACAGCGAGCATCGATCAACCTTCTACCTCCCTGTGACCGAATGAGCTCCGTTCCCGAGGTCCTTTTCCGCGAGGTGACAAAGCGCTTCAGCTCGACACATCCGCCCGTGCTTCAAGGTATTGATCTGGTGATCGATCGTGGCGAGTTCGTGACGCTTCTCGGTCCTTCCGGCTGTGGTAAGTCGACAATGCTCAAGCTCGTCGCCGGTCTTGAGCCCGTAACCTCCGGTCAGCTTCAGGTGAATGGTCTGGAACCCAGGAACGCGCGTCCGATGGTCTCCTTCGTCTTCCAGGAAGCGACGCTGCTTCCGTGGCGCACTGTTGAACGCAACGTCGCACTCGCACTAGAGTTGGAAGGCCGCACGCGGGAAGATGCTCTTCGCACCACCGGCAGGCTGCTCGACCTGGTGGGGCTCACCGACGCGGCTCAGAGTTATCCTAGAGCGCTTTCCGGCGGCCAGAAAATGCGCGTCTCCATCGCGCGCGCACTCGCTACAAGGCCTCGCCTTCTGCTCATGGACGAGCCGTTTGCAGCACTGGACGAGATCAACCGCGATCGCATGAATGAGGAGATTCTACAGCTGCGCGAAGCAGCGAACTGGACCGTGCTCTTCGTCACGCATTCAGTCGCGGAAGCCGTCTTCCTTTCGTCGCGTATTGTTGTTCTGTCGCCGCATCCGGGCCGCATTGCACATACGATTCCCGTTGATCTGCTATACCCGAGGACGGCCATCCTGCGCGAAACCGCCGACTTCGATGCCCTCGTGAATCAAGTCTCCCGACTTTTACGCGAGGCTCACCGGTCATGAAGAAGAGATTGCTGCTCACCATGGATGCCGGTGTCGTCTTCGCTGCTCTGCTGCTTATGTGGCAAATCGCGGTTTGGGTGCTGCACATTCCTCCATACATGCTGCCGCCACCGGTGAATGTTGAGCGCGCCATTGCGATGCGTCTCCCCGAGTTGTGGACTTCATTCCTGATATCCGCCGAAGCGGCTGCCCTGGGTCTCTTGGGGAGCATTGTCGGCGGCCTGCTGATCGCGCTTGTCTTCGCGCGGCTGCCCTGGCTGCGGCGTATGCTTTTTCCTTATACGATCCTTCTGCAGACTGTCCCTATCGTTGCGATCGCACCCCTCATTCTGATGTGGGTAGGGCAAGGATTGTTTGCCGTCGCCCTTGTCACGTTCATCATCTGCCTCGCGCCGATCATTGCTAATGCCACACAAGGGCTCATCAGCGTCGACACCAACCTGCTGCAACTTTTCCTGATGCACAACGCCTCGCAAGGACAGATCCTCCGCAAGCTGCGACTTCCGCATTCTTTGCCTTATCTTTTTGTGGGTATCCGCATCTCCAGCGGCATCGCTGTCATCGGGGCTATCACCGGCGAACTCTTCGCGGGCTCCACACGCGTGGGCCAGGGCGGCCTTGGATATTCCATCCTCTATGCCATGGCGCAACTGCAGACGGATTATCTATTCGCGCTGGTCTTCGCCGCCACTATACTCGGATTCGTCTTCTTCTTTATTGTCATGTTTTTCGAGTGGCTGTTTCTTCACAAGTGGCACGAGTCAGCGCGATCAGAAAGCAGTGAGTTCTAATTTTCTGCTGAATGTAAGGAGTTTCAAACAGCAATGCTTCGCCTCGCAACTCCCGATGGCTGGTGGCTGGTAACGCATCCGGATCACGCACATCTCGCCGGGGAATTCGCCACCGCATGGGGCAACGCGCTCTTCGCCGTGCCTGAGCCCCGTACGCATGTGCTTCGTAGCATCTATAGACACGATGACGGTTGGCTGGCCCGCGATGCAGCGCCAATGATTACGCGCGAAGGAAAGCCAGCCGCCTTCTCCACTGAGCTGGTTGGGAAATACTCGGCGTTTGAAGAAATCGACCTTGAGGATTACCTCGCCCTTCGTCGCGATGCTGTGCTCGCTATGGCTGAAGAAGACGCGTACGCCGCTATCCTCATCTCGATGCACACTCACAATCTTCTCTCGGAACATACAGACCGCAGCACCATCCGTCCTGAGCAGCTGTCATTGCTCGACAGCTTTCTCGCCGCGCAGGAGAGTCTACAGGGCGAGTTGCGCCAGCGACTGCTGGACACTGCTGCGTTCTCTCCCGATCAGCTCCGAAACACGCTGGACGACACGCTCACCGAGAACTTTCGCCTGTTGCAAGCCACCGACAATCTTTCACTTCTAAGCTGTGTCGATTTTGACCGCCCTGCGACATTGCTGCACCCGTTGCGCACGCACCAGGGTCCGGCACAGCAGATTAAGGTAGAAAGAGTAGACGAACGCAGCTTTCGCCTTTCACCTTACCCGCTGCGAGAAACGGTGATGCGCTTCGATCTTCGCGCACGCTTCGTTCGCGGGCCGCGTTTCACATCTTCAGATGAATTGGCAGAACGGCTGGCTGGAGCATCGACGCAGACGCTCGAGGTCGTTATTTACGAATGAAAGACAAGAGATGAAAGGCCAAGGAATAAGAAGCACGCATGTAAGTCACTTCTCCGGCAGCATGGACACATGCGCCGACACAATTCTCCAGCCCTCTTCCAACCGCACCCACACCTGGCTCTGCCGCCCACGCATCACTCCGCCTCCCGGTCGATCGCGCTCAAAGTCCAAGGTCACGCTGCCGAAATCCTTGTCGAAGGTCACGATCTCCAGGCGCACCGTCCGCCGGACGAGATTGGTCGCTGGACGGCTCTTGCGAAATGCCTCGATCTGGTCCACGCCGTATAGATTCTCGCCCGCACCAAATCGGAGCGCCAGCGGCGATGCCCAGAACATCTGCGTCAGCACGTTCACGTCATTGCTCACCAGCGCTTCCTCGTAGAGCGGATAAAGCGCCCGCAGTTCCGCAACTGTTTCAGGATCATTCACTATCATTAGATCTCCTCAGAGAGTGCGGCGGCAGGACGTGCAATTTAGAACAATACCCGCTGCGGCAGCACGCTCTTTGGAATGGCTGCCGTCACCGTAGTCATCGGCTCGTTTACCACCTGGCTTAACTGCAGCTTCATCGTCACGCTGCATAACAGATAAGCATGTACCGGCTCAATGCTCCAGTGCTCAACCAGCAAATCGATCATGCGATCCGTTGCGCGACGCGCGGCCTCCAGGGCATCAGTCGCCGACTCCACTACCAACCAGCTCCCCCGGTCTTCATCCGACTGCATCTTCGCCGATTCCACCAGCGGTCCGGCCAGCGGTTGCGCCTTATGCAGCCTGAAGTGCAACGACACGTCTGCCGGACATTCGATGCCGTTGATACAGACCTCGCCGTCGCCTTGCGCTGCATGGGCGTCGCCACAGGAAAACAGCGCGCCCGGCTGTTGTACGGGCAGGTACAACGTTGCGCCCGCGCACAATTCGCGCACATCCATGTTGCCGCCGAAAACACCCGGCGCTCGCGTACGAAACTTGCCCTGCTCGGCAGGTGCGACGCCCATGATTCCGCAGAATGGTCGCAGCGGAACCACCGCCGGAGTCAGCGAGCGCGTGACGGCCGCAGCGAGCTCCCAATGAAAGAGATACGGCTCGTGAAAGCGCTGCTTGAGAAAGCCTAGGCCTTCGATCACACTCGACCAACCCCAGCCTTTGTGGCGTACCTCGAGCACATCTAGCTGAAGCACATCGCCGGGAGCCGCACCATGCACGGCAACAGGCCCGGTCAGCGCATGTATCCTTCCGCGATCGATGGTAAGAAAATCTCCAACCGCCATTCCCGGCCGAACCTGAGCTCCACTTGAGTCCTGGCATTCAAAATGCACCACATCACCGGATTCAATGGTGAACCGCGGAGGGAGGTCTGCGTTCCAGCGCGAATGCGTGGGCTCAGCGCACAAGCTGTGCTGAGCCATCAGGCTACTGCCTCTACAACCATCTGCAATTCTACGAGCGCATTGCGAGGCAGGCCGCTTACTCCGATCGCCGCACGCACATGCCGTCCCGCTTCGCCGAACACAGCCATCAGCAGGTCGCTTGCTCCGTTGATCGCTTTGGGCGAATCGGCAAAACCCGGAACACTGTTCACATACCCGTTCACCGAAATCACACTCTTAACTTTGGTGAGCGACCCGAGGTGTTGTTCTAACACCGCGAGCTGGAGAAGCGCACAGCTTCGCGCTCCGACATAGGCTTCGCCCAATGTACGGTCGGCACCGGCCGTCCCACTTATCACTCCGCTTGCATCCTGGGAGATCACACCCGCCAGAAATACGAGTGAGCCGACTCCTTTTGCAGCACAGTAATTGCCACCGGGTTTTGGCGGTGTCGGAAGCGCTAAACCAAGCTGCTCCAGCGCTGCATAGGGATCCATGATGGACCTACTCTAGCATGTTGACTGCCTGCACTCTGAAGGAGACGGCGTGCCCGAAACCTGCAACCGAATATGGCCCGAGCGGCCGACCCGTTTATTAGGAAGGGGCTCGCGCGCAACTCATCATGGCCGGCAGCACCATGCTCAATAAACATTTGCGCAGACTACCTCTCGCCCAAGCTTTTCCCTTGCAGTCGCGCGGCGGGCCATACATTTTCCGGACAAGTGGATTGAGCACCGCTCGTCCCTTTCGTGTGTTGTTGGGACGGCGTGTTCTCTCAATTTAGGGCTTACACGATAGTCGAGCTATCGGAACTTATCCAAGGATTCGAAGACTACGGATGGAGTATAGGAAGCACATTCATTCATTGACAGCCAGGGACATCTGACATACTTGCTCGGAGCGTCAAGCTCTGAGAATGTTTCGCGCATTAACGCTGCCGCTTCTAGTGTAGTGCGTCACAAAGATTGCCGATAATTCAGCGAAGCTCGGGCACGGCAAACTGCATTGGATCCCGCAATGGTCAAGCAGATTAGAGAAGCGACCGATAATGATCCAGACGCCGTCAAGGCTCTGACCAGGCTTGTCAGCAAGCCACATCCATCTCCGTCGGAGAGGAAGGGAAGAAATTTTCCTTGACATCCCCTCTGATAGGACTCATCGACGGGTTTTCGATCCCGTTGGAGGGCGTTTTCGTGGGTTGCGGGAGGATGACCGCCAACCCCGGACTCTACCCCAAAATTGACCAGCCGATGAGCGGCTGAACGATCCTGCATTGGAGAAGAAAGCCAAAGGGAAGAGTTGACGACCAACCCGCTCAGAGAGGTTAGACAATACGACCGAGTATCTGAGCACACATCTTCCGTTTTGGGGCTCGGTAATTTGCTCTGTACGTTTATGATCGTGCGAAGCTTTGTTCTAGTCGCAATTCCCGCTACTCGCCTCTCGGAGGGACGCAATGTTCATTGTCAAGGGGACCGCTCTCGCCCTGCTGCCGCTGCTCGTAGTGTCCACCGCGCAGGGGTTCCCTCAGCAGCTCGCAACCAGCGAGGAGATTGCGCCACTGGCGGGCTATTCCCCGGCGGGCTCGGCCACGGAACGCGACTGGGAGACGAAGTTTCAAGCGCTACCCTCCACCGACAATCTCCGCGAAGATATGCGCCGCCTCAGCGCGCGGCCACACCATGTTGGCTCGCCTTACGACAAGGAAAATGCGGAGTGGATCCTTGCGCAGTTTAAACAATGGGGATTGGACGCGAAGATTGAGACCTTTTACGTGCTTTTTCCGACGCCGAAGGAACGCGCCCTCGAATTGGTTGCGCCTACCGCCTATGTGGCGAAGCTGCAGGAACCGCCGGTCGCCGAGGACCCAACTTCGAACCAGCAGCCCGAGCAGCTTCCCACTTATAACGCGTATAGCATCGACGGCGATGTGACCGCGCCGCTGGTGTATGTGAACCAAGGTGTGCGTGCGGATTATGAGCGACTAGACCGGATGGGTGTTTCGGTGAAGGGAGCCATTGTGATAGCGCGCTATGGAGGGGCGTGGCGCGGCATCAAGCCCAAGATCGCCGCCGAACATGGAGCAGTGGGCTGCATCATCTACTCCGATCCAAGAGACGATGGTTACTCTGCCGGCGACACCTTTCCGAGCGGCGCCTATCGTCCGGAAGAGGGAGTGCAGCGTGGCGCGGTGACCGACACATACTACAATGGCGACCCGCTCACGCCCGGCTACGGCGCGACCAAAGATGCGAAGCGGCTGCCGATCGAAGGCAATCCGCTGATCACGAAGATACCTGTGATGCCTATCTCCTATGGCGACGCGCAACCGTTGCTTGCGGCCATCGGCGGCCAGATCGCGCCCCGCGAGTGGCGAGGCGGTCTGCCGATCACATATCATGTCGGCCCGGGTCCGGCGAAGGTCCACTTGAAAGTGAACTCCAACTGGGACATCAAGCCGATCTACGATGTCATCGCCCGCATTCCAGGATCAGCATTCCCCGATCAGTGGGTTATTCGCGGCAACCATCACGACGCGTGGGTCAATGGCGCGGAAGACCCCATCTCCGGGCTGGTCGCAGTGCTTGAAGAGGCTCGCTCCATGTCGGAACTAGTGAAGCAGGGATGGAAGCCGAAGCGCACCATCATCTTCTGCGCGTGGGATGGCGAGGAACCGGGGCTGCTCGGATCGGCCGAATGGGTTGAGACCCACCAGGACGAGCTGCGACAGAAGGCCGTGATGTACGTCAACTCCGATACCAATGGGCGCGGTTTTCTCGGTATCGAGGGCTCGCATACGCTGGAACACTTCATCAATGGAGTTGCCCGCGACGTGCCCGACCCTGAGACCAGAATCAGTGTCTGGAAGCGCGCCAAACTGCGCGCGATTGCCGATCCTGAGGGCGACGGCGGACGGCAGGAGGCGCGGAACCGGCCGGATCTGCGCATTGGAGCGCTCGGCTCCGGCTCTGATTATTCGCCATTTATCGACTTTGCCGGCATCGCCTCGATCAATCTCGGATTCTATGGAGAAAGCGGCGGCGGTATCTATCACTCCATCTACGACGATTTCTACTGGTACACCCACTTTGCGGACACCGAATTTGTCTATGGGCGCGCACTCGCTCAGACCGCCGGCACTGCGGTGATGCGAATGGCCGACGCCGACCTTTTGCCCTTCGACTTTCACAACTTTGCCGATACCGTGCATACCTATGTGGGGGAGTTGAAGAAGCTGCTGAGGGACCAGCAGACGGAGATCGAAGAAACCAACAAGGAGCTTGATGAAGGAGTCTTCGCTGCAACCGCCGATCCCAAAAAGACTTCAGTTCCCCCGCCGCACAAGACGGTTCCGCCATATCTGAACTTTGCGCCACTCGAGAATGCGGACGCGACTCTGACCCAAAGCGCGGAGCGTTTCGCAAAGGCGCTCTCCGCAGTACGAGTCAAGGGCGACCTCGCCGTCGATCCGCAGATCCTGGCGCAGATTAACGCGCTGCTCATCCAGAGTGAACGCAAACTAACTCTCGACGCAGGCCAGCCGGAGCGCCCCTGGTACAAACATCAGATATACGCGCCCGGCGCATACACCGGCTATGGCGTGAAAACGCTGCCCCGGGTGCGTGAGGCGATGGAGCAGGAGAACTGGAAGCTGGCCGAAGAGCAGGTTCCAGTAGTCGCAAAAGTGCTGGAAGACTATGCCGCGCTGATCGATACGGTGACGGGGTTGTTGCTACAGACTTCAACGACTGGACCTGTAAAGTAGTTTTGCGATTTCATCGTTCCTGGAAGCAACGGGCGATAGAGATTCGTGAATTGGCGCAGAGCTTTCCAGGGGGCCGACCCATATACTGTGGCTCGCCAAAATAGCGATCTGCGGCAGTGTTGCAACCTTCAGGCGCAGACAGATTGTTGCATAACTGCTCTCATTCGTTGTTTCGATGGGTGCGAGAAGCGTACCGCTAAACGGTATTCTTCAATGGCGTGACAGAGAGATCGTTGGGATCGAAGCCGGGAATGGGAAGGCAGGGGCGAACCACTGGCGGCAACTATTTGACCGGCCCCTCATCCGCCAATGGAATGAGATTTACGCGCCTCACGATGGCCTGAAAGCGCGGGTCGCCGCGTATTCCGTCGTAAACAGGGTCAATGTTCAGATAGATCAGGGCTGCCGCGTGCTCGGCGCAGGCTTTGTCCAGCCATTCGAGGGCCTTGCCGGTATTGCCTAAAGCTGCATAGACGCCGGCAATCTCCTCGGACGAGATGTAGCGCTCCTCGGAGGCGCTGATGAGGCTGTCGAGAATGGTTCGCGCATTTTCGCTGTGATGGGAGAGAGCGTAGCAGCGGGCGAGGTAGGCGCGTGCAACTGGATCGTTGTGAGAGAGCTCAACGCCCTTTCGGAATTCCGCACACGCTTCTGTGGATCGGCCGGTGTACAAATACGCGAGCGCCAGGACGCGGTGCGCCTGCACGAAGTCGGGATTGAGCTCGATTGTCTTGAGCGCCTGAGGGATCGCGCGATCATATTCGCGCGCCATCAGATGATGCCATGCCATGTGCTCATTCATGAGGACGTCCGCAGGAGCCAGGCCGAGGGCCATTTCACTTTGCTCATGAGATTCTGCGACCCGGCCCTCGGCCATTAGCTCATGGGAATACCAATGGTGTGCGCTCACATAATTGGGGTCCAGCGATAACGCGCGTTTGAATTCGGCTTCTGCCCCGGACCAGTCCCAGTCGTAAACGACCTCGATATACGCGAGGGAAGTGTGCGCCGCGGGGGAAGCTTCGTCGAGCGAGAGAGCTTTTTGCGCAGCCGCCTTGGCCTTCGGCATTGCTACCTGCGGCGCCAGGAAGCTATTGCCATATGAGCCCGCGAGGAGGTACGCGTCGGCCAGTCCGGAATAGGCAGCTGCGTAATGAGGATCGGCTTCGACGGCCTGGTTAAACAGATCGAGACTCTGCCGCACCGATTCGGCGCTGCGATCTTTCAAGGCGGCGCGCCCCTTGGTATAGAGATCGTAGGCCTCCTGCCGATTCTCCGTTGCTCGCACGCTTGAATCGTGCCTCCTATACAGGAGCCAGCCGCACGCCGCGATAATGACGACGGCGCCGGCGAAAATCCACCGCTTTGAAGGCATCCCTCGCCGGTTATTGGGGCTTACGGCCGGGATGGTCGCTGCCGGACCATCGGGCAGACGAGGGGCGACGGCTTCTGCTTTTCGATCAGAGGAAGTTGTCTCTGCGGTCATGTTCGCTGACGATCGATTCTCGACAACCGGGGCGTCGAAGCGATATCCCCGCTTGGGGATGGTGGCGATGTATGCTTTGCCGTCCTGCTGCTCACCCAGCAGCTTTCGCAAAAGAGAGATGTTGACAGTAAGGTTGATTTCCTCAACGAAGCTGTCTGGCCAGATGGCTTTCATCAGCTCATCGCGTGTGATCAAGCGGCCGTGCCGCGTCACGAGCATTGTCAATAATTCGTGAGCCTTTGGCGCCAGAGAGACTGGCGTACCGTCGCGAAGCAATAGATGCTCGCCAGGATAAAGCCGGAACGATCCGAAGCTATAACTATCGCTTTCGATGGGAGCGGACATTCTCTATCGCCGTTTCCAACAAAATCCCAAGGTTTTTCCAATCATAATCCAACCACCTGGAAACACGGGACCTTTGTGACGCGGAACGGTGACGCGTGAAGAATCCTGACCTACGGGCGTAATGGAGATTTTCGGACATTTGAGACGCACAAATTCTTTCGAGAAATCACGCAGCTAGCTGCGTAGCCTAACGGTTGGCCGTGGTACGACTGCCAGATGGCTATACGAACCAACAAAATTGCCAGCCATTCCAAACGACATTAGGCGAGTTGTTTTTCTACCGTGGCTTAGCGGCTGGGGGGTGAACCTCCTGGCCAGAGAAATTGAAAACACAAAAGGAGAGTCCCACGGTGTTCACTCATAAATTCCATCCTCGTCATGCAGCTACAGGTTTAGTACTGCTGGCCACCGCCAGCTGCTTCAGTTTTGCTCAGCACCGTCAATACAACGCCGACGACGCCTTCCTGCCCAGCCCTGTCAGGAGCGCTTCCACCATGCCAACCAACGGCGATGTGAATCCTTATGGCGTCGCCTTTATCAAGAACAACTTCCAGACTGGTTCAGGTCCGCTGAAGCACGGCGACATTCTGGTCTCAAACTTTAACAATGCGCAGAACCTTCAGGGTACGGGCTCAACGATTGTCCGGATTCCCGCAAGCGGTTCGCCTTCACTCTTCTTTCAGGGCGCAGCGCCCCTGGGCCTTTCGACGGGTCTCGGCACCCTGCAGTACGGGTTCGTGCTGGTGGCCAATCTGCCTACCGCGGACGGGACGTCCGCAACCGCACAAGCGGGCTCTCTGCTGGTGATCAACAACCAGGGAAAACTGATCCAGACAATTACCAGCACTCAGATTGACGGCCCGTGGGACATGACGGTGGTGGACGAGGGTGAGCGCGCGATTGTGTTCTTCTCGAATGCGATTAATGGCACGGTGAGCAGGATCGATTTTTCGGTAAGCGCCACTGGACTGACGAAACTGAGCCACTACACGATTGCGTCCGGGTACATGCATCAGGGTGATCCAGCGGCCTTATTTGATGCGCCGACCGGCCTGGTGTTCGACAAGGAGACCGACCGGCTGTACGTGGCGTCGACGCTGGACAATGCGGTGTTTGTTGTACGTGATGCAAAGAGGCGGACGACGAGCAACGGCCCAGGTGACATCATCTATCAGGACAACACGCACCTGCATGGGGCCCTGGCGATGGCGGAAGCGCCGAACGGCCATCTGCTGGTGACCAACAACGACGTCATCAACAGCGATCCCAATCAGCCCAGCGAAATCGTTGAATTCACGAAGTGGGGTCAGTTCGTGAAGGAGATTCCCGTGGATCCGAATCAGGGTGGATCGTTCGGCCTGGCGGTCAACAAGGTGAATGACGATACGGCGATCCTGGCGGCGGTTGACGATAACACGGTCTCGATCACCATCTGGACGCTGCCCCTGAACTAAATCAGCAGATTTCCCCAAACGTCGCAAATCCTAACCAGCGGGGCCTGCTCGTGGGCCCCGCTCCAGGAAAGGAGACTCTTATGAAGGCATTCAACTACGGTAGCTTGCGCAAATCTCTTCCTTTGTTCGTAGGCTTGTGCGCGATGGGTCTACAGGCAGGCGCCGCGCACGCGCGGGGCTGGGACCACAGGGATTCCCTGAGGGCCGATTTAAACCCATTGAGCCAGGTTCCCTCTGTGCTCGCCGGCAGCCATGGAAATTTGAGGCGGAGGTCCACGAAGACGGAAGCATCACATTCCAACTGTCCTATGCGGGCATGAGCAGCTCCGTGGTGCAAAACCAATGGCGGCGTCGCTGTATTTCTGTGCGGCGGCGGAGTCAAGCCGGCGTGTCCAGCCTCGGGCACCGTGACGGACACGATCACTGCCGCGGACGTAAGTGTTTTGCCGGCCACTAATGGAGATTCGGTCATTCCGCTGGCCGGCTTGATCAGGGCCATTCGCAGTGGCGACGCCTATGTGAACGTCCACACTACGACGTTCCCCCCGGCGAAATCCGCGGCCAGATTCACTTTCAGTAGAAGTCTCCGCTCGAAAAAGAGCAGAGCTGACCGGGGGAATTCAAACCGGCTTTCCTCCTGGTTGTTTGAATAAGCGCTGTGTCGCACCTACACTGCCACAGCGCTTGTCTCCAGCTGTTAGCCATCATCTGTGAATGAGCCTTTGATCTTGGGCAACAAACGAAAGGAAGCCATGAAAGCCACAAGCGATCGGACCACGGTTCAGTACAGTTCCCACTCTCTTATCGAATTCCTTCTCGGAGATGGAACACATCCCGGCTGGTTGGACGAGCAAAGTCATAACCCATCCTTGAGCTCCGCGCTGGCGCCGCGGAAGGGGAGCAATGCGCACTCGGTGTGGCATTCCTCCTCGCGAAATCAAGAGTCGCAACGTTACACAAGCGTTGCCTGACTCTTGATGTGCGGGCCTAGTCTGGGGCATTTTCGATGTACAAGATGCTGGCACCAGACGGCCAGCGAAACCTCCAACGAAAGGAAACAACCATGCTAGCCAGCAGACTGAGATACAGATTCCCCCCATCACGCCAATCACGTGCCACGTGGCAGTTTGGTATTGGGCACGGAGAGTCGCGAAGCGCTGGGAACTGCGAAGGCTGGCGTGCTCGAGCCGGCCGATCTGCTGATGAAGATCAACGACTTGGCAAATGGGACCCACGGAGCCATGAGTTACTCCCTAAGTCCGAACAGTGGGACTTGACGAGCCCGCTTCTCACGCCTCCTCTGGACACGGTACTTTACTGGGCCGACGGTGCGACCCATTCTGCCGTGGTCACCGGGATGCGCGGATGACGGGTACAATCAGAGCCTCATTCACGGCAAAGGCTCCCGCGCCGGTGTTCACGACAA
>JBAVYX010000220.1:0-7756 GCA_049588475.1 Silvibacterium sp. | reverse complement strand
AGATCCAGTTGATCATCCGTCTTGATCGGTACGAAACGCATACTGGGACGCGTAACCGCCTCAGCAATGGCTTCAGCATCGATGTAGTCGTTCTTGTTGGTCTTCACGTATGGCTTTACATACTGCGCCGGCATCAGCCGCACATCGTGCCCCTGCTCTCGCAGAGCACGGCCAAGAAAATGTGACCCTGCGCAGGCCTCCATACCGACCAGGCACACGCGAAGGTTAGCTGTGAAACGCAGCAGCTGATTGCGCGAACACTTCTTGCGCACCACAACTTCGCCGCGTGCGTTAACACCTACAAGGTGAAAAATGGTCTTGGCTAAATCAATGCCGATCGTGTGAATCTCCATGGAACGCCTCCTGTCCACACCTCGGAGCGCCGGCCTATTTGGCTATTTCAGGAGCAACTCAACCGGAACCAAGCCGCCGGGACGGCGGACGGAGTCCCCAGGACGCAACTGTAACGCCTGTCATTACGATCGGATATGCCAGCATACCCGCATCAATCAGCCCCGAGGCCAATAGCGATGCAACAGCGCCCGTCAAGTCGAAGATCACACCGGCGTAGGCCCACTCCTTCAGTCGGGGAAACCGCGGTATAACCAACGCGACAGCGGCGAGCAGTTTCCAGATCCCGAGGATGACCAGAAAATATGAAGGATAGCCCAGGCGTTCGATGAGTCCGCGAGCCTGGGGTATTCGCAGGACATCCCAAACGCCACCCATAGCCAGTTCGAAGACGACCAGAGCGGTGGTCACCCAGTAAGCAATGATGCGGAGACGTGAACTGAAGGCGGAACGGGCGAGGGTAGTCATAGCTTCGAGTTGCAAGTCCCGGCGATGCTCGGCCCTCGCAATATTATATTGACCAGTGCGAAAAGCGGTGGAACGGTCACGGACAGTCGAAGAGCAAGGCCTCCATGCCGATCAGGGACACGCGAAGGTTAGCTGTGAAGCGCAGCAGCGAATTGCGCGAACACCTCTTGCGCACCACGACTTCGCCGCGTGCGTTAACACCTACGAGGTGAAAAATGGTCTTGACTAAATCAATGCCGATCGTGTGAATCTCCATGGGAGGCCTCCTCTCTCTGGAGAAGGCATACGGGTGAGCAATTATTCGGAAAATAGTGCGTTTGTGATGAGGTCGGCGAAGTTCGGAAGGGTGAACCCCTCGACGTACCGAATGCCGAAATCTCGAAGGATGTTGTCAACGGTGGTCCCCGGCTTGCGGCGAACGACGTTGCAAAGGCACACTTGGAATTGGTTCTTAAATGCCAACCGAGGGAATTCAGTCAGGACCGCGCGTTGTTTGTCAGGCGGGATTCGATCAAGACCGGCGCCGAGAACATCCACAGCGATTCCTGAATGGGTCGTCATTACGACCTCGGGCTCTTTGTGAAGTTCGATACAGCGGCAGTCAGTCGCTGCGATGAAAAGCCCCCAAGCGATCCCTGATGATCGGATACTCAATCCCCAGGGCCTTTGAAACTGGGGTTTGATTCCATGCTCTTGCCATCATGCGACCTCACATCATGAAGAGGCGAACGCTGTCGCCTCTTCAGGCAGTCACTTCGAAAACGACTTCCACTACGACCGGCACTCCGAGTGGAAGGCTCGCAACGCCAAGGACCATCCTGACGGGCAGCTTGTCTTCTCCGAAGATATCGCGCAACAGCTCCGAGGCAGCGTCTGCTACTTTCGGGTGCGCAAAGAAGCCCTCCTCGGTAGCCAGATACACCGTTAGTTTGACGACTCTGGTCACCTTATCGAGCGAGCCCAAATGGTTTCTCGCTGCGGAGAGGACATTCAACGTCGCGAGGCGTGCGGCTTCGTGTCCCTGTTCGACGTTGTATTCTCTGCCCAGCCGGCCTACGAAATTCGGATTATGTCCGATGACCGGGAGAACACCACTGAGATAAAGCATGCTGCCCGTCTGGACACTTTCAACATAAGCGCCAAGCGGAGTGGGCGCGGGCGGCAGCTCAATGCCGAGATCCGCAAGCCGGCGCTCTGCGTTTGCCGGCTGCGGACCCTTCGAGCTTACCATTTGCCCGAGTGCGCACCACCGTCCACGTGCAACACCTCTCCGGTTACCTGGCGGGCTTCTGTGAGATAAACAACTGCGTCCACGATATCGCTCACGTCTGAGATTGTGCCCATCGGCGAGAGCGTCTTCAGAAATTCCTTCGGATTGTTCTTGTGGAGCGGAGTATCGACTGGCCCAGGAGCGACGGCATTGAAACGGATATGCTCTTTCGCGTATTCGCTTGCCAAGCTGCGAACTACTGCCTCAAGACCACCCTTGGTGATCATGGGCACCGAAGCGGTTACACCGGCAACCGGATTGACCGCAAGCGAAGTCGTGATGTTGACCACGCTTCCGCTCGACTTCTGCGCGAGCATCTGCTTCACGGCGCCCTGCGTTACGTAGAGGAAGCCCTCGATGTTGGTATTTGAAAGCGCCTCGAAGTCCTCGGCCGTGTAGTCGGTGAATGCTTTGGTAGAAAAGATACCTGCGTTATTCACCAGCGCGTCAATCGATCCGAATTTGCTGATCGCGGTTTCCGCCACCTTTGCGGCCACCGCGCTATCGCCGATATTACCGTCTACCAGTGCCAGTTGAGCAGACTCGGTAAACGCACCGGACTTCGAAATGTTGCGTGAGTTAGCCACAACGTTGTAGCCGCGATCGAGAAACCCTTGCACCACGCCGGCTCCAATGCCTTGCGATGCCCCCGTTACGATAACTGTTTTCTGTTTACTTCCCATGTTCAGCCTCCTTCTGGCTAACGGCTTTTCTCGCCGTACACCACAAGAGATTCGCCGTAGGGTGATCGTGATGCGTAGCAAGTTCCAATCAACTGATCGGACATACCTATCGTTCCAAATAACGCATTTTCTGCCGGATCGGCGGCAGTTCTTCATCGAGTAACTCGAGGAATAACCTCAGTGCGACCGACGGCTCCTTCTTCTTCCATGCGGCGACAAAGTCTACGCGAACGTCGTCGGGCTGCAGCCGGAAGAAGGAGACGTTGTCTGCGCGCAGATTACGGGCCGTTGCAGAAACAATGGCAACTCCTTCTTGCGCTTCCACGGTAGCCAGTACCGAGTGCATATTGTTCAGCTCACTGTGCAGTCGTGGCGAAAAGCCGCTGTCGTTGCAGACACGGATGATCGTGTCGAAGACCTCCGGGGAGCTTGCGCGTTGAAACGTGACGATGCGCTCGCCCGCAAGGTCCGCAATGCGAATGCGCTTCGCATTTGGCTTGCGGGTCTTGGGAAGCGCTACGACCAGTGGCTCGCGGAAGAGCAGACGCGACTCATAGGACGAGCTGCGGTCAGCGGAAGGCGGACGCGTGAATCCAATGTCGATCTCTCCTCGGTCGAACGCAAGATCCTGCCCGCTGGGGACATTTTCTTCAAGACGCAGCGCAACCCCCGGGTGCCGGGTCTTGTATTTACGCAGCAGATCGGGGAGAAAATCGCAGGAGGCAAACCCCATGAACCCGATCCCCAGCCTGCCAATCTCCCCTTTGGCCGCGCGCTGGGCGGTTGCAATGGACCGCTCTGCCTGCGCAAGAGTCTTGAGGGCTTCTTCATGGAAGACCTGCCCCTCCGGCGTAAGTCGCGCGACGCGGCCCTCGCGCGAAAAGAGCTTGATGCCCAGCTCGCTCTCAAGATCGGATACCGCCTCGCTGATCGAGGGCTGGGCAATATACAAGTGCCGCGAAGCCTCGCGGTACCCCTTCCACTGGACAACCGCTGTGAAATAACGAAGGTGCCTCAATTCCATGAGCGATAGGTTCTCCCTATCATGGGATTAGAGCACACCGATCGCCAACCATCGATCACCTGCTCAGGAGAACCGCGGCTAATTCCCAACTGCAGGCGCCCGTCAGCTATGAGGTCCTCAGCGCCAGCATCCTCCGCCATATAGTGAGGGTTCTCGTACCGCATGTCGATGACTGCGGTGCCAATTTCAATTCTTCGATTGTCTGAAGCCATTTTTCGGCTATCCGCAAAGTGTAACCGCAAGTGGGGCAAGTCAATTTCAACGGACCTAGCCCGCTGCTTTTTTCGATCATCTCTACCATTACGGATTCGCCTCGACTAGCTTTACAGTTTTCTTTGGACTTCTCCTTCAGCCTGTTGTCCCTTCTTTTTCACATTTGTCAGGGCAGCCACTTTGCTGCGCCTGCGTGATGCGGGTAAGGCCCCGCCGATCACTTCCCAAGCCACACATGATCAGCACCCTATTTAGCCTGTTCCTCCAGGGCCAGGGACCTGCCCCGCGTTTCTGGAATCCATACCCAGCAAACGGCGGCTAAGAGAAACGACGCTGCGGCCACCGAAAAGGCCGCACGGAAGCTGTGTGTCTGGGCCAGCGATCCTACGGTGAAAGGGGCAAGTGCGCTGGCGATGCGGCCAGTGTTGTAGGAGAACCCCTGAGCAGTTGCTCGGATATGAGTAGGATAGATTTCAGCAGTGACGGCAGCAAAGCCGGAGTAATAACCCGTACCAAAGAAGGCGACAAGTGAACCAACGGTCAGCAACAGCCACGGTGCATGCACGGCGCCGTAGATAAACAGCAACAAAGCAGCGGCAAGCAGGTAGGCCACATACGTGGGCTTTCTGCCAACGAAGTCGCTCACAAAGCCGAAGGTGACATATCCAAACCACATACCTACTTGCATAGCTACTATGATCGCCAACATGATTCGCGGAGCCAGGCCGATGCCATCGTGCTCTACCGGTAAGGAAAGATAGGCGGGAACCCAAAGATTGAATCCCCACCATGCAAACAGGGTGCAGGCATTCATCAGTGTCAGGACGATGGTGAAACGGGCAAACCTGCGCTGAAACAATTCCGTGAAACTGCCGAAGGAGCTTGCTGCTGTTGCCATAGAGTTTTTCCAAATTTCTGGCTCTTTGACACCACTGCGAATCCAAAGGGTAAAGAAAGCGGGCACAATTCCAACGAAGAAGACGGCACGCCAGCCTCCCCAGGGCATGACGAAGGCGGCCACAATGGCAGCGAGCGCATAGCCAATCGCCCAGGAGCTTTGCATGAGTGCCAGCGCTTTGCCGCGATGTTCGTCAGGCCATGTCTCTGCAACAAGAGAAGCGCCACTGGCCCATTCGCCTCCCATTCCGAAACCAACAAGAAGCCTGAAGATTGCCAGTTGCACGAAATTTTGGGATAAACCACAAGCGGCAGTGAAGACGGCGTAGATCAGGATGCTCGCCATCAAAGCCCGAGTCCGTCCATAGCGGTCCGCAGTCACGCCGAAGACGAGTCCGCCGATTGCCGCCGCGACCAATGTGATCGATCCGAGAATGCCTGCCGCTCCCTTGCTTAGTCCAATGTCGGTCATCAGGGATGCAAGCACCAATGCGTAAAGCATCACGTCGAATGAATCGAGCATCCAGCCAAGGGCTGCGGCAAACAAAGCGCGGCGGGCATTCGCCGGCGCAGTATGCCACCAGCCGAAGATGCGCGAGGAGGCTTCGCCCTCTTCGGCCACGGAAGCTCTTTCATGCTTCAGAGATGGGCTCTCCAAATCCGCCTCCGCCGGGCGTCTCTATTCGTAGTCGATCACCACTATGCAACTCAAGGCGAACTTTGCCGGGAACTTGCTCACTGCTTTGATCAGAGTGAATTAGAGTGTTTCGCCCGGGTCCAGCGGGGCTGCCGCCTTGCAGTCCGTAGGGGCGGCCGATGCGCCGCTCAGTCAAGAGCGTCACTGAAACATCTGTCAGCATTTCGTACTCACGAACTATCCCTTCGCCGCCTGGATATCTTCCCGCGCCTCCACTATCCCGCCGCAGACCATAGGAGCGAATACGCACGGGAAGATAATGTTCAATGGCTTCAATCGGAGTGTTACGGGTGTTGCTCATGTGGCAGTGCACGCCGCTAATTCCAGGCAGTCCATTGCGGCCACCCATGCCGCCTCCAATAGTTTCGTAATAGGCAAAGGCCGAGCCTGTACGTGGATCAAGTCCGCCTAACGTCACATTATTCATCGTGCCCTGGCTCGCAGCGGGGATAACGTCTGGCAGGGCGGACGCCAGTGCGCCCAGCACTACATCCGTAATGCGCTGCGATGTTTCTACGTTGCCGCCTGCAACGGCAGCCGGATGCACAGCGTTGACAAGCGTGCCCTCCGGGGCAATCACACGTACTACGCGGGAGATACCTGCGTTATACAAAACATCCTCCTGAACCAGACAACGGAAGGCATAGAGAGAAGCTGAAAGCGTGACGGCAAAGTTGGCATTGACGCCACCGGAAGTCTGCAGGTCCGTTCCGGTGAAATCTACCTCCGCGCCGTCCCCGGCAATGCGAACTGTTGCGCGAATCTTGACCGGTGATGCACTGAAGCCGTCATCGTCGAGTGAATCTTCAAAGGAGTATTCGCCATCGGGGATGGTCGCGATGGTCAGCCGCAATATGCGCTCAGCATAGTCCTGTACTTCACCGGCATATTTCTCTACCCTCCTCAAACCATAGCGGTTCACTATTTCTCGTAAGCGAGAATCACCCACACGATTCGCCGCGATCTGCGCACTCAAGTCTCCCTCGCGCTCTTCAGGCGTGCGCACGTTAGCAAGAATGAAAGAGATGACATCGGCAACAAGTTCGCCGCCTTGTACCAGCCTTATGGGAGGAATAATCAGGCCCTCCTGAAAGATCTCTCGAGCCAATGGCATAGAGCCGGGAGTTATGCCACCAACATCAGAATGATGTGCGCGGTTGGCAACATAAAAAGAAGGCCGTTCACTTTCTTCCAGAAAAACCGGTGATACGAGAGTGATGTCGGGAAGATGCGTGCCACCGCGGAAAGGATCGTTGAGGATGACCATATCGCCGGGCTCCATCTTGAGCTGGTCAATCGCAGCGCGGACTGAAAGAGGCATCGCGCCAAGGTGCACCGGCATATGGTCGCCCTGCGCAATTGTCTCGCCCTTTGCATCGTAGATGGCACAGGAGTAGTCGAGACGCTCCTTGATGTTGGGCGAAAAGCCAGTGCGGCAGAGCGTGATGCCCATCTCTTCGGCAATGGAAACGAAGAGATTCTTGAAGATTTCGAATTCAATCAGATCCAGCGGCATGAATTTCCTATTCGCATTGCTTCGGGTCCGTGTGGCATATCCGTTTATGAGCGCCGTGTATCGAGTGTCTGCGCTCCCGATTGTTGGGCAACCAAAGCCCCAGCCCCATCGATGCTAAAGGAGAAGTTCGGTGGAACAACTGCCGTCGCTTGGTCGCTGGTGATGATGGCTGGCCCATGTCCCTTCATACCGCTGCCGAGCAATTCGCGTTGATAAAAGGCCGTTTGCCACCTTTGTCCTCCAAACCACGCGGTGCGCATTGCTGTCGGCTCACCTAACGGCTGTTCGGATAGTTCTCGGTTGGGAAGTGTGGGTTTGTTTGTGTAGCCAATGCCATTCACGCGGAGATTTACGAGCTCGAGAGCTTTGAGTGGGATTGCATAGCCATTGAGCCGCACATGCTGACGCACAAAGCTCTCAGCGTACCCCGGCGAGAAGGGGACGGTGATTTCATAGGACTGTCCTATGTATCGAAGGTCGAGCGCACATTCGATTAGCATCGAACGCTCCTGAAAACCCTCCATTTCAAGTTCAGCTCGAGCCTTTTGGATGATCGGCTGGAAGAGCGCGCGCAGCTCTTCATCAGAAACACCCGAGAGCGGCTTCAAAACTGTCTGCGAATAATCCTTTTTTACGT
>JBAVYX010000219.1:0-1752 GCA_049588475.1 Silvibacterium sp. | reverse complement strand
GCGCTGACCTCCGAAGTCGCGAGGCTCGTAGATCGCAATTCGGAATTCGCCGCGATCGCGAGAGAGGAAATCAACGAGTTCCGCGATCACGCGGATACCTACGCGGACGATGAGATTCTCGGATTGGCGAACATCGCGGCTTCGGCACTTGTCGATCAGGGGAAAACTTTCCACGGGCGGGAGGAAGCCATTCGGTATCTGGCACTCAATGCGAGCGCGGTGCTCGAGGACCTTTGGGCCACAGATGACACACTTTGGAAGAATGCGCCGGCGCGGCATATCCAGTTCGATGACATGGTGGCAAAGCATAAGGCGGATCTGCTCAAGGCCGAATCGATTCACCCTAGCTTCGAGGAAAGAGACTTTGCTTGTTATTCTGAAGACGAGATTCGGAGGTTCGCTTTCGACATCCGAAGCCTGTTCTTGACCGATCGAGCGAAGCACCTGGCTATTTGCACGCGGTGCCAAACGCGGTTGGAATCGTGGACGAAGCTGGTCGAGAAGTTCGAGCAAAGCACGCCTACACACAATGGGCGAGCCGATGCCTGACGTCTACCCTTAGAGATAGAGCAAACCAACGATCGCCTCTTTGGAACGGAGCCATATCGATTTAAGCGAGTTTGTCAGGTCAGTTGACGATCATCTCAGTCGCCGGGGTCATTTTGCACGAGAGGTGTCCCCGTCATCTGACAGCGCAATGCCACTTGTGGTATTGGGCGCCTATACAGCGAAGTAGTTCACCTTCGGACCAAATTGCTCGCGTCAACTGAACATGAAGTCTCGTTTCAGAGAACTTCGTCGCGCTGTGTACAAAGCGGGCCCTCAATCGACGCTGTACATTGGCATCATTATGAAAAAATTCATTAACCGTCCGGAAGACATCGTGGAGGAAATGCTGCAAGGGCTGACCGTGCTTCACCCAGGTTTGGCTCGTTTGCCGGGTCACAAAGCCATGGTCCGCGTCGATGCGGACCATATCCGTGATCAACAGGTCGCGATACTTTCCGGCGGAGGTAGCGGCCATGAGCCGGCGCATGCGGGCTACATCGGTGCAGGCATGCTCGGCGCTGCCGTGGTGGGAGAAGTCTTCACCTCGCCGAGCAGCGATTCTGTTTTTGCGGCCATCAAGTCGGTTTCGGGAAAACCCGGCGCGCTGCTGGTGGTTAAGAACTACACAGGCGACCGGTTGAACTTTGGTCTGGCCACGGAAATGGCGCGCGCTGAAGGCATTCCTGTTGAAATGGTTATTGTGGACGATGACGTTGCCCTGAAAGGAACAGGGCGGGCTACGGGTGCACGCGGTCTCGCCGGCACTATTTTCATTCACAAACTAGTGGGGGCTGCTGCGGCTGAAGGCAAGAGCCTGGCCGAGGTCGCGGCAATCGGTAGAGCAGCGGTTCAGTCCTTGGCGACGATGGGCGTCTCCTTTTCCGCTGGAACGTCGCCTGCAGTCGGAAAGCCCAGCTTTGAACTTGGCGAAGATGAGATGGAACTTGGCCTCGGTATTCATGGAGAGCCCGGCGTGAGACGGACGCAGATTCAGACTGCGGACGAGCTGACCGAGACGTTGTTGACCGAAATTCTGAAGCACGGAGAGTTTGGCGATGAGAAGCGCGTGGCAGTGATGGTGAACAATCTTGGAGCAACCACGAAGATGGAGCTAGCGATTGTGGGCCGTCACGCAACGTCCTTTCTTGAAAGCAAGGGATTTGGGGTGGAGCGAATATACGCCGGAACATTTCTTTCATCACT
>JBAVYX010000218.1:0-33688 GCA_049588475.1 Silvibacterium sp. | reverse complement strand
AGACGAAATCCCCCAGACTAAAACAGCGGTATCCCCTTTCCCCAAGAAAATAGACACCTTGAAATACTTCAAAAATTAAACCGACCGCCGAACTGCAGCACGCGTGGGGCTGCCGGTGAGGTGGTGCCGAAGCTGGTGATGTAGCCAAACGTTCCGCCGCCCACTGTCACGTTCGGTGTCGTCAGGATCGGGTGATTCAGAACGTTGAATGCCTCGAAGCGAATCTGGAAGCTGGATTCCCGATACACGGGAAATGAGCGGAAGATACTGGCGTTGATGTATGTCACGCCGGGACCGCGGAACTGGTTGCGCGTCGTGTTGCCGAACACTGGCGAATCGATTTCCGACGGCAACTGAGTTGGCGTGTATGTCGGCTCAGCCGGGTTCGAGAACGATGTTGGATCGAACCATGCCTTTCCGCCTGACACTGCGGCGTTACCGGGGGTCCGGTTATGCCCTCCCAACTGGTGGTAAGGCGCAATCAGCTGGGCGTACTCCGTGTTGCCGGGAGAGTTGATCGAATTCGCGGACGGGTTCACGGAGAACGGCGCACCGCTGACGTGGCTGAACTGCCCATTTAGCTGGAAGCCGCCAAGGATGGTCCCGGCAACGCCTTGGTTAGCCCAGCGCTGACCGGGTCCGAAAGGCAGGTTGTAGATTCCCCAGAATTGAACGTTGTTCGTTCGATCGTAGCCCGCTACCGCCCGATTACGGAAAAAGTATGCCGGATAGGAGAATGCGGTTCCCGCTGAGCCGGAACCAGCGCCGTTGTCCTCGTCGTTCATGGCTTTCGACCACGTGTAGACGAGTCCCCATTGTGCCGAATGCCCCGCAAGTCGCGTGAGTTGCGCCTGCATACCGTTGTAGTTCGCGCTGAAGGCCGGCGCGTTCATGGTAATGCCACCCGTGTTGTAGCAGGTAGCACTCGTGGCGCTGGCGCAATGTTCCAGGTTAATGATCTGGTTAGCATTGAAACTGCACGGATTGCTTCCTAGCGGGTGCGTAAAAAACGGCGACGAGGGATTGTATTGCCCGTTTGCCATGCAGAGCGTCGAACCGTTCGGCAACGGTGCTGCGTTTAGGGTATAGCCGGTTAGCTGGCGCACCACCCGCGTTCCCACATAACCGATGTTGGCCACAAACTTCGCGCCCAGGTCTCCTTGGACGAACAGGTTCCAACTCCCGATATAGCCGCGGCGGTAGTTCGCTGGAGCGGTGTTGGTCGATCCGCTAACTGGGAGCGAGGCGATTCCGCTGGAGATGTCTGGAAACACCGGCAGCGGAATGCCGGTTACGAGCGTCAAAGGCGTGCCGGACGCTGGATCGATCGCGACCGTGCCGGTTGCCGTTCCACCATAGGTCGGTGCAAGGTCTTCCGGAAATGCATCGCGGAGGAAGCGAAGGCTGTCCGGATCTGAGGTAATCCCGGCTCCTGTACGAACCACCCAGCGGTCGTTAAGACGATAAGCAATTCCAAGACGCGGAAAAATCGTTCCCCAACCCATCTGGTAACCCGCGTTGTGCGGCTGGCCATTCACTCCGCCCACAATGACGTTTCCCGACTGCGGGAGGGTCGGATCCAGGCGAAAGACACCCGTATGATCGCGGTATGGCGGGGGATAGAACTCGTAACGGACTCCATACGTAATAGTGAGCTTGTCAGACGTGTTCCATTGATCCTGTGCGTATAAGGCGTACTCCGACCATCGCAGGGCATTAGGATCGTTCAGCTGCTCCTCCTTCGCGACCGCGATCCCGGTCCCGTTGTTGGGCAGGCCCAACAGCATGTCGGCCAGCGTGTTGTAGACAGTAAGTCCCGTAGCAGTGTTGCTGGTCATTCCGCCTTGGAACTGGAAACCGCCGCGTGGACTGCTGACGCCGCCGCCGCTGGTCGGCTGAAAATGGTTGAGCTGGAAGTGATAGTAGGTAAAACCATACTTCATCGCGTGTCTGCCCTTGACCCAGCTCAGGTTCACGTCTCCGGTGAACTGGTTATCGCGGAACAGGAAAGGGTTGGCGCCGCTGGCGTTTCCGAGAGACGAAAAGGAAGTACTCGTGCCGTTATTTGCCACCGTTCCAAACGCGAAGGTCGGCTGGCCGACATAGTTCGGCCCCACGCCGTTCGTGCCGGGGATGCCCAGTACATCCAGTCCGAAATTGCCGACTGCGATGTCAATCAAGGACTGCGCGCCCGTGCGCTGGCGGGTATAGCCGAAGTCCCCATCGAGAAGCAGGTGAGGGGTAAAGATGTGGTTGGCGCCGAGCCCAACATTCTGAATGCGTCCGCTTGCTGCTCCGGGCTGGCCTCCGTCAAAGGTGCCACCCCCAGCCTGGCCCAGCGTCTGCGGGTCGGTAACGGAAAATGGCTCGATACCGTATTTGCCGAACACAGTCGTACTTTGGGTCGGGATGTAGTCAATTCTCGTATCCGATGTGTTGCGGTTATATGCCAGCGTGCCACTGCCAAGGAAATCGTTCGCGAGCTGGTTGGCATAATTCGGATTGGCGATTGACGACGAAATCGGCGCAAGGAACGTGAGCATCTTCGCCGCGGCAGTCGACTGGCGAGACGCCGGGATGCAATTGCAGCCGTATTCGGACAGGAAGGTTGGACGGGACCCGAACGGCAGATACGGTCCCCCGCCGCCGGGTTGGGGATCATAGAGGATAGTGTTGGCCGGCCCGAGTCCGCTTGCCACCATCGAAAAATCGCCATTCAGCAGCGGCGTGGTTGGCACCGTCTGGGTTCCGGTGATCAGCTGACGCCGCGTGGTCCTCTCGAAGTCTTGGAAGAAGAAGAGCTTGTCTCTGCCGGTCAGGATCTTCGGAATGTAGACCGGACCACCGATCGAGAACCCGAACTCGTCAAAGACATTCTTCGGCACGGTGGGCTGTGCCTGCCTGGTCGCCGTGTAGGGACGCGCGTTGAGTGCCGCGTCCTGGTAGTAAAACCACAGACTGCCGTGGAGGTTCCTAGTACCGCTTTTCGTGATGACATTGATCGAGGCGCCTCCGGCCACTCCCTGCTCCGCATTGAAGGAGTTCGTCACGATGTTGACGGTCTGGATCGAATCCGCCGGGGGAACGTACGCGATCAGGTAAGGCAGCCAGCCGTAAGTATTCACCGCGCCGTCGAGCCGCGTTGTGTTGTTCATATCTTCGACGCCATTGACGTTGAGCGACATGGCCCGCGACGGGTTGGAAGCGGTCGAGTTTTGTTCGATCACATTCGCTGCACCGGGAATGATCGTGTAGAGTGACTGAAAGTTGCGGCCCTGGCTGGATGTGACGGGTAACTGGTTTATCTGCTGTGCTGTGAGTTCATGATTGACTTCCGCCGTTTCGGTCTGAAGTATCGGCGTAGTCCCCGTGACCGTAACCACCTGAGTGGTTCCACCCGGCTGCAGCACGATGTCGATGCGCGCCTGCCGGTTGACCTCGATATTGACGTTCTTTTGCGTAAATCCCGCAAAGCCAGCCTGCTGCAGCGATATGGTGTAGGTTCCCTGCAGAATATTGCTCACGAGGTAGTCACCCTGGCCGTTAGACGACGTAGTCCGCACCTGTCCCGTGTCCTGGTTCGTCAGAGTCACGTTCACGTTCGGCACGACTGCGCCGCTCTTGTCGGTGATGGTTCCGGTGAGCGTGCCGTAGAGAACCTGAGCGAGGCTCGCAGAAGTGAATGTGAGAAGCGCGATCAGGTGGAGTGCGATCCCGAGGATCTGTGCTTTGGCGTGTCCGCAATCATGGAGCGGCCTGCGTATGACGGATGCGATCGACTTCATAAGACCTCCAAGTTTTTGGAACAGGTAACTGGCCCGCGCGCGCAAGCGCAGGCTCGATAGACCCGTTGATCTGTTTTTGCATCGACCTTTTTGGGGGGGGTGAAACATTTGTTTGTATCCAGTACTATTTATTTCTACGTCGACCAATTCGTTATTGTGTTTGTTGGCAGCTATTTTTGAGTCAGGGATTCACGTCTACGAAGCCAACATCGGGAAGCCTGATTTTCCGACAAAGCGAACGATATTGCTCTTTTTTTAGAGTTGTCAAGAGGGATCTGTGGACTTTTTGCTACTCTCAAATCCAAAGCTGTGTGCCCTAAAGGTTTTTTGCATGGTAAAATTTTGTTCCTTCAGCTGAGATTAAGTTTGTAATCCGGAGTAATCAATTGCATTTGGAGTATCCGATTTGAGCTATGGCTGTTTCGATTTGACTGGACGATGTGCCGTGGTCATCGGTGGGACTTCGGGTCTGGGAAAAGCCATCTCTCTGGGATTAGCGTCGGCTGGAGCCGATGTGGTAGCCGCCTCACGTCGCGCGGACGAAGTTGACCGGATCGCCGAGGAGATCGAGTCTATGGGACGCCGATCGATGCGCCACGTCGCCGACGTGCGGGATCGCGCCTCGCTTGAATCGCTGCATCAAGATGTGCGGCGCAATTTTGGTCACGTAGACATCCTGGTGAATTCCGCGGGCATGACGCTGCGCGTTCCTACACTCGAATGCTCTGAGGAAGATTGGTCAAAGATTCTTGATACAAATCTCACCGGAACGCTGCGCGGCTGCCAGATTTTCGGCCGGACCATGATTGAGCAAGGTTATGGGCGCATCGTGAATATCGCTTCCCTGGCTACGCTGGTTGCATTCCGCGATGTGGCGGCATACGGAGCCAGCAAGGCGGCGGTGGGCGCGCTGACAAAATCGTTGGCTGTGGAGTTCGCGCCTCATGGAGTAACGGTGAACGCAATCGCGCCGGGCATCTTTCCGACGGCGTTGAACGACCAGCTGGTATCGAATACGGACCGGGGGCGCGAACTGCTGATGCGCACTCCTATGAATCGTTTTGGCAGGCTGGATGAGATTACAGGCGGTGCGATCTACCTTGCTTCGGATGCGGCATCGTTTGTAACAGGAGAGATTCTGGTGATCGATGGCGGCTACCTGGCGAGCGGGGTAAATCAGTAGATTTTGACTGGCTGCAGGAGAAATCAGCCGGCGGACTGGGATGGAATTCGAATTCGTGATCGCCGGATGGCAGATTGCGATTATTCTTGTGTGCTGATGGATAAGCACAAAAAACGGCCGGGGCGTACAAGGGGCATGCGGCGCGTGGACCTGAGCTACGCCGAACTGGCCTCGAGTGAAACGGCGCGCAATATCAACCGCGATATTGTGCTGACGATGATTCGTTCCCTGCAACCGATCTCACGCGCGGAGCTGGCGCGCCGCTCGGGATTGCAACGGAGTACCGTCTCGCTGATTATCGAGCAGCTGATCGAGGAAAAATGGGTGCAGGAGGGTGCGGTTGCTCGCAGGCCGCGCGGACGGAGGCCTACGCTGCTGGGCCTGAACGAAGACCTCGTGATTATCGCGGCCGATATTCATCCTGCCCAGTCGTCGGTCGCGGTTGTAGATCTGAATGGACGGCTGTTGTCCCGATCGGTAATCCCGCTTAGCGCAGATCCGGCCGCTGCAGTGGGGTTGCTGATCGATTGCATTCTGAGACTGAAGGCAAACTTCCCGCGGAAATCGGTGGAAGGTATTGGGATCAGCCTTCCGGGGCGAGTCGATCCGGACACGCAGCACCTGATTTTTGCGCCGAACCTGCATTGGCCCGACTTTGACATAAAGAAGAAGATTGAGCAGGAGACGGGTCTGCATGTAGCTCTCGAAAATGCGGCCAACGCCTGCCTGCTGGCCGAGCTTTGGTTTGGCCGGATGGACGGCGTGCGAAACGCGGTACTGGTTACCGTCTCTGAAGGCATTGGCACAGGTATTTATGCGAACGGGCACTTAGTGGCGGGACAACATGGCATGGCGGGAGAGTTTGGGCATGCTCCCCTCGACCCAAACGGTCCTGTTTGCGCGTGCGGGATGAAGGGCTGCTGGGAGACATTTGCCTCTTGTCGCGCGGCGTTGCATTACTATGCCGATCTGTCGCATCCATCGAAGGCTCTTACATATCAGCAACTATTGAGCGCCGCGGAAGGCGGCCATCCGCATGCGGTGGAAGCGCTGGCGAAGCAGGCCTATTACATAGGACGAGGCTTGCGGCTGATCTTAGCCGGGCTTTCGCCGGAGGTGATCCTGGTTGCAGGTGATGTTACGTCCGCGTGGCACCGCTTCGGACCAATTATTGAAGCTCAGGTCGCCGAGCTGACGTTGGCGGGGTCGCCGCCCCGGTTGATGCCGACACATGAAGGCGAAGTGGCACGCCTTCGAGGCGCAGCGGCACTGGTGTTACAGCAGCGATCGAGCCATGAATCGAGTCGTGAGCCATCGAGCAGAGTGCCCGCCAAGCGCCGTTCCTTTAAAGGAAAGATGGCGAACAGGAGGCAAACTCTGCCAAAATCAAAAACATAGGTGATCTCAATAACGAGCGATTCGAACCATGATATTGCGAGGTTTCGTCGCGAATGTCTTTGCTATAGCTGGCAGAACGCGACGTTTGACACTGCTATCAGCAATGGCTAAAGTTTGAGACTCGTATTAAAGATGAACGTCACTAGTAGTCGAGAAGTCGGTGTGTCTTTCCGGCTAGATCGTGAATAACGAGGTTAGTTATGGCGTGGAGGAACGCAATTTCTGCGGAGTGGAAAAAGATTGCTGCGCTGGTCTTTCTGGCAATTGTCGCTGTGCATGTTCTGAGCGGCAGGTATGGCGTATGCCAGGCGACCGCTCCCTATCAGAATCCGGCGCTGCCTGTGGAGAAGAGAGTCGACGACCTTGTTTCTCGCATGACGCTCGAGGAAAAGGTTTCGCAGATGATGAATGACGCGGGCGCGATTCCACGGCTTGGCATCCCGAAGTATGACTGGTGGAGCGAGGGGCTGCACGGTATCGCGCGGTCGGGATACGCGACCGTGTTCCCGCAGGCGATCGGCATGGCGGCAACCTTCGACTCCGGCTTGGTCGGAGAGATTGCCACAACTGTTTCGACAGAAGCGCGTGCCAAGTACAACCAGGCGATGCGCGATAACGTACACAGCATCTACTACGGATTGACGATCTGGTCGCCGAATATCAATATCTTTCGCGATCCGCGATGGGGACGCGGACAGGAAACGTATGGGGAAGATCCGTTTCTCACAAGCCGGCTGGGCGTTGCATTTGTAAATGGGCTCCAAGGGGACGACGCGCATTTTCTCAAGACCGTAGGGACCCCGAAACATTATGCGGTTCACAGCGGACCGGAGTCGGAGCGCCATCGTTTTAATGTCGAGCCCACGCCGCACGATCTCGAAGACACCTACCTTCCAGCTTTTCGCGCTACGGTAACGGAAGCACACGCCGCGTCCGTGATGTGTGCGTACAACGCAGTGGACGGTGCTCCGGCATGCGCCAACAAGCAACTGCTCGAGCGAAGCTTGCGCAAAGATTGGAGCTTCAATGGTTACGTCACATCGGATTGCGGTGCAATCGACGACTTCTTTCATAAAGAGGGACACAGATTTTCTCCCGACGCAGAACATGCCGCCGCTGCCGCTGTGCTTGCAGGTACAGATACGAATTGCGGCGATACTTATACGGCCTTGATACTGGCAGTGAAGAACGGATTGATTTCTGAGAACGCTATCGATACGGCAGTGAAGCGGCTTTTCACGGCGCGGTTCCGTTTGGGGATGTTCGATCCAGAGGGCAAGGTTCCGTTCGCGCAGATTCCCTTCAGCGAGGACGATTCAGCACAGCACCGCGCGCTCGCTCTGAAGGCGGCGCGGGAATCGATGGTTCTGCTGAAAAATGATCGAAATTTTCTGCCGTTGAAGCCCGACATCAGAACGATCGAAGTCGTGGGACCAAACGCAACGGTTCTCTCGGCGCTCGAAGGAAATTACAACGCTGTGCCATCCCATCCTGTGCTGCCGCTGGACGGGATTCGCGATGAGTTTCCCAATGCGAGAGTAGTGTACGCACAGGGTTCGCCCTATGTGGAAGGATTGCCGGTCCCGGTGCCGCGTACGATATTGCATCCTTCTGCCGCTTCAACGGAAGAAGAAGGCGTGAAAGCCGAGTATTTCGCCTCCTCGGAACTAAACGGCCAACCCGTGCTGACGCGTGTCGATCCACAAATCGATTTCGATTGGAATTCAGCGAGCCCGGCAGCCGGCTTGTCGGCAAAAGATTTTGGCGTGCGATGGAGCGGTACGATTACGCCTCCAACGACAGGAGACTACACCTTCGGCATCTCGCTGGCACACTGTTATCCCTGCGAGGATCACGAGAGCTACAAGGTTTATCTCGATGATAAAGAAGTCGCGAGTTATGCGAGCGATGAGAAGTCGAAATTTCGTTCGAGTGCGACGCCGGACTTTCACCTGCATTTTTCCGATACACACCCGCATATCTTTCGCATCGAATACGGGCATCATGCAGAGTTGTTCGGAGCCGGGTTCACACTCAACTGGGTGCCTCCGGTAGAGCCTCTGCGCCAGGAAGCCGTTGCCGCTGCTCTGCAAGCGGATGTCATTCTCGCCTTTGTGGGCCTGTCGCCCGAACTTGAAGGCGAGGAGATGCCTGTGCATGTTCAGGGATTTTCAGGGGGCGACCGCACCGACATTCAGCTCCCGGAGGCGCAGCAGCATTTATTGGAAGTGCTGTCTGCGACGGGCAAGCCGTTGGTGGTGGTGCTGATGAATGGGAGTGCACTTGCTGTGAACTGGGCTGAGCAGCATGCACAAGCAGTTCTTGAATCCTGGTATCCCGGAGAAGGGGGCGGCCTAGCGATCGCGGAGACGCTGGACGGCAAAAATAATCCCGGAGGAAGATTGCCGGTCACTTTTTATAAGTCAATCGACCAGCTACCTGACTTCAAAGACTACTCAATGAAAGCGCGAACCTATCGGTATTTCCGTGGAACTCCTCTGTTTGAATTTGGGTATGGCTTGAGTTATACGAATTTCTCTTACTCGAACTTACAGCTTTCATCAAAGACGGTGAAGGCTGGGGAGTCACTCTCGGTCGAAGCCGATGTGCAGAACACAGGCAAGCTGGCGGGAGACGAAGTTGTAGAGCTATACCTGACGCCGCCGGCAAGCGACGTGTCGGCTATTCATGAGCTCAAGGGGTTTCAGCGGGTTCATCTCGACCCTGGAGCGGTGCGCCATGTGCGCTTTGAGTTAGATCCGCGAGAGCTGAGCCAGGTAGATGCGGCCGGGACGCGCAGCGTGCAGCCCGGAACCTATGGAGTCTTCGTAGGCGGTCGTCAACCAAGGCCAGACGAGGGGCAAGCTGAAAAGCTCGTGATTCAGGGAAGCGCATCTTTGCCGCGTTAATGAGCGATGCCATGCTCCGGTTGAGATTTTTGTTGCCTGGATTGCTCTTGCTGGGGAGCACATGGTCGCTTGCTGAGACGGGCGCGGAAGGATGGCTGCGCTACGCCCCAATTGGGAATGCGAAAGTGATCGAGCAGTATCACACGCTGCCGGGCAGTGTTCTATCGCTCAATGATTCGCCGATCGTGCGCAGCGCAGCGAGCGAGCTGGTGCACGGCATCGACGGAATGCTGGGACGGAAGCTCGAAGTAGAGAGCGCCCTGCCGGACAAAAGCGCATTTGTGCTGGGAACCGTTACAGAATTGCAAACGCATTTTCCGCACTGGAACCCTGGGGTCGAACTGCGGCCAGAAGGCTATGCCATCAGCTCGATCCATAACCACGGGCATACTTACTGGCTGATTGCGGGAGCCGATGCGCGCGGAGTGCTCTACGGAACGTTTCGCTTGCTGGAGATGATCGGTGAGGAGAAAGACCTGAGCTCCCTGTCAGTCAATGAGTCACCTTCAGCGCCTGTGCGGTGGGTAAATCAATGGGACAACCTGAACGGCACGATCGAGCGCGGATACGCGGGCCGCTCCATTTTCTTTGACAATGAGGGCGTTCGTGTCGACCTGACGCGGGCTGGAGAGTACGCGCGCCTACTGGCTTCCGTCGGCATAAACGGCATTGCGATTAACAACGTCAACGCCGACCTGAAGGTGCTGACGCCGGAGATGATTGCACAAGTCGCGCGCATAGCCGACGTAATGCGGCCGTGGGGCGTGCGGCTTGCGGTCTCCGTCGATCTCAGCAGTCCGAAAGTGGTCGGCGGCCTCGATACATTCGATCCACTCGATCCGCGGGTGATCGCGTGGTGGCAGAAAAAGGTGGATGAAGTATATGCGAAGATCCCCGATCTCGGCGGATTTGTGGTCAAGGCTGATTCGGAAGGACGCGCGGGACCGTTGCAATATGGCCGAACTCCGGTGGATGCAGCGAATGTACTGGCACGCGCGCTCAGACCGCATGGAGGGGTGCTGCTCTATCGGGCCTTTGTCTACAACCATCATCTCGATTGGAGAGATCTCAAGGCTGATCGGGCACGCGCTGCTTACGACATCTTTCATCCCCTGGATGGAAAATTCGACGACAACGTGATCGTACAGATCAAGCATGGGCCAATCGATTTTCAGGTAAGGGAACCGGTATCGCCATTGTTTGCCGGGCTGCACTACACCAACGAAGCAATCGAGCTACAGGTGACGCAGGAATACACCGGCCAGCAGAGGCATCTCGTGTTTCTGGTTCCGATGTGGAAAGAGGCTCTGGACTTTGACTTGCGCGCGGAGAATCGGCACACTCCGGTGAAAGAAATTGTTGAGGGGAAGGCCTTCGATCGTCCGCTCGGCGGCTTTGCCGGGGTAGCGAATGTCGGTCTGGATACGAATTGGCTGGCCCACCCCATGGCGATGGCAAATCTCTATGGTTTCGGGCGGCTTGCGTGGAATCCGGATACGTCTCCGCAGGAAATTGCTGACGACTGGACTCGCTTGACCTTTGGGAATAATCCGACCGTGGTGAGTACCATCGACGAGATGCTGCTTTCTTCGTGGAAGAATTATGAGCGATACACAGGGCCGCTGGGACTGGGAACGCTGACCGATATCCTGCACTCGCACTACGGGCCCGGAATCGAGTCGGCCGAGAGGAATGGCTGGGGACAGTGGATTCGTGCCGACCATGAAGGCGTGGGCATGGATCGAACGGTTGCGACTGGCACTGGCTACATCGGGCAATATCCGCCGGAGGTTGCACGCATCTTCGAATCGCTGTCAACCAGTCCCGATAAGCTGCTGCTGTTCATGCATCATGTGCCCTATACCTACAGGCTGCATTCGGGCGAGACCGTGATCCAGCACATTTACGACTCGCACTATGACGGAGCAGCAGCCGCGGCAAAGCAGGTGACGGAGTGGCAGCGACTGAAAGGGCTCATCGACGATGAGCGTTACGAGAAGGTCCTGGCGCTCGTGGAGTATCAGGCTGGTCACGCTGTTGTGTGGCGGGATGCGGTGAATAACTGGTTCTACAAGATGTCGGGTGTCGCCGATAACAAAGATCGTGTAGAACATGACCCCAACCGCATCGAAGCAGAAAATATGCAGTTAAGCGGCTACATGCCGATTGATGTGACTCCCTGGGAGACAGCCTCGGGCGGTAAAGCTATTGCCTGCAAGAACCCGAGTGGTTGCACTGCGATTGTTGTTCTGAACCAGGCCGCCGGCACTTATGACATCGCGATCCAGTACTTCGATTTCCGGCACGGGCTGTCAACTTACAATGTGTATCTCAATGATGAGTTGCTCAAAGAGTGGCGCGCAGATAATGTACTACCCGGCGACCAGATGAGCGGAGACACATCCACACGGATTACGCTCCATGGAATTTCCCTGAAACCAGGAGACATATTAAGGATCGAGGGTCATCCAGATGGCGGCGAGCCCGCGCCGCTGGACTATGTGGAGATTTCCGCATCAAGCAACACCATGGCGGAAGCCGGCTCTCATAAGTAGTTGCAGGTTCACGCCTGAACGAGGAATCCTTGCATGAAGATCACAACTGCTTCTGTCAATGTATGTTCTCCGGGAAGAAACTTCACTACCCTGAAGATAGAAACCGATGAGGGCATCTATGGTCTTGGAGATGGAACCCTCAACGGGCGCGAGCTTGCGGTTGTAAGTTATCTTACTGAGCATGTTATTCCATGCCTGATCGGGCGTGATCCTTTTCAGATCGAAGATGTCTGGCAGTATTTGTATCGCGGAGCTTACTGGCGGCGCGGCCCCGTCACAATGTCCGCTATCGGCGCAGTCGATATGGCGTTGTGGGACATAAAAGGCAAGGCGCTGAATACTTCGGTGTACAACCTGCTGGGCGGTAAGAGCCGCAACGGCGTTCTCGTCTATGCGCACGCCAACGGAGCCGATATCGAAGCGACAATCGATGCTGTCGGCAGGCAGATCGATCTGGGATATCTGGCGGTAAGAGCGCAGAGCGGTATTCCCGGACTGGCTTCGACTTACGGTGTCGCCAAGGACAACAAACCTTACGAGCCGGCCGAAAGGAGACTGCCTTCGGAGAGCCTGTGGTCTACGGAGAAATATCTGCGCCACGTGCCTGAGTTGTTTGAGCGGGCACGCCAGCAGTTCGGCGAGGATATTCACCTGCTACACGACTGTCATCACCGGCTGACGCCGATCGAAGCGGCGCGGCTGGGAAAAGAACTGGAGCCGTATCATCTTTTCTGGATCGAAGATCCTGTGCCGGCAGAGTTACAGGAGGGCTTCAAAGTCATTCGCCAACACACAACCACTCCGATTGCAACGGGCGAAGCTCTCAATACAATCTGGGACGCACAGGAGCTGATTCGTGAGCAGTGGATCGACTACATCCGGATGACCCTGGTGCATGCCGGAGGGTTCACACATCTCAAGAAGGTTGCGGATTTTGCCGCTCTGTTTCATGTCCGCACCGGTTGTCACGGCGCGACAGACCTTTCGCCGATAAGCATGGCGGCCGCGCTGCACTTTGGTCTGGCGATCCATAACTTCGGCATTCAGGAACACATGCCGCACTCGGCGGAAACTGACGCTGTATTCCCCCATCAGTACTACTTCGACGCGGGCTATATGTATCCGGGAGACGCTCCCGGTCTTGGGGTCGAGATCGACGAAACACTGGCAGCCAAGTATCCGTATCAGCGAGCGTACCTCCCGGTTAACAGGAAGCTGGATGGGACGCTGTTCGACTGGTAAAACATGAGGCTGAAAGAAACAAATCCACTTCAGGCAACGTCGTTTACCAGCGTGCCGAGGCCATCGATACTGATTTGAATCTCATCCCCGCTTTGCAGCGCAAATGAGTCTGAGGGAACGATGCCCGTGCCGGTCAGCAGAAAACATCCGTGGGGGAAGCTTTGATCGCGAAAAAGATACTCGACCAATGTCCCGGGGTCTCGTTTCAGCTCGGTGAGGGTGACCGCTGCTGAAAATTCAGTACCCCCGGCGCGCAGGATCACCATCTGGATCTGAGTGGTTGCCGGCATGGGATGCGACTGAATGAGAATGCCCGGTCCTAGAGCGCAACTCCGGTCGTAGACCTTCGCCTGTGGCAGATATAAAGGGTTGGTCCCCTCGATATCCCGGGAGCTCATGTCATTGCCGATGGTATAGCCGATGATCTGGCCGCGAGGATTCACGAGGAGAGCCAGCTCTGGTTCAGGTACGGACCACGTCGCATCCCGGCGAATCCTGACCTTGCTATTTGGGCCGGCGACTTTGTGGGCCACGGCCTTGAAGAACAGCTCCGGACGCTCGGCGGAATAGACACGATCGTAGAAGTCGCCGCCGCCCGCGTCTTTCGATTCCTCGATGCGGGCGCTGCGGCTGCGGAAGTAGGTGACTCCGGCAGCCCAGACCTCCTGGTGCTCGATGGGCGCTTCCAGTTTTGGAGGTTCGATCTGAACTATAGGCGGTTTACTGGAAGCGATGGAGGAAAGGTATCGGTGGAGATCGTCGTGGGCGACGAGAACATCGAGCGATGTCTCGTCAATGGGATAGTAGCTACCATTTTGCTCAACCAACAATCGTTCGGTGGTTCGATACAGGATCACTGCTGTTCCCTTTCTGGGTGCTGGCGATGGTTTCGACCTCAGGGGATTCGGGCATTGAGCCCTATTTTCGCAGAGTCTGTAAGTGCGTTTTGCCACATCCTATTTTGATATGATCCGTAAACTTAAATCCGGCGAATATCGGCTGTATTCGCGCAAGAAAGACGAGGCGACCGGCAAGCGGCGCAATCTGGGAACTTTTTCCAGTCTGAAGAAGGCGAAACAGCACGAGCGCGAAGTGCAGTATTTCAAGAAGCACTGAGGGGAAGGCAAGGGGGAGAGGGGTAGAGCTCCCTCCCCTCTCAATTTTGTAATTGGTTCATTCTATTGGCTTTGACTAATACCCATGCCTCTAGGTAATTAATAATAATGGAGTTACAGTCACTTGATAGAAAACAAAAGAGTTAGAAGTATTCATTGAGGATAAAGGAGTTATTTATTTCTCATTGATTTCAATTGGTTTGCGGACACGTTTTAGTTTGATACTGCCGGAATGCAGGAAGGCCCGGCTGCGAATGGCGGCCGGGCCTACTTGAGCACTTTCGGAAGCTGGCACGTGCCTTTTGACATCGTATAGTATCACCGCTTTCAGCGGGTCGCGTTGCCTTTGGGGCAGTGGCTTGAGGCCTGCCTTACAGGTCGAATTGGGCGACATGATTTGGGTCTCTCTCGAGACGAAAAATTGCACGAGGGAATCATCCGACTCTACAGAGAGATGTCAGTGGAGCACCGTTACATCAACCAGGGTACTCCCACCTTGAAAGGCGACCGCTATCCGAAGACAAATCTGGTAAAAAGAACAAGGCTCTGTGTTTTGGAGTCTGGGAAAAAATGCGAGCAAAAACAGCAGTCGTAGTCGGTGCCCAGTGGGGCGATGAGGGTAAGGGCAAGATCGTTGATGTCCTCTCGGAGCGATTTAGTGTCGTCGCGCGGTATGCGGGCGGGCACAATGCCGGGCATACGGTCATCATTCGCGGGCAGAAGTTCATTCTGCAGCTCATTCCGTGCGGGATTCTGCGGCCGGATTGCCAGGCGGTGATCGGCAACGGGGTTGTGCTGGATCCAGTGGCGTTTCTGAAAGAAGTCGGCAAGCTGAGGGACCTAGGCGTGGCCGTCGATCGGCAGGTCTTCGTCTCGAATCGGGCGCAGGTGATTTTGCCCTATCACCGGATGATTGAGCTGGCGGCAGAGAGCGCTCCGGGGCGGCAGAAGATTGGGACGACAAGCCGTGGGATCGGTCCGGCGTATGAGGACAAGATGGCGCGCAATGGGCTGCGCGTGGTGGACATGCTGAATACGAATCTCCTGAAGACGCACATCGTGAATGCCTGCCACGAGAAGAACGCGATCGCGCATGCGCTGTTCGGGACGGAGCCGCTGGATCCAGCGCAGATGTATGAAGAGTATGCGCGCGCGGCGGAGCAGGTGGCTCCGTTTGTGACGGACACGGCGGCGCTGCTGAATGGGGCGATTCGGGCAGGGAAGAGCGTGATGTTCGAGGGCGCGCAGGGCACGATGCTGGATATCGATCACGGGACATATCCGTTTGTGACGTCGTCGTCAGCAACGGCAGGCGGGGCGATCACGGGTACGGGGGTGGGTCCGACGGCGATCGG
Organism: Silvibacterium sp.; assembly: GCA_049588475.1. Classification (GTDB taxonomy): domain Bacteria; phylum Acidobacteriota; class Terriglobia; order Terriglobales; family Acidobacteriaceae; genus Silvibacterium. The sequence goes on along the minus strand of JBAVYX010000218.1, from coordinate 18,146 downwards.
GACGGTAATCGGCGTGACCAAGGCGTATGTGACGCGGGTGGGCGAGGGTCCGTTCCCGACGGAGTCGCATGACGAAGCCGGCGAGAAGCTGCGGGCGCGGGGCCATGAGTTCGGGGCGGTGACGGGGCGTCCGCGGCGCTGCGGCTGGATGGACCTGCCGCTGTTGCGCTACTCGAACATGATCAACGGCACGGAGTGGCTGGTGGTCACGAAGCTCGACGTGCTCGATGGGCTGGAGGAGATTCCGGTCTGTGTGGGCTACGAAATTGACGGCCGAAAAGTGGACACGATGCCGGCGGATGTGCGCGGACTGGAGTCGATCAGGCCGGTGTATACGAAGTTGAAAGGCTGGACAGAGCAGACGGGGGGGCCGACGGAGAATGTCTCGGATTGGGACAGTCTGCCAAAGGCGGCGCAGGAGTATCTGCGGTTTCTGGAGCGGGAGTCGGGGGCGAAGATCGGGATGGTTTCGACGGGTCCGGACCGGGAGCAGACGATGGCCCTGCCAGCCTTCGCGGAAGCTTTACACACCCTTGAGGCCTGAGCGTAAACCTGCCATTGCAAATCCCCTGCTATTCTGTCGACAGAAAGTTCAGGTTCTCGGCTAATGATCAGTTTCACGATTCGCCTCAAGTTCAAACCGGAAGATCGCGATGAGATTCACGAGGCGTTGCGCGCCGCCACCCAGGCATCGCGCCTCGAACCGGGCTGCGTGACTTACATTCCACACACCGTGGACGGGGATTCTGACACGGTCGTCATCTACGAACAATATAAGGACGCGGCAGCGGCGGATGCGCACCGCGCATCGGCACACTTTAAGAAGTACATCGTGGGGAGCCTCTACCAGCGCATGCTGGAGCGCTCCGTCGAGACCCTGCATGCGATTGGGTAGCGGTTTTCAGGTTTTGCAGTCCAAACGCGAAAATGAGGCTTTCGCGGGCGAAAAATGCGGCTTCGGTCTTTCTCTTTGACTCGTCGCGCGAACGCGGACTACCATCCCGATACGTACATGCCTACAAGGGTTAATCTCCAGGGCTCGTCTCAGCAGATAAGTGTTTCGATTCTGTTCATCGCGGCTATTTGCCTAGTATTAGCCCATCCTGCATTTGCGCTGCCGCACCACGAAAATCACGCCATCCACAAAGAGATTGAAGCTCTGGAGCAGCAATGGCGCCAGGCGGTCATTGCCAACGACGTGACCCAGATGGACCACTTGCTGGCCGACGATTACATCGGCATCAGCGCGAACGGAACCGTGGAAACCAAGGCTCAGGCCCTGGCTCTTCGCAAAGCCGGAACGGTGCGCATTAAGACGCTTGAAATCAATGACCTCAAGGTTCGCGTCTATGGCGACACGGCGGTCGTTACTTCTCGCGCAGACCTTGAAGGGACCAACGGCCAGAGCGACATCAGCGGCAAGTATCGGTACACGCGTGTCTACAACCATCGCTTTGGGCAGTGGAAAATTGTGAGCTTCGAAGCCAGCCGCATGCACGACGTGGATGCGCGGCACTAAAAGCAGGAGACCAGGCTCAGGGAACAGGGCTCAGCTCAGGGTTTCCCATTTTCCAACGCTCCGAACATGGAGTTGAATAAGGTTCGTCGCTGACTTAGGAAAAGTTACTAACTGTCAAAGAGGCTTGGCTCGCATGCATCGCGCTTCTTTTCCGGGCGTTCGCGCTTTGCTGGAGCGACCGACAAGATACCTAGAATCTCTCTTACCTCCGCGCGTAGCTTTTTGAGCCGATCCTCGATATGGTTGCCCTCGACGTTGCGCTTTAGCGGCAACTCGGGTTGCGGCCGTTTGTGCGGTTCGCGAACTTCCGCGGCAAACACCTGGCGTGCTCCGGCGATGGTATAGCCATCGGAGTACAGCAGGCGCTTGATGCGCAAGGCAAACTCCACATCGCGCTTGCGATAAAGCCGTTGTCCGGTGCCGCTCTTGTTAGGCTTCAGTTGCGGAAATTCCGTCTCCCAGAAGCGGAGCACATAGGCTTCCACTCCGCACAGCTTTGCTACCTCGCCGATGCGGAAGTAGAGCTTGTCCGGTATAGGCGAGATCTGCTCGTTTCGCTGCTGGGACGTGTGTTTCGACATCCGCACCTGTTAGCCGCCGAGAATTGGCGTGTTGCCAATTCCCTACGCAGCCGTTCAGAAAAGTATAGGCTACTGTGTGTTCCGGGAACAGGACGGGTTGTATTTGCGTATTCCCAATACAGGAGAACTGGTGATGAGGGGTCTGGTCGCGGCAACAGCCGCTTTAGGCGTACTGCTTGCCGCAGGATGCAGCATTCAGGTGGATAAGAACAAGAACGGCAAAGACAAAAATGTGAAGATCGATACCCCCCTCGGGGGCCTGCACGTGCGCGCCGACGACACGTCCGCTGCCGACGTGGGTTTGCCCGTTTATCCCGGAGCGCACATTGCTCCCGACAAAGACGGCGACAAGTCTGCCGACGTGCATCTCGGGTTCGGCGAGTGGCAACTGCGCGTGAAGGTGGTTACGTATGACACGAGTGACCCGCAGGATAAGGTCGTGGCCTTCTATCAGAAGGCGCTGGGACGCTATGGGGACGTGATCCACTGCGAGGGAAACGCGCCAGTCGGCACGCCTACGGTTACCCGGGAAGGCCTGACCTGCTCCGATGACAAGGGCGGCTCGCATGTGCCCGTCTCGGATGACAGCCGCATGTCGCTCAAAGCAGGATCGAAACACCATCAGCATATTCTCGGAATCGAAAAGAACTCCGGATCCGGCACCCGCTTTTCGCTCGTAGAGCTGCAATTACCGGCGGGAGTAGGGACTGGTTCCTCGGAGAGCAATTGAAGCGGCTGATCATGATCCAACTGATGCGTGAAGGTCCGCTCCCCGCGGGTCGTGCTCGGCAGTGGATCGGTTGAATCCAGTATCGTGAAGAGCACATGTCTCGAAAGCCGATGTAGAATGGCAGCCGCTCTGAATCCAAAGGAAATGCCGGATTTAGATTTGTGAAAGGATTTAGGAATTTTGTATGCGCCGCCTAATGAAGTCCCTGCTCGTTGTCGCCTTAATCGGCTCTGATCTTGCCGTTGCACAATCCAAGCTGCCCAACACGCCTGTGCGGGAAGTGACGGAGGACTACTTCGGGACAAAAGTAATGGATCCCTACCGATGGCTCGAAAATACAAAAGATCCCGAGGTAGCAGCCTGGATGAAGGCGCAGAACGACTACACGCGTGGGGTTCTGGCAAGTATTCCCGGCCGTGATCAACTGCTGAATCGGATCAAAGCGCTGGACAACGCGGGCAGCGTGGTCTCGGGCCTTCAGGTTTGGGGTGGGCGCTACTTCTACTTCAAGACCGAGCCCGGCTCAGACAATCGCAAGCTCTACACGAGGGACAATCCTAACGCAGCCGAGCGATTGCTCGTAGATCCTGAGCGGCTGACCACGGCAGATGGCAAGCATTTTTCAATTGATTACTTTCAACCATCGCTTGATGGGAAGTATGTCGCCTATGGGATTTCTCCGGGAGGGTCAGAGGATAGCGTTTTGCACGTGATCGAGAGCGCGACGGGCAAAGTATTAAGCGACACCATTGATCGCGCCCAGTTTGGACAGCCCAATTGGTTGCCCGATGGTTCGTTCTTCTATACTCGAACGCAAAAGTTGCCAACCGACGCACCGCCCACGGCGAAGTATCAAAAATTACGCTCATATCACCATGTGTTGGGCGCCGACCCGGACAAAGAGGCTGCTGTCTTTGGATATCAGGTATCTCCCGATGTAAAGGTGACGGAAGACGATTTTCCTGTTGTTGCCTTTTCTCCAGGTGCTCCCAAGTATCTTTTGGGATTGATAATTCACGGGGTCAAGCGCGAGGTCGATTTGTATGCGACGGCGTTTCAGGGCGACGCGAGCGCGAAGACGACGTGGAAGAAAGTCGCGGATGAAGCTGATGCGGTTACTGGCTTCGACTTGCATAAGGATAGTCTCTACCTGCTTTCGCACAAAGACGCGTCCCGTTTCAAGGTGTTGCGCATCAGCCTGGAAAATCCCGATCTTGTCCATGCAACGACGGTTGTTCCGGCGAGCGATAGGGTGGTTGTCGGCATATCTGCTGCGGGTGACGCGCTCTACCTGCAAGACCTTGACGGCGGCATCGGGCGGCTTCGGCGTTTGGCCTATAACGGGGGCACCATTCAGCCGGTGAAGCTTCCGTTTGATGGGGCCATTCAGTCGCTGTTCGCGAATCCGACCGAATCGGGAGCCTGGCTGGAGCTGACGTCGTGGACAAAATCGCCATTGTGGTACTCGCTGGATGCAAATTCCGGGAATCTGACTGACACCGGCCTGGTGGCGCCATCTCCCGTGGACTATTCACAGGTGGAATCCGAAGAGGTCAAGGCAAAGAGCGCGGACGGCACTATGGTGCCACTCTCGATTGTTCACAAACGCGGAATAGCGCTGGATGGATCGCATCCCACCTGGCTGGAAGGCTATGGCTCCTACGGGATCACGCTCGATCCGACGTTTCGTCCGACGCTGTTGGCATTTTTTGAACGCGGCGGAGTATTCGCCGTGGCTCATGTCCGCGGCGGCGGGGAATACGGTGAGGATTGGCATTTGAGCGGCCAGAAACTGACCAAGCAGCACACGATTGATGACATGCTGGCTGGCGCTCAGTATCTGATTGAGCACAAATACACTTCAACGGAGCACCTCGCCGGGGAAGGCACCAGCGCGGGAGGAGTCACGATCGGCGGGGCCATTACCCAGCGTCCTGATCTGTTCGGCGCAGCCCTGATTCGTGTGGGCGATTCTGATTCGCTGCGTTCCGAACTCATGGCCAGCGGACCCGCAAACATTCCCGAGTTTGGCACAGTCAAGGAGCCAGACGGCTTCAAGGCACTGTATGCCATGGATGCCTATCAACACGTACAGCCGAACAAGGCGTATCCCGCAATATTGCTCACCACGGGCGCCAACGATCCTCGTGTGGCGCCCTGGCAGGCAGCCAAGATGGCGGCACGTCTACAGGCATCTACCAATAGCGGTAAACCCGTGCTGCTGCGTGTCGATTACGATGCGGGACACGGACTTGGCTCAACTAAAACCCAGCGCGACGAAGAGCAGGCTGATGAAATTGCCTTTCTGTTCTGGCAATTAGGCGTGCCCGAGTTTCAGCCGGCGCAAACACACAAGTGAGTTCGTTGTCCAAGTAGGTTGGATCAGAGGATCGGGTAGGGATTGTGGCGGAGCTGGATTCATGACGTTACGGCTGGGTTCTCTTCTTACCTCCTGACTCTCGACAAGAGCCTCTGCCGCTGATTCCAAATCGAACTGCTTCACGAACGTCTCCGAAACGCAGCATATTGAGCTTGTCCCGACGCGACCTTTTGAACCTCGAACACATCATGCAGCAAATCTTCCTCACCTACCTTCTGTTCCGTTGCATTGCGCTCCACGTGCCGGTGAGATAGGGTCAAGGCATGGATCCGGTTTGCCACCGATGCCGCGCAACGATCAATTCCTCTGAGGAATTGTTTTGTCCGCACTGTGGAGCACCCCAGCTTCGCTACGAACCATCCGACGAACCTGTCTCGTCTTTTGCGTCCTCGCAGCAGACAACTTCGGGCCGTGGTCTTGAGACGGTCTCCTGGAAAGCCGCGGTTGTGAGCGCTCTTCTGGTTGCTGTTCCGGTAGGCCTGCTTTCGTCCATTCTCGATTTTGGGGCGCTCTGGGTCATCGGCGGCGGCATCGCCACTGTATCCCTCTATCGGCGTCGCGTAGGCATACCACCTACGAATCGCATGGGCTGGCGTATTGGTGGTCTGCTTGGCGTTCTGGCTGCCGTTATTTCAACGGCAATTTACAGCTTAAAGTTGCTTATCCAGCGATATCTGCTGCACAGCGGTGAGCTTGACCAGCAGTTGCATTCGGTCGCGCAGCAGTTTGCCGAACAGATCAATCGCTCAGACCCGCAAACTGCTGCCGCTATGACCCAGCTCGTCCACTTTTGGCTTTCACCTGATGGCGCGGCGGCCATCGTACTCGGAACCTCGGCGGTTTCGGCGGTTTCCATGGTCCTGTTTGCGGCCGCCGGCGGCGCCATTGGCGCGCGGATTGCATCGCTGGGCAATCGTCCTCAGCGCAGTCCCCGGTAGTTCCGGCAAAAACTTGCTCCACCGGCCCGGGCCCCGTATCATCCGGCAAGAGCCAGAGTATGTCCAAAAAAAGCACCGCACCGCAATTGCGCGAGAAGGCCCGGATCATGTCGGCCTCCGAAATCGAACGCACACTTGTCCGCCTCGCCCACGAGATCATCGAGAAGAACAACGGAGCCGATCACCTCGGCCTGGTCGGCATCAAGCGCCGCGGTGTCCCGATTGCGGAAAGACTGGCCGCATTGATTGGCGGCATCGAAAAGCGCTCCATCGATACCGGCGTGCTCGATATCAGCTTCTATCGTGACGATCTTTCAACGCACGATGTCCGCCCGGTAGTCAGTCCAGGCGCTCTTGGCTTCGACGTGAACGATCGCAACATCATCCTAGTCGACGACGTGCTTTACACCGGCCGCACGATCCGAGCCGCGCTCGATGCGCTCTTCAGTCATGGCCGCCCGCGCCGTGTGCAACTTCTGGTGCTGATTGATCGAGGCCATCGTGAGCTGCCGATTGAAGCCAGATTCGTCGGACGCAAAATTCAAACGACGAGTCGCGAGATTATCGAAGTGAAGCTGCGCGAGATTGACAACGATGAGCAGGTGCTGCTGGTCGAGCACATCGATTAAAACTCGTTAGGAAGACGAACACGCGCAATGCCAGCGGAAATGTCAGCAAAAACACAACGCCGCAAGTCGCCAACGCCACAAATCCAGTCGACAACTATTTCCTTGATTCATCCCGATTCAATTCTTTCCGTCACCGATTTATCCATTGACGATCTTCAATCGATTCTCGATCTTGCGAATCTCCTTGAAAAGGAAGATCCCCTCACTCGCGACAGGCGGCTCTTCAAGCGGCGCGTCTCGCTGCTCTTCTACGAGTCCAGCACCCGAACTCGTACTTCCTTTGAACTCGCCGCAAAAGCTCTCGGGGCCGACACTTCGCTGGTGAGCGCGCAGTCTTCAAGCATTGAGAAGGGTGAGTCTCTCAGGGATACGGGCATCACCCTGCGCGCTCTCGGCGCCGAGTGCATTATTTTGCGAAGCCCCTATTCCGGCGCGCCTTATCTACTCGCCGAGACTACCGGGCTCCCTATCCTTAACGCCGGGGACGGCATGCACGAGCATCCATCCCAGGCCCTGCTTGATCTGCGCACCATCCTCGCGCACCTGAAAACGAGTTTGAGGATAGCAGAGACGACTCTCAAGGGCGTCACGATCACGATCTGTGGAGATATCTTTCACAGCCGCGTCGCGCGGTCGAATGCCTTGCTTCTGCCCCGCCTGGGCGCGCGCGTTGTGCTCTGCGGCCCCCCACCGCTCTTACCCGAGGTTGCCGTGCAGCTTGGGTCCAACATCGTCATCGAGCGCGACTTCGATCATGCCCTTGCGCAATCCCAGGTGGTGATGATGCTCCGCATTCAGGCTGAGCGGCTCGCCGGCCTTGCGCTCGATCTTGAAGAATATAAGGCTCGCTACCAGGCGAACTCCGAACGTATCGCGACGCATGCGCCCAAGGCGTTGGTCATGCATCCGGGGCCGATGATTCGCGGTCTGGAGATCACCAGCGAAGTTGCCGACGGTCCTCAGTCGGCCATCGCCGATCAGGTGCGAAATGGAGTCGCGATCCGCATGGCACTCATCATGCGGGCTCTGAGTAGTGATGTCCCACGGCACGCGAAAGCAAGAAAGGGAACCAGCCGATGAAGCCGATTCTGATTCGCGGCGGACATCTGATCGATCCGGCGTCCGGGATCGATATGCCACGCGATCTGCTGCTGATCGATGGGAAGGTTGCTTCGGTCGATGCGCCGGGGAAAATCAAGCATGCAGGAGTAGAAATCCTCAGTGCGAAAGATCTGGTTGTGGCACCGGGACTCGTCGATATACACGTTCACCTTCGCGAACCCGGCCAAGGATATAAGGAGACGATTGCGACCGGCACGGCAGCAGCAGCTGCAGGAGGATTCACAACCGTCTGCGCTATGCCCAATACAATTCCGGTGAACGACTCCCCGGAAACTACCCGCTGGATGCAGGCGCCGGAGCGCGGCGCGGCAATTCGAGTGTTTCCCATTGCCGCCGCAACGCGCGGATCGATGGGCGAGGCACTCACGGAGTACGGCTCGTTGAAGGCCGCAGGCGCGGTCGCGGTCACCGACGATGGCAAGCCGATTTTGGGAGACGCCATCATGCGGGAGGCTTTGATCGCGGCGGCGCGCGCAAATCTGCCGGTCATTCAGCACGCCGAGGACACACGCCTGACCGGAGGCTGCTCCATGAACGCCGGCCGGGTGGCCTTTCGCTTGGGACTTCGCGGAATGCCCACCGAGGCGGAATCAGGATTGGTCGAGCGCGATATTCGTTTGCTGGCTGAGGTGAAGGACAGCCGTACGCATTTGCACGTGGCGCATCTTTCCACGAGAGCCGCACTCGATGCCGTGCGCCGCGCCCGGCGCAATGGTCTGCGCGTCACCTGCGAGGTCGCGCCTCATCACTTCGTGCTCAATGAAGAAGCCATCGGCAATTACGACACATCCGCCAAAATGAATCCACCATTGCGCGCTGAACTGGATCGCGTAGCCATGATCGACGGCCTCATCGACGGTTCAGTCGATTGCATTGCAACTGACCACGCTCCGCACGCCACGCACGAAAAAGAGCAAGAGTTCGAGCGTGCTCCCAATGGAATCACCGGCCTGGAATCGGCTCTGGGCCTCTCGATTTCCATTTTGCATGTGAGACACAAGCTCCCGCTCGGCCGGATCATCGCTCTGCTCAGCACGCAGCCAGCAGCAGTTCTGGGCCTCAAGGGCCGAGGTAGTTTGGCCGTAGGATCGGCAGCCGATGTCGTGATCTTTGACCCCGTAAAGAACTGGATATTCAAGACCTCTAAATCGAAGTCGAAGAACACGCCTTTCGATGGCTGGAGCCTGCAAGGGCAAGTCTCGATGACGATTAGCGAGGGCCGTGTCGTCTATCGTAGCAGCTAAATCTACTGCACTATTCTTGCAGGTCGTATTACCTGCTCCGAGAAGCGTTCCATCTCTTCAAGTTGTGGGCTCGATTGCAGCAGTACCAGATCGACCCCGACCGCCGCAAATTCTTCCAGGCGCGCGCTTACCTGCTCCGGCGTTCCCACCAGCCCGCTGCGCAGGCCGCGGTTCGAAACCGAATAGTCTTCGAGCGAAATCTTCTGCTCCAGCTGCGACCCGGTGATCCATTGCTGGTAATTCGCATATCCGCGTGCCGACTGCTGCACATTGGTGATGCGCCCCACTTCTTTCTTCGCTTCGGCTTCCGAATCTCGCACGATCGAGTAGCCGGCGACTCCATAGGTCAACGGAGGAAGGCCCAATTCCTCGCGGCGCTGGCGCATGTCTGCGATCTTTCGGCCTACAGTGTCCGGGTCGTCGCCATGCATGAGGTAGGCATCGCACTTTTGTGCGATGAGATTCTTAGCGGTTTCCGACTCCCCCCCTGCATAGATCGTTGGGCGCGGCTTGCTGACAGGCTTGGGCGAGAGGATGTTGTCGCTCACCTGGTAATAGGTACCGGAGTAGCTAAAGCCTTGCCGGGACCAGCAACCATCAATCACGTCAAGCCATTCTGACGTTCGGCCGTAGCGGTCGTCGTGCTTGTCGAAGGGGATTCCGTACTTGGTGGCTTCGTCCGCCCACCAGCTTGACACGACATTCAGTGTCAGTCGCCCCTTCGAAATGTGATCGATGTTGGCGGCCTGTTTGGCGAGCAGTGCAGGATTGTGGAATGTCGGACGCACAGCCACCATCAGCTCAATCTTGTTCGTGACCGCCGCAAGCGCAGCGGCCGTCGACCACGCATCAAGCGATCGCGCGTCAACGCCTTTGATGTCATTCAGGTTGAGTTCCGCGATGAGAGTCAGCGAATAGCCAAGCTCCTCGGCGCGCTGTGTCAGACGACGGGCATACTCCCACGTCGGCGCCATGTGTTCGTCTTCGACGTTGCGCAGCCATCCACCAAAAACAGGAAGCCAGAAGCCGTAGCGCATCAACGCACTCCAGCCAGTGCTAGTTCCTGAGTGCGCGTCTTGATCATGGAAGCTTCATCCTCCAGCCAATCGACCAGCTTTGCGAAGGGATCGAAGCCCACAACGTTCGGACCGTCCGCAACGAAATTCGAAAGCGCATTGATGTCGTAATACAGGCGCTGGCCTTCGCGGTCGTCGGTGATGTATTCGACGCCGCCGAGTTCGATGCCCGCATGGCTCATGATGCGCTCGACATCGGCGATTACGTCGGGTGGTGGCTGATAGCCCTCCACGCTGATCCCTGTCTTCGGGGCATCGACGGGGCACGCCACCCGGTTCAAATCCACTCCGGAAGTGGTGCGGCAGATGTCAGCAGGGCACAAGTCAAATGTCTCGCCCGTGATATGGACTTTGATGGCGTAAAGGTATTTACCGTTCAGAACCTCAACGCGGACGATGTGTGAATCGCGCGCGGGAATGAACTCCTGCACCAAAGCCGTCGTGTCGAGGCCGAAGGCAAGCTCGCCAGCTTCCGCTGCTGCCGCAAACGCTTCCGGAGTGTCGAAGCGCTTCACGCCTGCGCCGGAGCCTCCCATGTTGGGCTTGACGACGATGGGCCAGCGCAGACCCTCTGTCGCCGCCACGGCCTGCTCAGAGCGATGAATCACGCGAGCCTTGGGATAAGGCAGATCAAGAGAGTCCAGAAGAGAAAGCTGCGCCGCCTTTGAAAGCTCAGTGCGAAATGCGCGAAGGCCGTTGATGACGCGAATGCCTCGGCGCTCCAGATGATCGAGAAAGCCAAGCGTGTAGAAGATGCAGTCGCCATGTTCGCGATTCCAGGCCGATGGGCTCATCCTATTAACGACTAGCGAAAACAGGTTCTCCGGATGCTCCTCGATCGCGTAGGCGTGGGACGTCGCTTCAATCTTCACATAGGGTGTGCCGCGGCATTCGAGTTCCGCAAAGAGCGGTTTGAACCAGTGCTGCTGCTCGTAATAGATGGCAATCGGTTTGGACATGGTTGTTCTCCAGCCTCTCTATCATTTTTACCCGATTGCCTCAGACGGCGCTATTTGCGGCGCTGCAGTTCGAGGACGAATTGAACCAGCGTGAAAGCCGCTCCTGTTGCCACGGCGAAGCCTTTCGCACGCTGGAGGCTCTGCTCATGCTGGTCGACATCGCCCTCGACCCTGGCGATTCGCCCGGAGTTTCCGTCACCGAGCAACGCGCTCATTTGACTCTTCAGAACAGAAAGGTCCGCGAATACCTGTGCCTCAAATTCCGTCATGCATTTTTCTCCATCAGCCATTCCCGTCTCCACGTTCTACAACGCGACATGCACGAAGACGCGCTCGAAAACCTAGAGTGATTGGGCGGAGCCGAGCCATCGTACAAGCGAACGTTTCTTCACTCCATGAGCGTCTTCGCCTCGAGATCTCTCGCCGAATCGATCGTGGACTCCTCGCGGGATCTCTTCTCGCCAGGCAGACGGGACTACAGTCGTCACTCATTTCCAACTTCCTCCATCGCAAACGCAAACTCAGTCTCGCCGCTCTCGATCGCGTCGTGGCCTCGCAGCTGCTCAGTAGCGAAGACCTCATGCCATCCCAGCTCTCACGTCATCTCCCCCGCTCTGCCCGACATCCATGACGGCAAGGTTGACTCCGTTCCACTTGTCTCTCAAACCACCGTTGTACAAGCTCCCGGTGTTACTCCACAGGCCACGATCGAAGGTATCCAACCTACCGTAGGAATCCTCGAACACCTCCGTCCCCGCCGCACTGTCATTCGCCGTAACTGGCAGCGCTTCCTCGCAGTACACGTCAGTCCCGCCCCAAGCGCTTCCCATGGCCGCCCGTTCGCATGCTCATGGCATCGTCGTGCTCGACCGCTACTACAACTCGCTTGCCACTTACCAGCCGCCCCGGCCTGTCCTTTCGCTACGTGGATTTTGACGCCAACCGCCTCATCCTGCGTCCCCACGCGCTCCACCACCCAGGAGAACTCCTCAATCTGGGGCCGGATGAATCGCGCTCGGGCTGTGTCGTCGGACGCGCCTGTATCTGTATTTCCGAGATATAACCAGCGGGAACGCCGCTACGTGAATTTTGATAGCATCGCCTTCGGAGGATCTTCATGGAACAGGTAGTAAATTCCGCCATCGGACCGCGCCGCAATGAGGACATTGCCCTCGATCTTTTCAAATTTGTGGCCGCCACGGCCGCCGTCGGCCGCCCTGGAAGTGCCTCGACCGGCTTCGTCGCTCCCAGCGCGGCCAAACCCGAGGACCAGGTCAATCACCTCCTCGAGCTCTATGAACGCTGCCTTAAGACCGTCTCCGGCCAGGAAAAGGCACGTTAAATGGGCTTCGTCATGCCGAAGTCGTTACCCTTCACGTCGGCGCGGCCGGCAGGATGCGGCGACCGGAAGGAAACAGGAAGGGCAAAATATCTCTAAAAATGCATAGCGCGTCCCGCCCAGTGCCTGATTACGTTCTCAACGTCGCTGTCTGTGGGGCAGGAGCCTTCGGCCGCAATCATCTCCGCATTTACCGCGATCTTGGACAGGGCGGCCATGCGGTCAAGCTGGCGGCCATCGTTGAGCCTCAGTCGTCTCAGACCGCCGCGCTTAGTGAGGAGTGGAAGGTCCCCATCTACCCGTCCGTCGACGCCTGCCTCGAAGCCCGGAATCGCGGCAAAGTTCAGGTCGATGCCGCATCCATCTGCGTGCCGACTTCAATGCATCATGCCGTGGCTGTGCCTCTGCTCGCCGCTGGCGTCGACCTGCTTATTGAAAAGCCCATCGCCGCCACAACCGCGCAAGCTGGCGATCTTCGGGCTCTCGCACAAAAGTACGATCGCATCCTCGCTGTCGGCCATCTTGAGCGCTTCAATCCTGCCGTCACCGCGATTCAGCCCTGGCTTAGCCGCCCTATGTTTTTTGAGGCGCACCGCCTCAGCATCTTCACCCCGCGTGCTCTCGACGTCGACGTCGTCCTCGACCTGATGATTCATGATCTTGATATTGTTCTCAGCTTCGTGCAATCGCCCGTGCATCATTTGCACGCTGTGGGCCTGCCCATCGTTTCCGGCAAAGTTGACATCGCGAACGTACGCCTTGAGTTTGAATCGGGCTGCGTTGCCAACTTCACCGCCAGCCGCGTCAGCACGGAGCGGGTCCGCAAGCTGCGCTTCTTCCAGCCGCATCAATACGTCTCGATCGACTACGCCCGCCAGGATCTTCTCGTCATCGACGTCGATCCTTGCGCGGCACCCTTGCCTGCCGAGACGAGCCTTCCCCCGGGACTGGCTTTGCGCAAGCCTCCGGTCCAGTCAGGCGAACCCCTGCAGCTGGAAATCGAATCGTTTTTGGATTGCGTCCGCACCCGCGTCGTGCCGCGAGTTTCCGCACAGGATGGGCTCGCCGCTCTGGCCCTCGCACTCGACATCAACGCCGCCATCGCCACACACGCCCAAAGAGCCGGTCTCGATCGCTTCTAGGCGGTTAGACCTTGCGCCCTATCTCGTCCCTTACTGTAGCTTCACTACCTGGGTGCCTGGCGGAATCTCTATCTCGAACTGAGCATCTTCGAGCGTTAGATTGACTTCGAGCTTCTGCACGGTAATCACAATCTGATACTCCTCGAGTGGCCGTTTGATCGTAATCGACCCAGGAAACTGCTGGTGTCCAAAGGTCTGCAACGGCCCATAAATCGCCGTCGTCTGGATCTCGCCCTTAGCGTCGTAGATATCTTCTTGGACAGTGTGCAGGTCGATCCGACTAAAGTGGATGACTCGCTGGGGAATCAGCTCCCGACTGTTCGCCTTCTTCCGAATCACCGTCAGGTCGTATTCTGGATGAAACACCAGCTGCTTTGACTTGGTATCCAGCACGGTTTCCGTGTCAGTTGTCAATGTCACCAGATCGTCCGCCTTAATGCAGTCGATGAGCAGCGAGTCGAAGAAAATATTGGGTCGCAGATTCTCCAATGCATTGGAAGACTCCTTCGTTACTGAATTCGTCCCCACGATTACCTTGTTACGCGAGGGAATCCACAATTTGAAGGTGTTCCCATCGCTCGCCATATCGAAGGCGCGTGTACGCAGTACTGGCACCAACCCAATTACCCGCAGCGACTCCGGTTTGCGCAACAGGATGTATCCGCTGAACGAGATATAAGTTTTTTCTTTGCCCTTGCGCGGCCCGCCCTCGGTAGCCTGGAACTCAACTGTGGCGCTTAGGGAATGAATCTCCTGACACTGCTTGTTGATCGTTTGTATCAGCTCTTCGGCGGTCGCTGTCATCACCACGCCCGGCATCTTCGCCTGCTTTACTGTGCGGGTGCGCACAAAGCAGCCGCTCAGTATGGGCAGCAACAGCAGCAGTATCGTCTTGTACCTGCGCCTCCGCATCAACTGAACCGGTGCACCCACGTACGAAAGAGCGAGTATACCGTTTCCATTAACGCGACCCCGCCTCGCGCAGCGCCTTCCGGTACTCCTCCACATTATGCACATGCGCTTCCAGCGTCGTCGAAAAGCGCGATTTCCCCGACGGATCGGCACTCGCCGCCACAAAATACAGATAGTCCGTCTGCGCCGGCCTCATCGCGGCCTTCAACGACGCCATCCCCGGATTGCAGATCGGTCCCGGCGGCAGTCCAGGATAACGATACGTGTTGTAAGGCGAATCCGCCTGCAAGTCTGAGGCATAGATCGTTCCACGATACCGTCCGTCAAGCAAAGCAGCGTAAATCACTGATGGATCCGTCATAAGGGGCATCCCTTTCGCGAGCCTGTTTTCGAAGACGCTCGCTACTAGGGGCCGCTCCGCATCCACCGGAGTCTCCCGCTCCGCCAGCGATGCCACTGTCACCACCCGATGAAAATCCGCTTGCAAGCCCAGCTCCGTCGCTGCCTGGCGAAAGCGCTTCACCATCGCGGCCTGCATCTGCTGTGGAGTCGCTCGCCGCTCAAAGTGGTACGTGTCGGGGAACAGATATCCCTCAAGGCTTGTAGCTCCCGGGTCGAGATCCGCAATCAGGGCAACATTCTCATGCGCAGCCGCCAGAAATTGTTCCTTTGTCCCGAGCTTCGCTGCTTCTACCCGCTGAGCGATGTCAAACAGGTTCGACCCCTCCGGAATCGTCACGCTCAGCGTGTACATATCCCCGCGTTCTAACCGGTCATATACATCGGCCATTTTCGCCGGGTGATCGAATCGATATTCGCCCGCTTTCAACGTTCCACCCTTCGCCAGGCGCGTCGCTTCAAACGCATACTTGCTCCGTATCAGCCCTTGTTGCTTCAACTGCGCGGCAATCTGAATGGTCGGTGTTCCAGGCAGAATCTCCACAAAAGTCTCCGCGTTCGGGCCCGTGGGAGCCAGTACGGCATAACTGGCCCACGCAATTAAGGCCAAAACCAGCAGAAAAATGAGACGTCGCACTAAGTATTCAAACCTTTACCTTGGATTCCTCCCTTCATTTTATAATGCAGTCCTTTTTCCGCAGCCCTTCGAACCTCCAGCATCAACGGGGCCTTTGTCAGCGGTTACGATTCGCCCCATATCTGCGATTACCGGCCCATGTGTACGATCCTTGAATGGACGAATTCTCACCGGGAGCCGCTCCCCCCCGGCTCATGGGCCTCGACGTCGGAGACCGCCGCATTGGCATCGCTGTCTCCGACCCTCTCGGCCTCACCGCGCAGCCCGTCCTCACCCTCACGCGCACCAACCGCAAGCAGGACCTCAAATCTCTCACCCGCCTCATCCGCAAATACGGCTGCGCCGCGATCATCGTCGGCAACCCCCTCTACATGTCGGGAGATCAAAGTCCCCAGGCCGCGAAGGCTCAAGCCTTCGCCCAGCTCCTGCGCGACGAAACCAGCCTACCCGTCCACCTCTGGGACGAGCGCCTGACCACCACCGAAGCCCATCGCCACCTGCATGCCTCTGGACGCCCTGGCTCCGAACATCGCGCTATCATCGACCAGGTCGCTGCCGTTCTCATCCTGCAAGGTTTCCTCGACGCCCACCGAGGCAGCTAAAGTGCGAGCAGGATCCGTTTCTTGGCTGCCCCTTTCCCGTATAATCGATTTTTGCGGTTAACTTCGGCTCAGTCGTTGTCAGAACGGCTCACGCTCACTGAGCCGCCACGGATCG
Organism: Silvibacterium sp.; assembly: GCA_049588475.1. Taxonomy (GTDB): domain Bacteria; phylum Acidobacteriota; class Terriglobia; order Terriglobales; family Acidobacteriaceae; genus Silvibacterium. The sequence continues at coordinate 1,822 of JBAVYX010000218.1, read as the reverse complement.
TTCATGCCTGAACACATCAAAAAAAAGCTCCAGGACGAAATTCGCCAGCTCGAGCACGAGCTAACACATGAACTTCCAGCCGAGATCAAAAAGGCTGTAGCTCTTGGTGATCTCAGCGAGAACGCTGAGTACCACATGGCCAAGCAACGTCAGGTGTTTGTCAATGCACGTCTCGGTCAGCTCAAGGCACGCATGGCCGAACTCGCCCTCGTGAATCTCTCCAATATCCCCAAGGACCGCGTGGCCTTTGGATCGACCGTCGTCGTTTACGACATCACCAAGGACGAAAAGATCGAGTACAAGCTCGTTACCAGCGAAGAGTCCGACGTTAACCTGGGCCTTATTTCGACTACCTCTCCCATCGGACGCGGCCTCATCGGCAAGCAGGTAGGAGACATGGCTGTGGTCGTCACGCCAAATGGAAAACGAGAGCTCGAAGTCCTTAAGCTAACCACCATTCACGACGAAGCGGAATAGTAGCGGAATAGCAGTATCATGACGACAATCCCGAGCAGATCGTGGACCAGCGCCTTCGGCCGAGCCTGTGGAGTTCTTCTCCAAGCCATTGTCAACGGTCTCGCGCTCACTCGCATCTCGCCGAATATCCTCACCTTCATCGGCCTCATCATCAACACCGGCGCCGCCGTGCTCTTCGGATTCGCCAATGAGCACAACTACGTCCGCTTCTTTCTTTATGCCGGTCTGGTCATCATCGCCGCCGGCATCTTCGATATGGTCGACGGCCGCGTCGCCCGCCAGACCGATCAGGTCACCGTCTTCGGGGCTTTCTTCGACTCCGTCATTGACCGCTACTCTGACGTCGTTCTCTTCTTCGGGCTTCTGGTCTTTTACGCGCGCGGCAATCGACTTTTTTATGTCTTCCTCGCCGCCTTCGTCATGATCACTTCGCTTATGGTCAGCTACACCCGCGCACGCGCTGAGGCGCTGATCGGCAAATGCAAAGTCGGTTTCATGGAACGTCCAGAGCGTATCGTCCTTATCATCCTGGGCGCGCTCTTCAATCGCTGGGGAGTGATGGCCCCGGTGCTGTGGGTTCTTGCCGTCCTCTCAACGATCACCGTCATACACCGCATCCGCTACACCTGGCAGATGACGAAGCACCTCGCGCCTATCCGGGACGCCGAGCCCAACGCTCTTCGCAATATACCGCCTCAAACAAGGCCCGATCTGCCTCCCGCTGCCAGCACTCCCGGCGTCTGATCCATCAATTCTCGCTCTGGTTCGCCGTCGCTGTCCGGACGCGTCTGCGTGCCCACACGAAAGCCCGGTTCTTGCATACAATGAAATCAAAGAGAGAAATGCATGCCGCATACCGTTTTTTGCACACGCTACAAACAGGAAATGGAAGGGCTCGAAGAGCCGCCCTTCGACAGTGATTTTGGCCAGAAGATCTACAAGAACGTCTCCAGAAAAGCCTGGGGCGAATGGCTCGAGCATCAGAAGATGCTACTCAACGAATACCGCCTTCAGCCTTGGACCCCGCAGGCCCAGGAATTCCTCGTCGAACAGATGACGCAGTACTTCTTTGGTGAGGGTGCGAACCTGCCGAAGGAATACGTCCCACCCAGTCACTGAGGAAGCTTCAAAAACCGGGGACTGACAACAGATCTCTGTCCGGTTCCTCATGTAAACTAATGCTTGTAAGACCCCTGTCGTCGGGACGTGGCTCAGCCTGGTAGAGCACTCGCTTGGGGTGCGAGGGGTCGGCAGTTCAAATCTGCCCGTCCCGACCATTTAAATCAGAGGTTTACAAATTATCATCCCTGTTCGGGTGATGCGATTGTGGGGGTACCCCATAACG
>JBAVYX010000217.1:0-2729 GCA_049588475.1 Silvibacterium sp. | reverse complement strand
CTACAAGATCGTCAAGTTCATTGCCATTCCACTGCTTGACGGTCTTGGTAATAGCCGCAGAGTTGGGGGCAGAGTTGATAGCGCTACAGAAGCCCTCCAAAAGGTGAGGATATATGATGGTCGGCGTCACCCATCGGTCGTCCTTTGTCGGAAGGATGGCGAAGGAGAGTGGAGCGTCGAATAACAGGGGCGCCTGGAAAAACAGGCCGTTGATGCTAGGCACGAAGGTGAAGGTTTCGGGGATTGGGTCATCCGGGTCGAACAGACCAAATGCCCTCTTTTTCATCATGATGATCCCGATGGCGGGATTGACGTTGTAGATCGCTTCGCGCAGATCGATCTTCGCATCCTGTCCACCGCCTGTGCGCTCCTTCCAGATTGCCGCCGCGCCGACGCCCGCCGCCATCGCCGGAATGGCCATGCACGCCCCGATACGGAAGTGGCTGCGCATGATCGGATCCTTGCCCGTGAAAGTGACAGTTCCGCCCCCATCGGATGGATTCTGCCCGAGCATCTTCATGAAGTCGGCGAACTCTTTGTTAATGTCGAAGGTGCTTGCTGGGGGTGTAGTTGCCGCTTGCGCGATACCAGGCAGCTTGCCTGTCATCGCCGTACCGAGCACCGCTAAACTGCTGGTCTGAACAAACTCCCTGCGATTCACGCTCATCATGGTCTCCTTATGAGCTGAGCAACAGATTAAATTCGTGGTTCACCAAACAACGTGCCAAGACTGTACACCCGATTTCGCGTTCCCATCCACTCGTGCTTCGTTTTTTATTAATTGAACTCCTCACCTTTTGGGTTTGGCACTAATCGTGCTCTTGGGTTTGGCGACCGTCTCGGTATCTTTCGCGATATCTCGTCGTTCCCGGTGAGACTCAAAACGCGCTGTTCCGTTATTCAACTCACACTTCTCCTGTAGCTGTCCTCCGCAAATCGGACAAACAAAATTGAGCGACTTATCAGCGATTGTCATTTCAGTCTTGTACCGCTGTTTGATCTTTGAGTGATGCTCAATTTTGAACATCCCGAAGGTTAAATTTCATCGTGACCGGCTCACGTAAACGTCGGAGAAACTAGGACACTACCCTGCGTTGACATCGCGGGATCAGTCTTTGACTGTCTTTGACGCCTGTCTTGGACAGCCGCCGCGCCCGGTCGTGGTTCCAGATACTGCGACAGGACTCTGTATCCCATGTGCTCCATTCCCTATTGCTCTCATAAGTAAATCTGCTGGTTGGGTGTATTCTTCCGTCCAGTGACGCTCCTCTCAGCGGATGGGAGCGACGCGGCCATGGCAGGCAGTCCATACGACGGTGGGCTGCTTTTCAGTTTTCCCGGTGATTCACGGAACTTGGCAACCCGCCGGTGGCGGGGATGCGGGCCATCGGCGAAGAGTCTGATCTTTCCGTCACGCGGGCCGAAATGTTCCGTATTGCCGACAACTCGGGAATAGAATGAACATCGAGAAAATGTCGGTTCTTTTCGGGCCGGAGACAGAAGAGCGTCAGTGCGGCGTTGGATTGGCCCTGCCCAAAAAAGCGATAAAAATATATGCGCCTCGCGGATATCGTTATATAGTCCTCATTCATGCCGAGACTAACTCATACCGGCGGGTCTACCGAAGTTGACCTTAATAGCATAGTCTGCCAGTTTGCGTTCAACATGGAAGACAACTATGTTGTCTACGGATTTATAGGCACCCGAAAATTCCAGAAGCATATTTTGTCAGTAGACTTCGATCCTGCCGTGCACGCAACGAAAAAGACTACTCAGAATTGGCGTCTTTGGGGAGTCATCAACCCGCACGGAGGCACGCACACCGCGATCGCTCCTGCTAGTTTCGGAGCAATTCGCCCTCTCTATGAATTTTTCGCAAGAGACTTCATCGGCGAATTCCGAAAGAAGGGCGTGAACGCTTTGAACGCAGAGCTTGAATATAAAAAAGAGGAGCTTGGTAGCTACGTGTCGCGCGGTATCGATGTCGGTAATGACATCGATAGTTACAACTTTCAGCTCCTTCGCGTCGGTGCCATCGTTAAGAATCTTGCTGCGCGAGAGGTTAAGCAGAGCCCGGTAGCCGGCCCGCTTCAAACTGGAAATATCACGGTCGTTTTCTTTCAACACGGTCCATTTGTTCGGAAGTAGTGGGCCGTGGCCGAGTGTGGTCATTGACATGGCGACGAATCCGCTGGGTCTTTTCCTATCCAAGTAGGCAAATCATGCGCAATTCCGAGGTGCCGCGTGGATTCCGGGCGAATTACCGGGAACCCTGAAATAACCGAGTGGGTCCGCGAGACTACTAGGATGCGACCATCTGACCGGAATCTCTGCCAAGACTGCACCTCGGAGTGTGGCCAGTCGCGAGCTTAACCCTGTCGGTCAAATGGACAGATACCATGAATCGGAAATGTGAGATGTCATTTCCAGAGAGGATCGTTTTGCTATGGTCAAGGATGGTTATTTCCTTCTCACAGGGGCATTCGGCAGCGGGAAATCTACCCTGCTAGAACATCTGGAATCGCGCGGCATTCGGGGAATCGTTGAACCAGCTCGACCGATCCTGGCCGAGCAGAGAAGCATTCAGGGAAACGGAGTTCCGGAAAAATCGGTAGTGTTGCAAGTTTCAAATGCAGACAAGTTTGTCGGCGAGCGTCTGTGGTGCGTTCTTAGGCTGCCAAGTCGAAAAGGCTGTCGATGAACTGAATCTGACGAAGAAGATCATCTCC
>JBAVYX010000216.1:0-1906 GCA_049588475.1 Silvibacterium sp. | reverse complement strand
TCCACTGTAGGGTCGATCTCGCCGCTCCGAGCCTGTCCTATTCTGCATTCGACTCGGGATGATTTTCATGAGCTTTCGCGGGCCAGAGGCCCTATTCGACAGGAAAGGAGACAGCGACTCCATCCTGGCCTCTAGTCTTGCGGAACCCACCGCGAGGTGAGTTTCGAAGCGTAGGCCGGAGGCATTGGTGGGTGGGGTGATTGAGCTTCGAAAAGCCGATGGATCAGGACTGTCGATCTAAGCAGGTAATCCCCGCGAGCGCCGGTGTTTCGCGGCGCATTAGTAAACACTTGCCGACTTATCGTTACCGATTCTTGCCACTATTCAAAAGCGCGCATTTCGGGAAAAATATCCTGCATGGACGACGAGCGTTGGCGAGGTGCATTGCCGGGAACCCCGCACCAGGTTTCTGCTCGACATTCGCACCGAGACCAACTCCTGGCTTGCTGGGCGACGGCTGCTCTCCGATGGATCGGGGTTCCCTTGGTTATCCTGGCGTTCTCTGCCGCGTGCACGGCCCTGGATTCTCCGCTCATCGTTCCGGTTCGAGTAGATCACCACGTCCACCTCAATTCGCCGGCGATTCAGGCCTTTCTGCCTGAGTTCTGTGCAAGCATGCGTCGTTTCGGCGGGTGTGATCCTACGCTGACCTCTCCGCACTCGGTTCAGGACCTGCTGGCTGAGATGGATCGGGCTGGCATTCCTTGCGAAAGAGCCGCTTGGCAGCATCAGCGTCACGGAACGCTGACAGCAAGAAATCGATGGTCGCACCCTTGGAATCGATGGCCCGATACAAGTAGCACCAGCGCCCCTTCACGCGAATATAGGGGTGAGTGTATGATTTCGCGCGGCGACACTGGGCGGTTGAGTCAGTCGCTGAGGAGAGAGCAGATGACGATGAGAAGGGGAGCGGCGGTCCGGTTCCGGATTCGTAATTAGGCCTTCACTTTGCGAATCTCTACTCATATCTCAAGGCCACGAGGGGATCCGCCTTCGTCGCACGTCGCGCCGGAATATAGCAGGCGAGCAGCGCCACTGCGGTCAGGATTAAAGAGACTACAACGAAAGTGAGTGGGTCGGTGGGCTTGACGCCGTAAAGAAAGTTGGACAAGAAGCGAGTCAGGGCTAAGGCGCCGGCAACGCCGACCGCCAAACCAATTACCGTCAGACCCATACCCCCGTTCACGACAAGTTTAAGTACGTCGCGCTTTTGTGCTCCCAGAGCCATGCGGATGCCGATTTCGTGCATGCGTTGGGAAACGGAGTAGGCAATGACGCCATACAGGCCTACGATGCCTAGTATCAGCGCCATACCACCCGCCAATGCCAGCATCACCAATGTGAACGAAGTGCGCGCCATAGATTTTGTGTAGTAATAGTCCAGCGTGTGAATCGCGTACAGCGGAAGATCCGCGTCTACAGACGACACTGCTCTCCGGACCTCGCCCATCAGGCTCTGCGTCCCCGCGCGTGGGCCGCGAAATGCGAAGGCCGGGCTTTCCAGAAACCCATCGGCGTCTGTGATCGGCCAATAAACCGTCGCCGGAGCCTCCTGGCTGGTCCCGTCATCGTGCACATTCCCGACAACGCCTACAATCTGCCGCCAGTACCCCGGGTTTCCAATTTGCTTTCCAAGTGCATCCGACGGATTGTGCCAATACTCGCGCGCGAGGTTCTCTGACACGATAGCTACAGGGCGCTTGTTTAGTACTTCGTCCCAGGTCAAATCGCGGCCGGCGACCATCGGGATGCCCATGGTTTTGAAAAAGCTTGGCGAAACCCAGAAGCACCTGCGCGCCGGCGGAAGCTGCCCCTGCTGCATGTGATCCTTCACGAGCACGGGATCACTCTCGGCGCCAGCATCCATTGGCACGGCCCCACTAAAATCGGCAGACGAGACGCCGGG
>JBAVYX010000215.1:0-32333 GCA_049588475.1 Silvibacterium sp. | reverse complement strand
GCCCCATGGTCTGCTTCGTCAACGTGCAGTCCGTGGATCGAATCATCTACTCCATCTTCCAGAGATTCAATCTGGAATGGAAAACACGCACCCTCAGAGCTTTTACACAAGCAGCTTGACGACACCTAAATCCCTGGAATAGTGAAAGAAGCTTAATCGATTCGTTAAAATAGAAGAGTCAAATGTTCATCGATGAGGCAAAAATACGGGTCAAGGCCGGTGACGGAGGTAACGGTTGCATGGCCTTCCGGCGGGAGAAGTTCGTTCCGCGCGGCGGTCCCTCCGGCGGGGATGGTGGCCACGGCGGCGATGTGATCATGGAATCCACGCAGCGCCACAACACGCTGATGTACTTCCGCTTCAATCCAGAGCACAAGGGCGAACGGGGCGAGCACGGAATGGGCTCGAACTGCACAGGACGTGAAGGAAAAGATGTGGTGCTGAAGGTGCCGGTGGGCACCGAGCTGTACGACGCCGAGACAGGCGAGCTGGTGCATGACTTCGCGCGCCCTAACGAGCGCATCGTGATTGCCAAGGCAGGGCGGGGGGGCAGAGGCAATCAGCACTTTGCGACCTCGACCCATCAGGCTCCCCGCGAACATGAGCTGGGCAGGCCGGGCGAGGAGCGCGTCTACCGGCTGGAGCTGAAAGTCTTGGCCGACGTGGGGCTGGTAGGTTATCCCAACGTGGGCAAGTCAACGCTGATCTCGCGTATCTCGGCGGCCAAGCCGAAGATCGCGGATTATCCCTTTACTACGCTGGAACCGAACCTGGGAGTGGTGTCGATCGGCGAGGCTCCGCATGAAGAGAGCTATGTGGTCGCGGATATCCCCGGGCTGATCGAGGGCGCGCATCTGGGCGCGGGGCTGGGCGTTCAGTTTCTGCGGCATATCGAACGCACCCGTGTCCTCGTGCATCTGGTCGACGTGTCGGACGGGAGCGGGAGGCCCGATCCGGGGGAAGACTTCAAGGTCATTGTGGGCGAGTTGAAGAGCTTCGGCCATGGACTCGATGAAAAGCCGATGATCGTGGTCGCGTCGAAATTGGATGCGGCAAATCCCGAGAAGTTGAAGAAGCTGCGGGCGATGGCCAGACGCAAAAAGCTACCGTTTTACGAAATTTCCGCGGTCACGGGTCTGGGAATCGAAACGCTAAAGTACGCGATCGGCGAACGCGTGAGTGAGTCGCGCAAGGAGTCGGAAGTAGTAGCGCCTCTGGAAACGGTCCTCTGAGAAAACTCGATAAAGCTTAGGCCGCGCCTAATTTAATTCTCACCTCACTTCACCCAACCGCCCGAAGAATGTCGCGTCATCACCGGCGTTCACGTCTATCCACTCTTCGTCCGTCATCTGGCTGCGCCATTGCAACAATGGAGCAGCGTCCGGTCCTACGGGGTGGCGCAGCTGCCAGGTTCCGCTCTCAGCGATTTCCAATATTTTCTCGGCCACCAGCGATGGAGGCACCGGATTCTTCAATGAGCCCGCAAAAAGAGCAGAGAAACGCGCGGACTGCCCGTACGGCGATTCGGTCGTCGGGTTTTCAATGCGCCTTGACATCGCGGTATCAATGATGCCCGGCTCGACGATGGCCACGCGAACATTGAATGTCCTCATTTCACCGGCCAGCCCTTCACTCAACGCTTCCAGCGCCCACTTCGAGGCACAGTAGGAAGTTAATGGTGGGTTCGAAATGCGTCCGGCGACCGAGCTGACATTAATGATGCACCCGCGCCCTCTTTGGCGCATCTGTGGAACCAACGCCTGAATACACCGAAGCGCCCCGAAATAGTTGGTTTCCATGATCGCTCGAAACTCGGCAAGCGGGAGCTCTTCGACAGAGCCCCTGCCTTCTACGCCCGCATTGTTGACCAGTACATCGATCGGTCCATGGCTTTTGACTATTGCCGCGATACCCTCGCTGACCGATTGATCCGAGTCCACATTCATCGCAGAAACCGTAATCGGCAGATTCTCGCGTGCAGCCGTTTCCGTCAGCACAGGTGACTGCGATGGGTTGCGCATGGTGGCGTGGACCTGGTGGCCAGTCCGTCCGAAAGCTAGCGCTGCTTCGAAGCCGATTCCTTTGCTGGTTCCAGTAATAAGTACCGATGCCATTGATCTCTCCCTCCGTATTTAGTCAGTCGCGCATCTCAGCGGCTTTGCAGCGTCGCCGTTTCGTGCCCAGCCAAGCCTACCCCAGTCCCCGTCGCGGGAACTATCCTCTCTTTTCGCGTTTGACGAGTGTCTCCAGCACGGCTTCCAATTGAACCTCACCCTTTCGAGAACCAGCCTCGCGGTGCTCGAACTCGATCCAGCCTTGGTTGAAGCCATCGAGCATTTGAATGCGGGGGGGGCGGATTCTTCATACCTTGGGATCGGAAGAGCGTCTCCCAGGTCTCGCGCGGGACGGCCTCGGCTTTCACTGAACGGCCAATCAGACTCGTGAATGTGGCTGCGATCTCTTGAGGAGTGATGCGGCACGGGCCTTCCAATTCGACAACTCTGTGGCGGGTCCATTTCTCCTGCAGCAACTCGGCCGCCACACGGCCGATATCCGATGTGGCAACCATTGGAACCGGCTTGTCAAGCGGCTCCAGAAAGCTCGGAATCACGCCACTCTCGCGTGCTGGGGCGACATCCCAGCTTGAGTTTTCCATAAACCATCCAGGCCGCAGGAACGTGATGGGAGCAGAAAGTTGCTGGAGCGCCTGCTCGATGATGGTGTGTTGGCTGAGCAAGTTGGTGTGGGTCGCCTGCGCTCCGATGGTCGACAGATACACGACCTTCCCGGGATTGGCTGCTTCGATCGCGACCTTGAGGCTGGCTGCCGTCGCGTGTGCCTCGCTGAAATCAGGCGAAGGATCGAAGTTCGGCGGCACCAGAACGAAGGCCGCTTCGGCTCCTTCAAATGCCTTTGCGAGTGCCGCAGCGTGGTTGAGTTCGCTTGCACCAACTCACAGCCAAGCTGCGTCCAGGCTTCGCCCTTGGCGGCGTCGCGCACAGCCCGGACAGATTGCCCTGCTGCCAGAAGAGTCTGCGCTACTACGCCGCCAACGTTGCCAGTAATTCCGGTAATTGCAAACATTGTTGTCTCCCGAGTAGTGAGGCTCCTTTTACGCGATTCCCAATACCTGGTTGAAAAATCCCACCACATATTTCCACAAAAGGTAATAGAGCGCCACCGCGCCGAGGAACCAGAGCCCGACCAGCAGGTAAGGAACGCTGATGGCCTGGAACCAGGTTATGCCATGGGCGCCGATCGCCAGGAATCCGCCACATACGGCGCAAAATGCTCCGACCGAAACCAGGATCACAGGCAGCAGCGCGCCATGCAGACCGATGGGCAGATGGTGGCGCGGCCGGGACCACACATAGAACATGTTCCAGAGTCCGAAGGCATTAGGCACCAGCGCCATCGGGAAAATAATGACGCGTTCCAGCGGGATGGGAACCTGCAAGACCAGCCGCGTCACGATAAATACAGCGAGCGCTACCAGCAAGGCCACGCTGGGCAGCGCAGTGCCGGCCATGTAGGCGCGAAGATAAGGGTGAGTGTTCATAACGTCCTCCAAACACGAGCTCCAATTACGGGCTCTGGTTACAGGTGATAGAGAAGTACCGGGATTGCTCCCGGCGAAAAGATGAGCAGCGCCGCCACTGCCGCGAGCAGAGCCCAGTCAAACCACGGAACCCCGGCGGGTCTTGCTTCGAGCCGCTTCAGCATCGCGGGCCACAGGTCGCGTCGCAGTTCCGCGTCCGCGCGGCCGGTGACCGGTTGCATCGTCTTCTTCAGCAGCAGCTCGACCTCTTGCTCGTTGTGTTCCTTCATGGTTTCACTCCTTGTCGGTTCAATTCTTTTCTCAGAAGGCGGAGAGCCCGAAAGACCCGAGCCTTGACCGCTCCGGTCGAGATGCCTAGCGCCTCGGCGATTTCCTTGTAGGGTTGCTCTTCTATGAGCGCCAGCGTGGCCGCGATTTGGAGCTTCGGCGGAAGCCGGCGGAAGGCCTGCGCAGTTTTGCGACGAAGCTCCTCGGAGATGCTGGGATCGGGCAACGCCGGAGACGGCAAATCTTTGGGGAGATCGATCTCCCGTCGCACCATTTTCAGATGATCGAGTGCAGCGTTGGTGGCGATGCGTCGCGCCCAGGGTTCGAAGCTGAATGCCGGGTCGAAGCGGGCATGCATGCGATAGACGCGCCAGAAGGTTTCGACGGTGAGGTCTTCAGCCGCGCCGGGGTCGCGGACGATGCGGATGATCCAGCGATAGACCTCACTCTGATGTAGCCGGAACAGCGACTCAAAGGCGTCGAGATCGCCGTGAGAGAACTGCCGCAGCACGTCGGATGACTGTTCCAGCACTGGCATCGTCTCCCCTTCTGTATACGCTTACGGCGGGGAGGGGAGGATGGTTACAGATCTTTTTGAGTCGATGTGAAGTTTGGGGAGCACCCCTTCGGCTCCGCTGCGCTCGTAACTAACGGATCAAAAATGTGCTTCTCCCGGGTCTTGAAAATGGACTCTATACTGCACCTACGCATCATTGATTTTGGTGTGCGTTGCTCTCTTGGCCTGTGCAGCATTCGCGCAATGCACTGATATGACGAGTCCGGGATACACCCTTACTCTTCCCAACCACCCAGGACGTCTGCGTCTGGATGCTTCCCAGCTTTCTGATCGTTGAAGCATCCGCGAAGCCATCCGGCTCGGAGTTCGGACTGAGAGGACAAGACACAGACGCTGCTATTGATCTACTTGCCTTCTTCCTCTTTCCTGAAGAAGCTCCTCTCACAGGCGAGAAATGATTCGCTTCTCAAGCTGAAGGACGACAAGGCGTTTTGGTCCTTTGTCGAAGACCTTAAGAAGAGCAGATGAGTCACTCTCTTCAGAAGAAATGATCGATGAGTTCGTCGCGCAGCTCGAAGTCGAAGCTGCGGGTGTTCTGCGTCTTGTCCTGCGCGTCGGTGTTGTAGGCGACGATGTAGGCACTGCGCGTGGCCGAATCAATGTAGAAGTGACTGCGGAAGCCGTTCTGCCATCCGGCGTGACCGATCAGGCGAAGCTTGCCGTCAGTATGAACGAAAAAGCTGGTGGTGACGGAGTCGTGTGCTCCGGGGCGGGAGACGAAGTCGTCATCGGGAACAACGGGCAGGTAGGGTTTCCACATTTCTTCGAGCGACCCGCGCTTGAGGATGGCATCGTATTCGACCTGGCGCGCGGGATCTCCCAGGAGAAATTGCAGGTATTTGATCATGTCGGGCAGCGGCGCGTTGAGACCGCCATTCGAGCGCGTGATTCCGGTGTTGAAGTCGAACTCGTCCTCGGTGAGCTTGCCGTCTTTGAGGTCCCAGCTATGGGAGCGGTAGCGCAGCAGGTTGTAGGGACTGCGGTCGAAGTAGGTCCGGGTCATGCCGAGCGGCAGAAGAATGTTCTTCTCCATGTAGAGCTGGTAGGGATCGCCGGAGAGGCGCTCGATGATTTCTCCCAGAAAGACCACTCCCAGGTTGGAATAACTGAAGCGAGAGCCGGGCCCGAAGGCCACATTGGTATAGGGCATCATCGCGACGATCTGCGACCACTGCGTGGGTTCGAAGGGCTGCCAGTCGGCATCACGCCAGGGCCAGGTGGCATCGCGGAAGCCTCCGGAGTGCGACATGACATGACGAATGGTGACCTCAGAGATCGATCCGTAGGGATCGTGCACAGCGGCCAGCTCGGGGATGTACTTGATGAGCGGATCGTCGAGCGAGAGCAGGCCGCGGTCGCGCAGCTGCATGATGGCGATTCCGGTGAGGGTCTTGGTGCAGGATGCCCAGTGGTATGTGGTGCTGTCGTCGACCGGCATGGCGGGCGACTGGCTCCGCACTCCGTAATTGTCGTGAAGCACGACTGCTCCATTGCGGATGAGAACGAGGCTGCTGCCCAGAATACCATTCCTGCGCAGCCCAGATTCGTAAAAAGACTTGATGGCGGCGAAGTTAGCGGCGGGTGCGGATTGCGCTGCGAGAGGCGAGACCACCGAAAGCAGCATGGGAATAGAGAGCCAAATGCGAAGCGTACGCATGCGAGTCCTTGAAGAAGGTAGTGTTGGCATTCTATAGAGCGGAGCTTTGCGGGAAAAAAGAAAATGCGCGGCGATTGCTCACCGCGCACATCGGCTGAACGAGCCGTTAAGCGATCTGGGCACTCTGCGTGTGACCGCTGGGATTGGCCTTCACTCGAAAGCGCTTCATGTTGATCGAGAGGACACGCTCCATCTTGCGTAGCGTGCCTTTTTCCTCAGGTGCGGCGAAGGTGGAGGCGATTCCGCGGCGCGAAGCGCGGCCGGTGCGGCCAATACGGTGGACGAAGTCTTCGGCCTCGCGCGGCATATCATAGTTGACAACGTGCGCCACGTCAGCCACGTCGATGCCGCGAGCGGCAACGTCAGTGGCAACCAGAACACGGTGGTGACCTTGCGAAAAGCTGCGCAGCGCTGCATTACGCTGCGATTGCGAGCGATCTCCGTGGATCTGCGTAGCGGTGTGACCCGAGCGCGCAAGACGCCGGGCGACACGGTCCGCGCCGTGCTTGGTGCGCACGAAGACCAGGAAGCTGCCGTTATGCGAATCGAGCAGGTGCTCGAGAAGCTCGTGCTTCTTGTCCGTGGGGACTTCGAAGGTTTGCAATTCGACGTTCTCGCTCGGCTTGAGTACGGAGCCGATCTCGATGCGCGCCGGATTCTTCACGTAGTCGCGAACGACTTCCTTGATCTGCGGGCTGAGCGTTGCCGAGTAGCACAGCGTCTGACGCTCGGCTGGCAGCGCGGCGACGATGCGCTTAATGGCGGGCTTGAAGCCCATGTCCAGCATGCGGTCGACTTCGTCGAGCACCAGCATTTTTACGCCGCTCAGGTTCACCAGCCGGCGGCGGAGGAAGTCTTCGAGGCGTCCGGGCGTGGCGACGATAAGCTGCGCGCCGCGGCGGATCTGCTGAAGCTGTGGGCCCTCGGCCATTCCGCCGACCACGAGCGCGGCAGAACCCTGGTTCCCAGTCAGCTTGCGATAGTGCTCGAGCACCTGCATGGCGAGCTCACGCGTAGGCAGAAGGACAAGCCCGAAGGCTCCCCGGGTCTTTACCTCGGCGCGGGTTCCGCTCTGCATCTTTTCGATGAGCGGAATGAGGAAGCTGAGGGTTTTGCCGGTGCCGGTCTGCGCCGTGGCGAGAATGTCCTGTCCTTCGAGGGCGGGAGGGATGGCCCCGGCCTGCACTGGCGTGGGGGTAATGAATTTTGCATTGGCCAACTGCTGCTTGAGCGAGGCCGAAATATTGAAATCGGAAAACTGGTTCACTTGATCCTTAAAGTGGCGAGCCTGAGTTCATCCACGTGTCCGTATATCGACACACTACGGCTGCCGGTCTAGCTGGTTCCCTGCGGACAGGTCCAAAGATGGACCCGTGCGGGAAGATTATGAATTACGTAGGGGAGTTCTGAGGGGGCTACTGGATTTCCTCGGCTCTGCCGCACGCTGCGTCTTTGGTCGTGAACGCGAAACGCGACGACCTGGCCTGAATACTGTTAGGCCATTCCGCTGAGGGGCTTGGAAACTACCTGCCAGGCGATCTTGCCGAATCCGGATGAAGATGAGGGCGAGAGCGGCTCACAACCAAACAACTGAGCGTAAATGAATTATAGCACGGTGCACGAGATGAACTTCAGCCGACAATGCATTCCTCATGCTGCATCGCTGCTCTCACTCCTTTAGACGGCACTGAGTTCTCTTGCGGATGTTTGCATGCACTCCGAGATTCGTGCCAGCAATTCAGTCGGGTGGACGGGCTTAAGGAGAAGCGCAAAATCATGGCCTTGTTCACGCGCTGCGGTAAGTAGGTCAACGGTCGATGCCTGTCCGGAAAACAACAGCACTTTGCAGTCGGGGATAGCCGCCCGTATGGTGATTGCGAGGTCGATGCCGCTCATGCCGGGCATGAAGACGTCGGTGATGAGCAGGTCAGGAGGAATAACGCGCGCAATCTCGAGTGCGGTCGCGCCATTGTAGGCGGGGATTACCGCAAAACCGCTGCGCGCGAGGATCGCAGTGAGTGTGTCGGCGATCACGTGTTCATCGTCTACGACGAGCACCACAGGTTGAGGTGGGATGGTCTGGGGCAAACTCTTCAAATTGATTTGGGCGAGCGGGATCGTTTGGAAATGCAATTTTTCTGGCATCGAACCGTCCTCTACTAGCACCGTAGCAGGGTTTTCTAAATACTGGTTAACTCTTTATGATTCTTTCATTTGCAGGTTAATAATAATTTTTCTTCAATCCACTTGATCTCTGGAGAACGAGTATGCTACGTTATTATCTCGCTTAGGTTAGCTTAGCGTTACGCTTATGTCAGGAGGGGAATGCGCGATGTCAACCAATGAAGAACCTGTTGCAGCTCCCATGAAGTTTCACTCCATGCTTCAGGCGGATGTACCAAAAGGACGAGACGGCAAACACAAAAAGATTGTTGCGCAACTCCTCAGCGACATTAGCCAACTAGAACCCGGAACGGCGCTCAAAGTTCCTCTCAGCGAACTCCCGGATTCTAAAGAGAACATCCGTTCCGCGCTGAGCCGCGCAACGAAGCAAAAGGGAATCGACGTGGCTACCTCCAGCGATGACGAATTCCTATACGTCTGGAAACCTTAGAAGCATCCCCGATAGCGCAGGGGGATCTGTGCGTGTCCGTTTACGGACGCAAAGATTCACGGTTTGAACAGTTCACGTCTTCTAGTTTGTGCCCCGCTCTTTAGAATCAGAGACTCGCGCATCGAGACTTTGGCTTGGGACTTGCATCTCTGTCGTGCGAGGCCTTTCTATGCAGACGCTCCTTCATGATCTCCGCTTCTTCTTCCGCCAGCTTCGCAAGTCGCCCGGATTTGCACTGACCGCTGTGCTCACCCTGGCCTTGGGAATCGGGGTAAATACAGCGGTTTTCAGCATCATGGATGCGGTTGTCTTGCGCCCGCTGGCGGTTCCCGACCTGAGCGGCGTGGTCACCGTGGCAGAGCAAAAAGATGCCGGAGATTACCAACAAGTCGCGCTGGCGAACTACGAAGACTGGACACGGCAAAGCCGTTCCTTTGAGAGGCTTGCGGTTTGGACCTCCGGCGATCTCACCCTCACGGGCGCAGGGGACGCGGCCCATGTGCAGGCCGCCTACGCCTCGGCGAACTTCTTCGACGTGATGCGCGTGAATCCGCTTATGGGGCGCACCTTCCTGGATTCAGAGACGCAGCCCGGCAAAGACAACGTCGCGGTTCTCAGCTACGGCTTCTGGAAGAAGCATTTTGGAGCTGATCCGGGTGTAGCCGGGCGGAAGATCGAGTTGGATGGGCGGGCATACACCGTCACCGGCGTGATGCCCCAGACGATGCAGTATCCGTCTACCGCCGATCTGTTTCTGCCGTTGGCGCCCTCTCCCACGCAAGTGGAAAACCGTATCGCGCACGACTATCTCGTCACCGGACGCCTGCGAACGGGGGTAACCGCGGTCCAGGCGCAGGCCGAGATGCGCGGAATCGCCGATCGCCTGGCGAAGGCGTATCCGGCAACCAACCGGGACTCGTCGGTGAAGGTAGAGCCACTTCTCGACGGCATCAACGGCGACCTGACGCCGCTGTATTTCCGGCTGGTGCTGGGAGCTACGCTTTTCGTGTTGCTGGTGGTCTGCATTAATGTGGCTAATCTGCAGTTTGCGCGAGGCATTGCGCGGCGTCCGGAACTCGCCATGCGGACGGCGCTGGGGGCGCGCCGCGGGCGGCTGCTTCGGCAACTGCTGACGGAGAATATCCTGCTGGGGCTGGTGGGCGCCACGGGCGGCGTTCTGCTGGCCAAGCTGGTGCTGCACGTGAGCATTATTTCGATGCCCGACCGGGTGGCGCGCTATATGGCCGGATGGTCGAACATCTCTCTGAATGGCCGCGCGCTTGCGTTCTCACTTCTACTGGCGGTGGGAGCGGGGATCGCCGCGGGTTTTCTGCCGGCTCTGGAGTCGATGCGCATCAACCTTGTCGATCAGCTCAAGGCGGGATCGCGCTCCGTGACCGGTTCCGGCCGCGCGCACCGGCTGAGAAACATCTTCGCGGTTGGGCAGATTGCGCTCGCCGTTGCCCTGGTGATTGGCGCGGCCCTGATGTGCAAAGGCATGTGGGCGATGCTCAAGCTCGCCGGCGTGTACAGTCCGAAGCAGTCGCTGACCTTCAATGTATATCTGCCTCCGGCGCGCTACGCAATGGTGAAGAAGCAGGCGGACTTGTACAAGGCTAGCCTGGAAAAGCTGGGGGCTCTGCCCGGAGTGACGCACGCCGCGATCACGACCTACCTGCCCAACGGCAATGACAAATGGATGGACGATTTCCGGATTGAGAATCGTCTGGTTATTCCGGGCAAGTTTCAGAGTGCGCAGCGGATTGCAGTGAGCAGCGATTATTTCGCGGCCGTGCACATTCCCATTCTGTCGGGCCGTAGCTTCAATTCCGGCGACGGACTGGACACGCAGCGGGTGGCGATCATCAGCCGCAAGTTTGCCGAGCGGTATTTTCCGGGTGAGGATCCTATCGGTCAGCGCATAAGCATGGGTAAGTCGTTCGCGAACGAGGAACCTTGGGCGAAGGTTGTCGGGATTTCCGGCGATGCAAACTATTCCTGGGTCGATCGCGAAACACTGCCTGCGATGTATTTGAGCTCCGCGCAGGCACCGCCGTCCGAGGGTGCAACCTATATTGTTTCGACCGACGGCAATCCTCTAGCACTGGCTCCGGACGTACGGCGAGCGCTGGCGGCTCTCGATCCTGCTGTGCCGCTCGATGCAATGCAGACCTATGAGCAGTTCCTGCATGAAGCGCTTACGGGTCTGCTCAACGTTTCGGTATGGCTCGGCATCGATGCGTTTCTCGCGCTGGTGCTCGCGGCAGTGGGCATTTTTGCAGTGATGGCGAACATGGTTGCGGAGCGGGCGCGAGAGATCGGCGTGCGGCTGACGCTTGGCGCAAGGCGCGAAGACATTCTCGAAATGATCCTGGGCAGGGCCGCGGTGCTGACGGGCGCGGGAGTTGGGTTAGGAATCGTGATGGCAGCAGGACTGGCGCGCATGGTCGCCAATCTGCTCTTCGGCGTGCGTCCGGGCGATCCAGCCGTATTTGTCACAACAACGGTGTCGATTGTAATCGTGGCACTCGTCGCAAGCTGGGCGCCTGCGCGCCGCGCCGCGTCCGTCGATCCGGTGGAGTCTCTGCGGGCAGAATAAAGAACAAGAGAGGTGATTGTATGCTCCGGAACAGCGGCGGTCGCCCAAAAAACCAAATCTACGAAAATCTTCGTTGACAACTACGAATAGCTTCGTATATGGTCTCTGTCATGAAGGAAAGAAGGCAACATTTACCCAAGCCTACCGAGGTTGAACTTGAGCTGTTGCGGGCTCTGTGGGAAAAGGGCTCGGCCTCCGTCCGCGTACTCCATGAAGTTGTCAGCCGTCAGCGGCCGTTGGGATATACATCAGTACTGAAGACACTGCAGATCATGACCGAAAAGGGCCTGGTCGAGCGCACCGAGGCCGGGAAGGCGCACATTTACCACGCGGCAGCAAGCCAGGAAGAGACCCAGAACCAACTGCTCCGCGACCTGAGCGAGCGCTTGTTCTCCGGCTCGGCGGCGCAGTTGGCGATGCATGCGCTTTCCATGCAGCCGGCCAGTGAGGAAGAGCTTGAAGAAATCCGCAAGATCATCCGGCAAAAGAGGGAGAAGCAATGAACCACTCTATTGAAGTACTCGGATGGACACTCATCCATTTCTGCTGGCAGGCAGCGGTGATTGCCCTCCTTTATCGGGTGGCCGATCTTGCGCTGCCCATGGGCGGCAGCAATCTTCGATATGTTGCATCCCTTGCCGCTCTGTTCAGCATGCTGGCCGTTTCGCTGATCACGTTGGGCTATGAAGGAACCCGCAGCGGACAGGACAGGGTGACTGGGCGAGATTCCGTTTCGGTGACCGGAATCGGAGAAACCTTCGCTGTTCTTCCTGTTTCAGATGACCGAGCGGCGCCGTTGACTGAGCCTGCCAATGTGGGGGCTGGACTACAGGACGCCATACGGCCTGCAATGCCCTGGCTGGTCGCCATATGGCTGTTGGGTGTCTTCTGTCTCTCGGCGAGAACCGTTGGCGGCTGGTGGATGATTCAGCGGATCCGTCGCGCAAGCATGGTGCAGGTGCCGGCGCGCGCGCGCAACAGCTTTGCGCAGCTGTGTCTGCGCCTCGGCATATGGTGGTCGGTGGATCTACGCATTTGCGAGCGTATCTCGAGTCCGCTGGCCATAGGCATCGTCCGGCCGCTGGTTCTGCTGCCGGCGTCGGCGCTCACGTCGCTCAGCCCCGAGCAGTTGGAAGTAGTGCTGGCGCATGAGCTCGCACACATTCGCCGCGCCGATTACCTGTGGAACATGCTGCAGACCATGATTGAGACGCTCTTCTTTTTCCATCCGGCGGTCTGGTGGATAGGCAGGAACCTCCGCCAGCAGCGCGAGCTTTGCTGCGACGACATAGCGCTCGAATGCTGCGCGGACCCGCTGATCTTTGCTACGGCGCTGCTGCGCCTGGAAGAAGAACGCAGCTCGCGTCTTCATCTGGCGATGGCGCTGGACGGCCACCAGCCCGGCGGTCTGCGGGCGCGGATCGGCCGCATGCTGAGCGAGACTCCGCGTGGCGGCAGGGAGATCGCGCCTTGGTCGTTGCTATGCGTGTGCGCAATGCTGGGGTTGCTTCTTTTGCCGGCGCACCAGCTTTTCGCGGGCCTTCAT
The DNA here is from genome assembly GCA_049588475.1 of Silvibacterium sp. GTDB lineage: Bacteria > Acidobacteriota > Terriglobia > Terriglobales > Acidobacteriaceae > Silvibacterium. The sequence goes on along the minus strand of JBAVYX010000215.1, from coordinate 19,514 downwards.
GCCACCGAAGCTCGCAGCGCCGATCTGCATTCCAGAGCTCAGCAGGCGGGGCCGGCACTGGCATCGACAGTCGCTCTGCCGCATGGCGGAAAGATTGCGGGAGACCCTTCGACGGACGATTTGCCATCGAACGATTTGCCATCGAAGGACCAGCCGGTGGTCGCGCCGGCGCCGCCACGGACACCAAAACATACCGCGACCGTTGCTGTGATCTCGCCTCCCGCCCTCGCGCCGAAGCTAGCGACGATTGCTATTACTTCGAGAGTAAAATACGCGGCCGCATCTTCCCCTGCGATGACCGTTGTGATCACTTCGCCTGCAATTGCCGCTCAGACAAGCGCGGAGAAGCCTTCGTCCGGAGGCGACTATATCGACCAGATGCGGGCGGCTGGCTACAACGTGGACGTGGATAAATATGTGGCGATGAAGATCCAGGGTGTAACTCCGGAGTTCGCGCGGAGCATGGCGGCTACAGGCTTTGGCAAACCCACTACGGACGACCTGATTGCGATGAAGATCCACGGCGTCAGTCCCGGCGAGGTTGCCGAGCTCAAGTCCGCCGGCATCGAAGCGGGCAGCTACCAGGACCTGATCTCCTATCGGATATTCAAGGTGTCGCCAGAGTTCGTCGCGGGGATGAAGGCAGCGGGATACAGCAATATTCCAGCGAAGCAGCTGGTGGAGCTTCGCATTCATGGCATTACTCCGGAGTTCGCAAAGGCTACGAAACAACAGGTTCCAACGGCGACGCTAGATGAACTGGTGCAGCTTCGTATCTTTCATATCGACGAAGCGTTTATCGCCTCGGCAAAGCGCCATGGCCTGGAGCCGCTCACCATCGAGAAGCTGGTGAGGGTTCGGCTTTCGGGCTTGCTCGATGACGACAATCAGAAATCGGAGAAAACTCAATGAATACCAAGCGCGTGTTCTTTGGCGCTCTTCTTGTTGTATTAGTCGCGGCATCGCTGCGCGCGGACGAGATGCTCGACGGCCTGACGGGCTCGTGCCGCATCCGTGCCTCGACCGAATCGAGCGGGTATGAGCTGAAGCTGACTCGCGGCGAGTGCGCGGGCGGTAAAGACTGCAACAACACGCAAACCCAGGAGCCGCTGGACGCCTTTACCGGCATCACGCTCTCCGATCTGCGTCGTGAGGGCGCGCATCTCGATGCCGTTTTGACGACGGAGGCGGGTACGCTTCGCTGCTCGGGCAGCGTTCATGACTCGGAGCTGACGGGTTCCTTTACCTTTGAGCCAAACAAGGCCTTCGTGGCACGGATGCGCGAGCTGGGAATTACTGGTCTGGACTCGGAGAAGTTGCAAGCATACGCACTGTTTCACATTACCCGCGACTGGGTCGTTTCTCTTCAAAAAGCTGGCGTCTCAGATATCGACGCCAGCAATCTGATTGCACTGCGTATCTTCAAGGTCACGCCGGACTACGTGCAGAGCCTGGCAGCCCTCGGCTATCCTGCGCCATCCGCGGAAAGGCTCATTGCCCTTAGAGTGCAGGGTGTAAATCCAGACGAGATTAAACAGGTGAGAGCGCTGGGCCTTCAGCCCAGCCTGGACGAGCTTATTCAAATGCGGATATTCAAGATCACTCCGGACTTCATCCAGCGCATGCAGGCCAAGGGCTTCAACAACCTGACCATCGCCAAGCTGGTGCAGATCCGGATATTCAAGCTGGCCGATTAAGTGCGGCCTCAAGACTCATATTTGCCGCTGATGACGACCCAGGCCAAGCGATTTTTCAATCACATCTGAAGCTACCTCGAGTCCATTGACCTGGCCCATGGCGGCCTGTAGTTGTTTGGCCGCGGCGCGGTATATGTCCTGACGCAGCACAGCATCGATGGCTGTGCGCAGGCCTTTCACCGAGAGCTTCCGCAAAGGGACCACGGCCTTGTGATGTGCGATGCGCGCCGCGACGCCGGGCTGGTCGTTGCCCTGAGGGATCCGTGCGATCTTATGCGCATCGATGATGGCCTACCGGGGATCAACGAGTCCTCGCGCAATCATGCCTAGGGCGGTAATGCTGGGAAGGAAGAAGTAGTCTCCGCCGCGCAATTCGACAAAGTCAGGGAGCCGGCTGCAAATAAAGGGGGGATTCGCAGGGCTGGTGTCTCCCTGGACCACAAACCTGCCCTTTCCTCCGTGGTTACCCATCAGAGCGTCTTTCTCATTGCCCAGACGTGCATCGTTCCCATAGTTGATCCATTGCTGCTGTACAAACTCGAACTGGCGAGAGATGCTGGCGTTCAGAGCCATGAAGATGGTGCCGCGATCGTCCGAATCGAGCACCGGCTCTCCTTCCGGTACATAAGCGCCATAGGGCAGGCCTCTGCGGGTGATGCGGCGCCGATTGATCAAGCGCCCATTGAAGCCGAAGGCATCCCGGGGATTCACGCGCCGGACATGTCCTCCGACGGGGCATCTTGTTCCGTCGAGGTCGTGGCCATAGGTAAAGTTGGTGCTTCGAGTCGGGTCTTGCGTGATCGATGGATCTGGCTTGTCCGGCGACAGCTCCACGGGCGTTCCGTCTCTCCACCGCCCGATGAACTTCGAAGCGAGCTTCTCTTTGCCTCCGGGATAAGCTTGGCCCCACTCGTTCAGGTATTGGCGAAAAGTGGCTACGTTCTGATGCAGTTTGCGGTACACCATGAAGGTCCCATTGCTCGCAAGAAGGTGCGGCAGCGGCGCAACTGGCAGTTCGCCTGCCTCGTCGGCATACCCGAGCAGTAGTTCGCCGGTGGCCAGGGGCGCCCATTTACCATCGGGCGCGAGCTTGCCCTGCCCGGGCTGCGCGCTGCGCTCCACGCCGAGATAATCGGGGTTACCAAAGCCATCGGTAAAGCCGAAGTGTTCCTTGGTCGTCCGCTGTCCTTCGAGGACGATGGCGGTTGCATCCTGCGCGCCGAGGATGACAGCTCCTTCGGTCTCGTCGAGCGCCTTCTGCAGGTCGGCGCAGGCGACTTCAAGCGCGGGCTGAGACTGGGCGTTGACGCCGAGCCACGCATGCACCCGGCCCTCCCGCCAGATCGGATCCCAATGTTCGGACCCGTTGGCCCCAGTATCGCCGAGGATGCCGCCGCGCGCCTTCATGCCCTGCTGAAACTCGACAGGAAAGCTGATGATGGTCGCGATGGGAAGATCGAGACTCACCAGACCTGCGTGGCTGAAGGCAATGTTGACGGTGCTTTGCGGCTTACCCTGGTCCCAACGCTGCCCGGTGGTGATGACGCCCAGCAGGTGTCCAACCAGCTTGCGCGCTCGTGCGGGATTTTGAAAGTGGAGAAAGATGTATCGCGCAAACGGGAAGTTGTAACCCCGCAGGACGAACCCCTGGATGTCTGTCGCGTTCAATTTACTCATTTCGACCGCCAGTGGTGATCTTTCGCTCGATAGTCGTCGCTCCCGGCCGGGGCTCGGGTTCGGATTTCAGGTGCTCGATGAACCGGTCAAACTCTATTTGTAACTGTTTCGGTGGCATTCCCTGATGATCGGCGATAAAGTCTGCCACGGCCCGTTGCGTCTGGAGTGCTCGCAATGTCTGTGTGACACTCTTGTCGTTCACAGCAGCAAAGAAGAACGTCGTTTCAATCTGACAGGCCTGCATGTAGCGAATGAATGCCTGCGTGTCTGCCGCGCCGGGATACCCCACACAGTGGCTCCAGATGGCATCGAGATGCTGAGGGACGTTCCGTGCCAGGCCAGCTAGGTAGCTCTCGAGATTACCGTCGCAATTGGACTCGAAGACCAAATACTTCGACTTCAGGTGTTCCTCGCAGGCCGGCATGCCGACATAGATTACGTCATCCATCACCACCAGCCGCGCCAGATGCGTGCCGGGCGCGAGGGCAAAGGGACTGTCCTCTCCGGTTGAAAGAGAGGCGAGATATTTGCGGATCTGGAGATCGTGCGAAGGGACTGCTGTCTCGTCGTCGATGATCGGCGAAAGGATCGTCAGGCCGTATACCGCGCCGTTCTGATTACCCATGGTTGTCTTCCCTAAAAGACGGCCGGAGCTTCGCCCGTCTCGCCCAGATGACCCTGCACCTGGATCACGAACTTGAGATACGCCGCGGCAAACTGCTGCGCGTCGAGGCCCTGGCTCTCCCGTGCCAGGCTGTCGAGAGCTGCCTGGACCACGTGTGCCGACTTCACATCATTGGCTGTGGCGTGGGGGTAGGCGGTGTAATAGTAGTCGGTATCGAACTGCACCCGGGCAATGTATTCCTTGAAAAGTGTGACCGGGACAGAGCCCGGAAACTTCTCGCTCCATCGCCAGATCAGATTAAGCCCCTTGCTTAACACCGCCGAGAAAGCGTCGATGTACTGGTTCCATGTGCCGTTGAAGTTACTGAAGAAGAGAAGATAGTCGTACTGGAGTTCTTCTTTTTTCTGGGGGTGTCCCAGGTAGGGGAACTGCTCGCGCGGAAGGACGACCCAGCGGGCGAATTCGATGAAGGACAGGTTGATCAAATCAGCCTGCAACGGCTTGACTTCCCCGAGCACCTCAAAGAAAGCGCGGAGAACCCATGTCTTCCACGGCTTCATGGGAGTGATGGCGTTCATCGCGTAAACTTTGCCGTTAATGTTGCTCATCAAACCCAGTGCACCGTTGCGTAGGAGTGACAGCAGTTCGCCCTCACGCTACTTGTTTACGAGCGACCCTGAAATCCCACGAATTGTTGCAGAAACCGGGGAGAAAGCACAGCGGAAAGTGAGGCGAAATGGGCAGTAGCTGGACTTTACCCGCGACAGACTTTCTGCAGCCTTGGCTGACAGACATAAGCCTCGACTCTGACGGCTCCACCTCAAGGCGAATTCCAAGTCATGGTAACTTACCCCCTATGGCCCTCAAGAATCGAGCCCTTTTCGCCACCCTCTGCACTTTCGCCCTGCCAGTCCTCGCTCAAACACCGCCGTCGGCGCCCCCGGCTCAGCCAACGGTCCAGGACCGCATCGCCCGCATGATGTCTCCCGGTACCGGCGCATGGACCACCGACCAGCTCGCCATCATGACCCAGCTCCGCGATGCTGCCCTCACCGACCCCTACGCCCTCACCGAACTGCGTTATCTGACCGACAACATCGGCCCGCGCATTTCCGGATCGCCGCAAGCCCAGGCCGCCGTCGAATACGTGGCCGCCGAAATGCGAGTTCTCGGCGCCGACGTCCAGCTCGAAAAGACCACCGTTCCCCACTGGGTCCGTGGTGAGGAGACAGCCGCCCTCACCGCATGGACCGGCCAGACTCCCGGAACCACGCAGAAGATCGTCCTCACCGCTCTGGGCAGCAGCGTAGCGACAGACCCTAGCGGCCTGACCGCCCAGGTCATCGTGGTCAACAACTTCGACGAAGCCCGCAAGCTCCCAGCCGGAGCCGTCAAAGGCAAGATCCTTCTCTTCAATGAAATCTTCGACAAGCGCCTCGCCGCCCAGGGCAATGGGATCTACGCCTATGCGCACGGCGTCATTTATCGCGGAGCCGGCCCCAGCGTGGCCGCCTCCCTGGGCGCAGTCGCGGTTCTGGTGCGCTCAGTCGGGGGAGCTGATTTCCGCCTGCCTCATACCGGTATGACTTACTATGCACCCGGCCTGCCCAAAATCCCCGCCGCCGCCGTTACCGCCGAAGATGCCATGCTGCTCGCCAACCTCGCCAGTCAGGGCCCAGTCACCATGCGTCTCACGCTCACCCCGCAAACCTTCCCGCCCGTACAGAGCTACAACGTCATCGCCGATTGGAAGGGAACTGAGCACCCCGAGCAAGTCGTCATAGTCTCCGGTCATCTCGATTCATGGGATCTCGGCACCGGAGCCATCGATGACGGAGCTGGCATCGTCGTCTCCATGCAAGTCATTCACCTGCTCCAGAAGCTGGGCGTACATCCCAAACGCACCGTGCGCTTCATCGCCTGGATGGACGAGGAGCAGGGCGGCGAAGGCGCGCAGACCTACGCCCAGGAGCATGCCGCCGATCTCGCCAACCACATCGGAGCCCTCGAGTCGGACCTCGGCTCCGACCATCCCGACGGCATCACCTACGCCGGCAAACCCGCGCTCGGCGACTATCTCCGCCCCGTTGCCCAGGTGCTTGACGCCATCGGAGCCTCGACCGTGACCGGAGGCGAAGAAGCCGGCGAGGACATAGGCTTCCTCAAGGGCGTACCCGGATTCACCCCCACCCAGGACAGCCGTTTTTACTTCAACTACCACCACACCGCCGCCGACACTTTCGACAAAGTCAACCCGCAGCTCCTCGGAGAAAACGCCGCCGTCATGACCGTCGTCGCCTACGCCCTGGCCGACGCCGCAACCCCTGCTCCCCGCTAAATTGTCATTCGAACCCGGGTGTCCCAGCTCCGGATTTTCGGACCTGGGTAATAGGCCAAGCAGCAGCCGAGGGTGCCCCATCCTTTCGTACTTCGCGAAAGGGTGGGAGACACAACTTTCACCCAACGTTCCAAGTGGCGAATGGAACCACACTCGGCCGGAACACGTACTTTTCACCACACGGAACCCGAGCGAAGCCCTGTGCGGTCCTGTCGAGACTCGTCACAAATGCGGCTTCAGGCACCGCGCCACTGGTAAACTTCTTGTAAGCTCTGCCAGCGAAAGCCATGGAACTCAAAGAAGCGTTCAAACTCGCGCTCCTGTCTCTCTGGGCCAACAAGCTCCGTTCCGTGCTCACGCTCATCGGCGTGGTCATCGGAGTCTCCTCCGTGATCGCCGTCATCACCCTCACCAATGGCGTCAACAATTATGTCGCCACCAAGGTCTACGGATACGGCGCCGACGTCTTCACCTTCTCCAAACAGTCGCCCGTCATCTTCAACTACGAGCAGTGGCAGAGGTTCCAGAAGCGGAAAAACATCAAGATCGAGGACTACTACGCCGTCCGGGACCTTTGTAAGAACTGCCCCGAGGTCGGCGCCCTGCTCAACACCAGTGGCAAGGTTACCGCCACCAATCACTCCAGCGATAACACCGATATCCGCGGCTGGAGCTGGAACATGCCCGCCATCTCCAACCTCAACGTCGTCCGCGGCCGCAGCTTCATTCCTGCCGACGACCAATATGCCTCGCGCGTGGCCATCGTCGGATACGACATCGTCGACAAGCTTCTGCCGAATATCGACCCCATCGGCCAGGAGGTGCGCGTCGACGGCGAGCCCTACACCGTCATCGGCGTCGGCGAGCGTCAGGGCTCAACCCTGGGCCAAAGCCAGGACAACTACGTCGCCGTGCCCATCACCGCCTATCAGCACACTTATGGAACCAATGACAGCGTCACTATCTATGTGAAGGCCGGTTCCGTCGGACCGGCACTTGATCGCGCCGCCGACGAAGCCCGCGTGCTCCTCCGCTCCCGCCGCCACGATGCGGCCGGTGGAGAAGATAGCTTCGAGCTCTCCACCAATGAAACCTTTGTCGGACTCTGGAAGAGCATCAGTTCCACCTTCCTCTTCGTCGTCATCGGTATCGCCGCAATTTCGCTCATCGTCGGTGGCATCGTCATCATGAACATCATGCTTGTCTCCGTCACCGAGCGCACCCGCGAGATTGGAGTCCGCAAGGCCCTCGGCGCCCGTTACCAGGACATCCTCCTCCAGTTCCTCATCGAGGCCGGAGCCATGTCCTTGATCGGCGGCCTGATCGGTATTCTTGCCGGCGCGGGAGTCGCCAAGCTGGTCACCATCATCATCGGTTTTCCCTCTGAGATCGCTCTCTGGTCCGTGCTCGTGGCCATCTTCGTCTCGGCAGGCATCGGCATCTTCTTCGGCGTTTACCCGGCTCGCCAGGCGGCCATGCTCGACCCCATCGTCGCTCTGCGATCGGAACTATAGGCTCTCAGGAGGTTCGCGATGAAATTCGGCAGCTCCGGCGAATCCATCAAAATGGCCCTGGAAACCGTGCGCGCCAACAAGCTCCGCTCCGGTCTCACCATCCTCGGCATCGTCATCGGCGTCACCACCGTCATCACTATCTCGTCGATCATCAGCGGCCTCAACAACAACGTACAGACCTGGGTCAATTCGCTCGGATCCAATGTCCTATGGATCTTCCACATGCCCGTGATCGGTGTGCGCCCTACTACCGAAATGCTCGCTCGCAAACGAATGACTCTCGATGACGCCATCGCCATGCGCGACCTGCCTCACGTCCTCGCCGCCGATGCCTCGCTGCGCCACGTAAACAAGATTTTCCAGGTCGGCGTCATCGGCGTGAAATATGGCGGTAAAAAGGCCCAAGGCACCATGGAAGAGGGTAATACCACCGCCGTCCAGAACATCTATGACCTCAACCTCCTTCAGGGCCGTCTCTTCACCGAAGACGAGGACCAGCGCCGCGCCAACGTCGTGATCCTCGGGCACGACACCGCCGAAAAACTCTTCGGCAACGAAAGCGCCATCAACAAGGAAGTCAATATCGAGGGCGACCTCTTCACCGTCGTCGGTGTCTTCGATAAGCGCAAGCAGGTCTTCGGAGGCGGCACCAATCCCGAAGACAACAAGGCCGTCTTCCCCCTCCATACCTTTCTCAAGCTCCATCCCGAAGAAAAGGACTATTGGCTGAGCGTCAAATACGATGACCCGCGCAATCGCGCCTTGGTTGAAGACGAAATCCGTGAACTCCTGCGGCGGCGCCGCAAGGTTGAAACCTGGCGGAAAGACGACTTCGAGATCTTCGCCCCCGACACTATCGCCCGACTGTGGAACCAGCTCACCGGCGGCCTCGCCATCTTCATGGTTGCTGTCTCCAGCGTTGGCCTTATGGTCGGCGGCGTCGGTGTCATGAACATTATGCTCGTCTCGGTCACCGAGCGCACCCGTGAAATCGGCGTCCGCAAGGCCATTGGAGCGACCAAGCGCAATATTCTTATCCAGTTCACCATGGAGGCCACCACCCTCTGCGCCATCGGAGGTGTCATCGGCATCTTTGTCGGCGGCATTCTTACCCTGCTCATCCGCCTGATCATTGCCGCGCTGCCAGCTACCATGTCGGCCATGTGGGCCATCATCGGATTCACCGTCTCCTGCGCCATCGGCCTGATCTTCGGAATCTACCCCGCATGGAAGGCCGCCAACCTCGACCCCATCGAAGCGCTGAGATACGAGTGAAGCGGCGAACAGTGATTACCACACCCGGCAACTATTGACCGGCATCATCGGCTGTCCGGGCTTGCAGCCGAAGGCTTCGCCGAATTCCTTCATGTTTTGTACGACTCCGTTAGCGCGGAACTTCGGTGGAGAGTGCGGGTCGGTCTGCGCCAGCAGCCGGGCAAGCTCGGGGCGAAAGTCCCCGCACCGGTCCTGTCCATAGGCCACAAAGAATTCCTGGATGGGCGTATAGCCGTTGGCGTCCTTTGCCGTGAGATCCATGCCCTTGCGCCTCGCGTCTTCGAGGAAAGCCATGTAGGCGAGTCGCAAGCCGCCGTTGTCGGCAGTGTTCTCGCCGAGGGTAAGCTTACCGTTGAGCTTGACATCGTCGACCGCGGTGAAGCTGCCGTACTCCTTCACTTCGCAGTCAGCCTTCTGGTCGAATTGCTTGCCATCTTCAGGAGTCCACCAATCGGTGAGGTTGCCGTTGCCGTCGAACTGGCGCCCTGCGTCGTCGAAGCCGTGGGTCAGCTCATGTCCGATCATTGTGGCGAGATGCCCGTAGTTGGAGGCATCGGTAGCGTTGGGATCGAAGTTAGGCGGCTGCAAGTAGCCTGCGGGTAAATTGATGTCGTTCATGCTTGGGTTGTAGAAGGCGTTGACCGTAGCTGGTGTCGTAATCCACTCTCTTCGGTCCAGGGGTTTGCCGATCTTGGCAAGCTGACGACGGTTCTCAAAATCGGTAGCGCGGACGGCGTTGCCGTAAGCATCACCCCGCACGATGTTTAGCGCCGAGTAGTCGCGCCAGTAGTCGGGATAGCCGACCTTGTCGCCGACCAGGTGCAGTTTCTCTTTGGCTTTGACTTTGGTCTCCGGGCTCATCCAGGTGAGTGTGTCGATGTCCGTGTCCATGGCAGCCTCGATGCCATGGACCATCTGCACTGTCGCGGCCTTGCTCGCCGGTGGAAAGTTCTCCTTCACGTAAACTTCGCCAAGCGCCTCGCCAAGCGCGCCATCGGTTGCCTGCACGCAGCGCTTCCAGCGGGCGCGCTGCTCGGGCTGGCCGCTGAGCTTGCGTCCGTAGAAGTCAAACGCCTCTTTGTCCATTGCTTCCGGCAGAGTGTAGCTGGGGGTTCCAAAAATCAGCTGCCAGCGGAGGTAAGTCTTGATGATGTCGAGATCGGTGGCTACGAGGATTGAATTGAGACCCTTGTAGAAATCGGGATTGGCGACATTCAGATCGGTGATATGGGGTACGCCACTGCGCTCGAAGAACACGGTCCAATCAATCTCCGGCGTCAGACCGGCGAGTTGCGAGACCGGCATGAGATGGTAAGTGTTTTTCGGATCGCGCCGGGAGGTGATGTCCATTGAGATTTTTGCCAGCGCAGTCTCGAGATCCATGATCTTCTTCGCGTCAGATGTAGCCTTGGCGTCGGGCTCGCCCATTAGCTTGAGCATGTTTGTAATGAATTGGACATACTGCTGTCGGATCTTCTCGTCATTGGCGCCGGTGCGAAGGTAGTAGTCACGCTCGGGAAGTCCGAGGCCAGCCTGATCGACGTAGGCGATTTGCTGGCGGGCGTCTTTGTAGTCCTGCTGCTCACCGAAGTTCATGAATGCATTCACGCCGATCAGCTGATAGTGGGCGAGCAGATCGGTGAGCAGCTTCTTGTCGGTGAGGGCGGCGATGCGATCGAGTTCCGGCTGAAGCGGCTTGAGACCAAGGGAATAAATGGTGGAGGTGTCCATGCACGAGGCGTAATAGTCGCCGATTTTCTGCTGGTTTGGCGTGCGCGAGGGGTTGTCCTCGGCGACTTTTTCGAGCAATGAATGGAGCGTGTACTCGGTGTAGTCGCGGACCATGACAAAGGTTGCATTCCAAGGTTGGTCTGTGGGGATGGGGTAGAGCTTAGGGAAATTTCCGCAGGCGTATTGGAAGAAGTTCACACACGGATCGGTGCTGGTGTCGATTAACTGCTTATCAAGTGCGGGCAGTACCGGTGGTTTCGAGTCTGTAGCGCCTCTATTTTGCGTCTGGGCGAGAAGCGGGGCGGTCGCGATTAAGATCGCGAAGGTGGATAGCCCTTGAGTTCTCTTCATGGCTGGGTCGACTCCCATTGGTCAGATATTGGGTCGAGACTGGGCCGGGGTTCGGGTAACAGAAGAACAAGTTTATAAAAGCAGGGCAAGGGCACAGTATGCCACCTTTTTAATTTGCAGGCCCCGCAAAGAGAATAAGGTTGCCGTCCGGGTCTCTCACGATGAACGTCTTGGCTCCCCAAGGCTCCTTTCTAAGTGCCTGATGCAAAGGTACGTCGGCGGCCTCATATGCGAGAAAGAGCTGCTTGATCTCGTTCGCGCTGGCCAGCGTGATGGAGGCGGAGAGAAGGCCCTCCCGTTCGCGAATGTCACTGGCAAAGAAGGGCTCATCCATCGAACGCAGCGCCAGCCGGGCGTTGTCGCGGCTCACCTGTCCGTAGAACGGCGGATCGCCATAGATGAAGTCAACGGTGAAGCCGAGCTTCGTGGTGAAGAATTCGGTGGATGCCTTGAGATCGCGCACGTATAGATGTGCGACCACCGAGGTGAGAATCGGTTGAGAGTGTGGATGCGTCCGGGACATGGCAGTCGAAGCTCCTGTTCTCAGCGCCCGCCATCCCTCGAAGCCCCCTTTGCGCGCAACGAGTTTCTGCGCATTATGTACTCTACGCCGCAACCACAGATTGTCTTGTCCCCGGTCGTTTGTCAACGCACTGCACGGCTTGACGAAATCTGTCAGGAATCGATCAAAGGCGCTTGATACACGACGGCCCTTTTTCATGGAAGGCGCGTCGTAAAGCCAGTCGAGGTGAGAAACTGTAACAACTGCCCAATGGCTAATGGCTAATCCCTGATGGCTGTCCTTGTCGAATCCCTCACCACGCTTCTCACCTTCGCCGGGCTCTTCTACTACATCGCCGCTCTCTGGAGCGCGCGCTCCTTCGTACGCCGCCGTACCCCGGCCAGCGAATTTACCCCCTCGGTCAGCATCCTCAAGCCGGCCAAGGGACTCGACCCCGGCATGTACGAAGCCTTCGCCAGCCACTGCCGTCAGGACTATCCCGTCGAATACGAACTTCTTTTCGGAGTCTCGTCGCTCGACGACCCCGCGGTCTCAGCTATTGAACAACTCAAATCCGAATTCCCCGACAGCAACATCCGCCTCATTCACACTCCCGAAAACCTCGGCCCCAACGGAAAGATGGGCAACGTCACCCAGCTTGCGCCCCACGCTCGCTATGAATATCTGCTGGTCAACGACAGCGATATCCGCGTCTCGTCGCGCTATCTCAGGCGCGTTATGGCCGAATTCGCCGCTCCGCAGAAGAGCAAGCCAGTCGGCCTGGTCACTGCACCCTACCGCGGCCTTACTCACGGGAGGGTAGGATCAAAACTCGAAGCCCTCGGCATCTCCACCGACTTCTTTCCCGGCGTCCTTATCTCTCTCAAACTCGACGGAGAAATCCGCTTTGGCCTCGGCTCCACGCTCGCTGTCTCCCGTCCTGCCCTCGATGCCATTGGCGGATTTGCCCCTCTCGTCCACTACCTCGCCGACGACTACGAGCTCGGCCACCGCATCGCCCAGGCGGGATTCGCCGTCGCCCTCACTCGCGAAGTCGTCGATACCTCCGTCCCTGCCTACACCCTCGCCGGATTCTTCTCCCACCAGCTCCGCTGGGCCCGCGGCATCCGCGACTCCCGCAAATTGGACTACCTCGGCCTCATCTTCACCTTTGGACTCCCGTGGGCCATCTTCAACGTCATCGCCTCCGGCTTCGCTCTCGAAAGCCTCGCCCTGCTCAGCCTCACCTGCCTTGCCCGCGTGACCGTGGCTTTGTCGGTGGGAGTTGGCATCCTCGGTGACCGTCAGGTCCCGCGCGACCTTTGGCTCCTGCCTCTGCGCGACCTCTTTGCCCTCTGGACCTGGGTCTGGAGCTTCGCCGGCAATACCGTCACCTGGCGCGGAGAAACCTTCACCCTCGAGAACGGCAACCTGAAACCCGCGGCGCGCGAAACTCCCACGGATAGCCAAACATCTTGACCGCCGATTGGGAAATCGGCTGTACTGCAGACCATGCGCATCGTTTGGCCTCCGTTGTGGATCATGGTCTGGATCGTGGCCGTAGTTGTGGGCGCGCAAGAGCCGGCCGCAACGGATACCAGCCCTCAGGAAAATGCGAAGCCGAGACAGCCTCCGGTGACCTTCGTCGAGAAGGAGATGTGGGCTCCCGTGCCCATGGCCTTCCCGAACGGCCTCGATATCCTTGAGGTTTATGCGGATCGGCCGGGACGGCATCCACTCGTGGTTCTCACCCACGGAACATCGGACAAGGCCGAGGACCGCATGCACGTCACCCCTTGGGCGCAGCTTGCGCAGGCGTTGTGGTTTGCACGGCGAGGATATGTGGTGATCGTGGTGGTACGAAAGGGTTACGGGCGGTCGGGCGGTGAGCAGGACGGGAGGCATGGCGGATGCGGTTCCAGAAACGGCAGCTTTGAAGAGGCAGGCCAGGCCAGCGCAGAGGATCTGAAAGCGGTAATGAAGTTTGCCCAGAAACTGCCCGAGGTGGATGGAGAGACGGTGCTGAGCGCGGGCGTATCCACCGGCGGATTCGCGCAGGCAGCGCTCGTAGCTGATCCTCCAAAGGAGTTAAAGGCCGCCATCAGTTTCGCGGGTGGCCGGGGCGGGGACGGACACGAGCATAACTGCAACCTGAGCGGCGTGATCGATGCCTTTGGTGCCTTTGGAAAGGGGGCCCGCAAACATGGACCTCTGCCAATGCTTTGGATCTATTCCGAGAACGATCACTGGTTTCCACCGGCAATGGCGCGGCAATTCGAGGCGGCATACACAAAGGGCGGCGGCGTGGAGCAATTTGTGCTTGCCGCGCCCGATGGAGAGGATGGGCATCATCTCTACGCGCACCCTGCCGCGTGGTCCTCAAAGGTTGAGGAGTTTCTAAAGGCACACAGTCTGTTGCCCCTCGGTGAGATGGTGCTGCCACCGCCCGAGCCACCGAAAATACCGCCTCCCGTTGGCTTGAGGGACCAGGGCGAGGAAGCCTGGAGGCGTTTTCTGCTGGGAGCTCCCTACAAGGCATTTGCGGCCAACGGGCAGGGAGGGTGGGGGCTTGCGCAAGGAGCATTTGACCAGAGCATCGCCGACAGCGACGCAATGGATCGATGCAAAAAAGCGGCTGCAGGGAACGGAAGTTGTTCGATTGTGGCCAGAACGCCTGCAGCGAAGTAGGTGACGGCTGCCCCATCCTTTCGCGCACTTGCGAAAGGGGGTGGATTTGCCAGGTTTGTATCAGGGCGCGTACTTCGGCGCTTTTATCGCTGACGCTTTATCAGTTAACCGGACTTTAGCTGACTGCTTCACCAGCTACCCGCTTCCTGAGAATAAAATGATCTCGCTATAAATCTGACCCCGGATGCTACGCCCGCCAATCACCAAAGAGCAGAGACATCACGCTGTCCACCGAACCCGCGCGCTGATTAGCCAGACATGGGAATCACAGTTGAACCTGTCGATCTTCCTCGCGTTACTGGTTGTGACCGTATTCGTGATGCCGGCGTTAGGTCTTGGCGAGAGACACCGGCAACTCTCTTCTGACCTTGCTTACACAGTAATTCTGGTTTCCGGAGTGGCCATAGCCTGGGGTCAGCGGCGTCTCTTCACTGTCGCTTTGTGCTTTGGTGTCTTTTCTTTGTGTGTCAAGTGGGCAGGATGGTGGATCCAGACCGCGAACTACCAGTTGTTTCGCGAAATCGTTACGCCTGTCAGCATGACCCTGCTTTGCTACATCCTGCTCTCCCAGGTCTTTCGTCGTGGAAACATGACCTCGATGCGGATCCAGGGTGCGATTGCGGCATATCTGATCATCGGTCTCGCCTGGGCACACCTGTACCTTTTAACCAACTACTTGAAACCTGGATCATTCCAGGGTTCCGTCCCGCTTACTACAGCGGTAGCCGAGTGGTATTACTACAGCTTCTGCACTCTGACCACGCTCGGTTACGGCGATATCATCCCAATCAAACCCGTTGCCCGCAGTCTCGCCATCGCTGAAGCCCTGTTCGGTCAGCTCTACCTGGCCGTTCTGATTGCCCGGCTGATGGCCCTGGAAGTCATGTCGTGGCAACCGGACCCCAGTTCGAGATCCGGGGAATAGTTCGCTATCCGCCTTTGAGCGATCAGGACTGGAGCTAACCATTTCACCAGCTACCCGTTTCTTTGCTGCACTTAAAACGCCGCTCCCCCGTTGTTCGGCTGGTTGCTCACGATCTCCCGCCCGCCATCCCGTCCCACCACATACGCCTCACCCGGCAGCGTCGGAACACTCCCCGCAGTCGTCCACAAGAACACCCGTGTCCCACTGCTCCACAACGTCCCCAGCGCCGCATTGTCCACAAAAATCTTCGGAGCATCCGGAGAAAACGACCACGGAGCCAGAATATCCGCCCGCGCATTCAACATCTGTACCGGCCGCTCCAAATAAAAGCCCAGCGCCGAAGCATCCTCGTAGGGGCCGCTCACCACGATCAGATCGTTCGCATTGACCTCCGGCTTAATCGCCTCCGCCAGAACCGCCGCCGACACCACAGGCGAAAAAGTATTCAACGCCAGATGCGCCGCAATTAGCAGAAAGGCCATCATCCCGCCCAGAAAGCAATTCGCCATCCGCGCCTTGTTTTTCAATCTGAAGACCAGGTTGGCCGTCCCGCCCGCCGCCAGCGCCGCTGCCGTAATCAGTAGCGGCACCCGAAATGCCCCCATCGAGGCAAATGTAAAAGCGAACAAGTATCCGAAGAACGGCCCATGCTCTTCCGGATGCAGATGCATCAGCGTCGCGATGTCCGTGCCCGGAGCGGGTACCGGCGCGTGCCAGGCAAGAAACACCGCTACAGCCGCTTTGACTAAGCCACTGACAAAGATGATCCAAGCGAACACAAGCCCCAGCCGCGAAGGCGCGGCCTCATCCGCCGTCAGCCAACCCGCCGCCAGCAAACTCAGCGCGGGCATCGCCGGAAGCACATAGAACTCCTGCCGGCTCGAGAAGGTATAGAGAACCATCACCACTCCGGCCCACAGAACCACCAAAAGCATTGCCTGCTCATCGTGATCCAGCCCCGCGCCCCGGAAAAGGCCTTTTGACATCCGCGCCAGCGCTGCCACAGCGAAAAAGCACCATGGAATCATCCACAGCAGGGCGAACGCCCAAAACACCAGCACCGGCGTCCTCAGCACGCTATGCACCGGAGCCGCAAACGGCCTCTGCCCTCGGGCGGATAGGTATGCCGCCACATACCACGGCGCGGCGATCAGCAGAAAGACCGCTACTCCGATCGCCGGATGCCACCGTGCAAGATGCCGCAGATTCTGCGTGAAGAACAAAAACAGAACCGCGATCCCCACCGGCAGCACGGCGCCTGCCAGTCCCATCGACAGAAACCCCAGCGCACACGCCGCCGCATACCCGGCCGCCGTCTGCCACGACGCAACTCGTAGCGACCGCCAGAAGAAATACATGGCCAGTGTGATCCACAGCGTCAGCAGCAGCAGGGGATAAAGCAGGTGCGTGAACAGGAAAATTCCGAACGAGGTCATCAAGATCAGGGCCGCATAAAATCCCGCCACCGGAGTCAGAAACAGCCGCGCCCCCAGCGCCAGTGTCACCGCAAAGAGCGCCAGAGCACAAAACGCCAGCGGCAGCCGTGCCGCCCAGTCCGAGACGCCAAACAGCTTAAAGCTCGCCGCCGTAATCCACACCAGCAAAGGCGGCGTCTGCGGCGAGCGCACGCCATTCACATGCGGAGTTACCCAGTCGCCATTCACCGCCATCTCGCGCGCCGCCTCGGCATTTATCGAATCCGGCCCATCCAGCAGCGGCGGCTTCAGCAGCGAAAAAGAGGCATACAGCAGCACCCACAGCCCGAGCAGCGGAAAAACGAAGCGCTTCGCCGTGCGCAGGCTGTTCATGGTTGCGTCTCCTCGCGGGACATTGGCCGATTATAGAGAAGCCCGCGTCGCCGCGCTCCCCGAAATCAGTCTGCTGGCTACTTATTGAAGCTCTCCCTGGCAAAATCGATCAGGGAACCCACCGAGCAACTGGCTCGTGCGGCCAGCACCGTCCGCCGCGCAGGCGCCGCCGGAGGCGGTTTAGCAATGGCAGGCAGTCTCGATATAGTAAGGCAGGACCCGATGTCTAAGATTCCCCAGGCTCCGGCCACGACGCTGCTTTACAACGACTGGTACCCGGCCATGCGCAGCGAGCCTTTGCGCGGAAAGAAGCTCCACACCGCCATGCTCCTCGGCATTCCTTTGGTTCTGGGACGCAGGCAAGACGGCAAGCTCTTCGCCATGCGCGACAGCTGCCCGCACCGCGGCATCCCGCTCTCCTGCGGATGGTTCGATGGCCGCGAGCTCACCTGCAAATACCACGGTTGGGCCTTCGAGCCCGCCAGCGGCCAGTGCATGCAAATCCCCTCGCTGACTTCCACCGACACGCTCGACCCTCAAAAAATTTACGCGTCCGCCTTCCCCTGTGAAGAGCGTGACGGATACGCCTGGGTCTACATCCCCCAGCCCGGCTCGGGACGCCCCCGCGCCGGCGAGCAGCCTCCGCCACCCGAAGTCCCCAAATTCGGTCCGCGCTTCCGTAGCGCGCACCTGACCGCCGATCTGCCCTGCAACGTCGACCACGGCATCATCGGCCTCATGGACCCAGCCCACGGACCCTTCGTCCACCAGGCCTGGTGGTGGCGCAAAAAGGCCAGCATCCACGAAAAAGAAAAGCACTTCGAGCCCATCCCTGATGGCTTCCGCATGTCCGCCCACGCGCCGTCGGGAAATAGCGCTCCCTACAAACTCCTCGGAATCTACGGCGAACCCATCACCACAACCATAGACTTTGTTCTCCCCAATCGCCGCTACGAAACCATCCGCTGCGGCGACAAGTGGTTTGCGAGCCTCACAACTGTAACTCCTACGGTTGCGAATGCCTGTCGCATTGATGTATGCGCTGCCTGGAATATCTTCTACGCCATCCCCTTTGTAACCGCAATTGCGACATTTTTCGGGCGCCGCTTCGTCCGCCAGGATCAGCTCACCATGATCCAGCAGGCCGAGGGCCTGAAGTACGATCCTTCGCTCATGCTCATCGACGACGCCGACCGCCCGGCGAAATGGTACTTCGCCCTCAAGCAGGCCCGTCTCGACTCGCTTAAAGCCGGCGAGCCCGCGCCACATCCCTTGAGCGGCCCCGTGATCCTCCACTGGCGCAGTTAGGGCCCCAAAAACCAAGGTTGGTCCGGAAAGAAACCGGAATTTACTACTACCAGCCGGCCCGTCTTTATCTCTTGCTCTTTTGACTCTCGCCATCGCGACCCGCAATAATCTGAACAGCACTGCAGGAGTTGCATTTCATGGTCGACATCAACAGCTTCGCTACGCGGCTCAGCGAAATCCCGGAAGAGCAGTTTACAGACCGCGCCGTGCTCGAATTCATGCGTGACAATCCCGTCTCCGTCGCGAGCCTCGATCCCTACCTTTACTTCAGCCCCGAGCACTACACTCGAAACCTCATTCTTCACACGCCGCTCTTCGATCTCATCGCTATCTGCTGGGAAAGCGGCCAAGTGAGCAGGATTCACAACCACACCAAGCAGCGCTGCTGGATGGGAATCGCCTTCGGCAAGGTCCAGGTGCAGAACTACCGCCTCGTCTATCAGGATCCAGCGACGCAGTTCTGTGAACTCGTCCCCACCGACCGCTACGTCATCGATGCCGACAACCCCGCCGAGGTGGACTCCGAGGAGCCCATCCATCTTATCGTCAACCCGCCCGCCTTTGCCTCCCCCGCGGTCACCCTCCACATTTACTCCCGCCCCTTCGACGAGTGCGAGGTCTACGACCTCAAATCCAAACGCTACGAGACTGTGAGTCTGTCCTACACCAGCGAACACGGCCTTCTCACCTCCAGCCTGGCCGTCGAAAACGTGGGCCTGCCTGGCGCTTCCGGCGGAGGCCCCACAACTTCGAAGGTTTTCTCCGGATAGCCCGTTATTCAAGAAATGCCGATGACTCGGTTCCCAGGCGGTCGCGTAGTTGTGCGAGGATGAGCCTCTCTGATCCTTTGCCGCGAGGTTGGCCGGCGCTATGTCAATCTCGACCGTATCGATGGTGCCAGGAAAGCGGAAGTGCGACTGGTAGTCCTCGCTCACGGGCGAGCCGGGTCGAGGCCTGTGTCGAAGGTTTCGTCGGCTGAGAAGCGGCCGTATTCGGTCTTGTCGACGCGGTCTTCCCCAACCTTCTTTTCGTTGAGATAGAGGGTGACGAATCCGCCCTTGCCAAGGGCCACCGC